>NZ_BIXY01000027.1 GCF_008326305.1 Dictyobacter arantiisoli | reverse complement strand
TCTTTCACCTGTTCAAATGCCCGATACAATGATGCAGCATCTCTCGCCAGGGATGCCTGGTTCTCTTGCTCTGATCCATCGAATATGTTAAGGTACATCCAAGCCATTTCTCGCTTTCATAGGGGTGTTATGATTTTCCTATTCTAGCAAGATCTGGCTTCCTTTTTATTCTTTCGGGACTTTCGGGTACACCGAAAAGCCCTGTGACCACAAAAAGAGAGATGTGTCCATCAAACAAGAAACTTATTTCAGCCCCTTTGAGGGCTAACTTTTGGCCTGGATGGCGTCAGAGGGATATGATTGGCTCCCTTTGTATCTTTCAGCACATTATTCACTGTATCATACTGCTTATAGGTATCAATTTGCAGCGGGAACATTCCTAAAATGGTACGGTTCATCGTTACAGGCAGGGTAGTATAATTACTCACCTGTAAGATTGAAGCCATGCCAGTTATATTTCCCAGGGGGGCAAGAATTTGATCACCAGCACGCAAAGAGTCAAAGCTACATTGCCGCCGGGCTAGCGCTGTGTTAGTGCCCTGCGTGGAACGCTTAAACACATAGTTATAAACGGTATGATAACCAGGCTGAGCTGAGCGTAACATTTGCCAGCGGGTTACAGCGGTAGATTGTGAACCATTAGGAAGGGACTGAACGCCCATAAACTTGACTTCCTGGTTGTAGTTATCGCTGGCGTTCTGGGTCGCAACCAGAGGGTGAAGGGCGTAAAAAGAGAAGGAAGGCCCACCTGGATGTGGAAGGGTAGCAAGCTGAGTGGCTTGATCCAGATGAACGGCGAGAGTAGTCCAGTGATTATGGGGAGTTGCTAAGAGAATCGCCCCACCGGACTCGACTCCTGGCAATACCATGCAAGAGTCAGCAAAGACACTGGTAGAAATTTTTGTGTGTCCGACCAGATACTGGTACATATCAAAGGTTGCAAGGTCAGCACTGACATAGATATGGTTGAAATGGTGCTGTTGCGCCAGTTGCTCTGCCTGTGTCAACGTTTGTTGCAAGGTCGCCAGATCGTTATAATAACTTCCAACATTATAGGCATCGTCAAAATTGCCATGCGTAAGATCAAATACATATCCCCACCCGGTCACTCCCTGAGCCAGAATTAGCACAAGCGAGAGTGCCAGTACCCCCCAACGGAGAACGGCTTTGCCAGAAATCCGACCCTGCCTGCGCGTCCAATCCACTATTTTAGCCACAAAAATGCCTACGAGCATAAAAGGTCCCGGCATAAACATGATAAAGTAGTGCTCATGCAATACAATATTATGACGCGTCAAGTACAGCAAGGGAATAATTTGCCAGGAAAGAAGGATACAATAGCCGCAACGCTCAGGTGAGGCGCGTAGCTCTGACCACCAGCGGAGCAAACTCCCCACTACCGTGCGACGCGTATGCTGTGTCCTTATAGCAACTGGTGACCAGATGATACGAAACATCATCAACAGGATGCCCCCTACCAGGAGTAGCGTCATAACAGGTTCAATCCAGGTAAAAGCCGACCAGTAAGGATACAGGATGGCATGAGGATTATACGCAGGTGGACTTGAGAAGGGACCCAGTAATTGGAGATAGAAAAAGAGAGCCTGTGCGTCGATAAGTACTTTATGCGATGAAGTGGATAACAATATATGAATATCCTGAAAATGCGAATGGAAGAGCCACAGGATATAGGAAGAATAGAGCACAAGAATGCCAACCAGGCTGAGTACAATATCGTACCAGTGCCAGGTTTTTCGCGGCGCCAACAACCATGCAACGATAATCGAGGCAGCCAGCACGATACTGGAGGCATGGAATTGTAACAACAACGCAAGCAGAATCACTGACGGAAAGAGCCAGTTTGAACGACGCGCAACAACTCCTCGATAGAGGAACCAGAAAAGCAGTGGCACAAAGAACAATAACATGTTCTGATTCCACATAAAGCGCGCATAAAAGATCGGCACAGACGCGAAAGTATACAAGAGTGCGGTCAGGGTGCCTGCCAGACGCCCATAATAGCGACGCGTCATAATATAGGTTAAGAGAATCGCAGCAATAGCCAGTAGAGCGGTTAGAATAGCTCCCCCAATGGGATTCGCGCTAAAAGCGGCAGGGATCATTAAGGCATAAATGATAGCAGGTGGATTGATAATACCAATCGAGGCAATATTACTGGTTGCGACCAGATGGCCATGACTTACAGCATTGTAAGCCATAGCAAAGATGTTTGCTTGATCAGCATCGAACTCGGTCGTGCTAATACGATACAAACGTAAGAAAGCAGCAATCAGGAGAATGGCATATATCTCCCAGGAATTGAGCAACATCCTTAGCAGAGATGAAAAGCGGCCAGACTGTTCCTGATGAGGGGCTGTAGCTACAAAATTCTTTTGCGTGTCAACGTTCATTACAACAGCACACTCCTGACAGCCTCGATGGTAGCTTTAACAGATCCTCCAGCGACGGTTTGAGGGATGCCTGTTTTACTATCTTTGAGCAGATTGCCAGTTAAGATGCCGACGACTTGCTCGTCACGTTTAATAATACCCTGTGCTACCAATTTACGGACGCCTGCCAGAGTCGTAGCGGATGCAGGTTCACACCCGATGCCAGCGCGATCAATCACCGCTTTGGCGGCCAGAATTTCCTCATCAGTCACCTGCTCGACAATGCCATCCGATTCTTCAATCACACGGCGGGCACGCGTATAACTGACAGGATTGCCAATGCGAATGGCGGTGGCGACTGTGTCTGCCTGCACAGACTCGCGCTGCGCGAATCCTTGCTTGAAGCTCTTGTAAAAAGGATTGGCACCGGCGGCCTGAATCGAGGCGATCCTTGGCATATGACTGATCAATGACAGATTATATGCCTGACGGAAAGCTTTGCCGATGGCCGAGGTATTGCCCAGATTTCCGGCTGGCAAGACGAGCCAATCGGGAGCCTGCCAATCTAATTGCTGCAAGATCTCAAAGCCAATCGCCTTCTGTCCTTCGACCCGGAAAGGATTGAGCGAGTTGAGCAGATAAATGCCAAGTTCATTACAGACCTGTTCGACCAGACGCATCGCATCGTCAAAATCCCCATCGATCTGAACCGTTCTGGCACCATAGGCTAATGACTGCGCTAATTTACCGGCCGAGACATTACCCGCAGGCAAGAAGACAATACCTTCTAAACCGGCCTGCGCAGCATAGGAAGCTAACGAGGCTGAAGTATTGCCAGTTGAGGCACAGGCGACCGCCTTTGCCCCCAGCATATTCGCCATCGTCACACCAACCGTCATACCGCGATCTTTAAAGCTACCTGTGGGATTTTCCCCCTCATGCTTAAGGAAAAAACGCTCCAGACCAGCATATGCCCCAATCTGGCGATGGCCCGCACGACCAGAGGCGGTATTCTCGATACCCACTGGATACAGGCCTGTATTGCCTTCTGGACGCGTCACCACAAAGCGTTCAGGCGCGGGTAAAATCAACTCGCGGTAGCGCCAGACGCCACTATTATCGAGCAGCATCTTATCAGAACTAATTGACCAGATGGGAGGATTAGCGGCTCGCTCATCAAAAACTTGTCGCCAGGGAGAGCCAGCAGTAGGAGTGCCTCCATCCACCTCTGGCCCCAAACCATAACGCAGGGCCGCTGGATTTGGCTTCACCGGATTTCCCTGCTGTGGCAGATGAAAATCCATTTCGACATCCAATACCCCCCCACAATCGCAGCGATAGCGCGGTGGTTGACCCACCTCAAGCGCTGGATAAAGGGTTGCACACTCTACACAACGCAGCGAGGCTGAAGCAAGAGCTTCAACCACGTCGGACGCAGGAGTTGGGAGCGACGAATGAAGATTATCGTCCGCTTCCCGGTCTGGCCGGAGACCAGTAGAATTGATCGCCATAGCGCGCACTGACTTCCTTTCGTATGCGGCTCCGAGAAGTTTTCACTACCCGTGCCCCATTCTGATCCGCACGTAAAAGTCTGCCCGTTCCACTGATCCCGGCGTCGCGCGCGGCATTTTGCATCGCGTGCAACACATCATGGAAATGAGAACTGGCAAATGCGATAAGAGATGAACCGCCCCCAGAAAGGCAAGCGCCATGCGCCCCAGCACCAACAGCAGCGTTGATAATATCAGGCATCGCGGGGAAAAGTACCTGACGATAAGGCTGATGCAAACGATCCTGCATAGCCTCGCCAATCAGCTCATACCGACCCGTTTGTAACGCCGTTAAGAGCAGCGCGACCCCTCCAGTATTAAAGGTCACATCCGCCTTCGAATAACTTGCAGGCAAGAGCTTACGACCAGCGACAGTATCCATAGGGAAAGAGGGCGTGAATATCACCGCCCGCAGGTCATCAGGGAATTTGGTTTTAATTGCTTGAAATTCACCATCACGGCTAGTCGTCGCCACCAGTCCACCCAGGAGAGCAGGAGCCACATTATCTGGATGGTTACCAGCCTCTGCCTCTACCGCCAGACCCAGGAGATCCTCTTTTGCTACCGCCAGACCCAGAGGGCGCACCCATTCATTGGCCGCCATCAAACCACCCACCACTGCCGTAGCGCTACTACCAAGGCCACAACCATGAGGAATATTGATTGTCATACGAATACGTACAGCGGGAACCGGTAGCTGCAAGCGTTGAAACACGAGCGCAAAAGCCTGGAAAAACATATTATCAGGCTCGGTAGTGAGTCCCGCTCCCAGTGCGCCAAGCACTTCAATGAGCGGATGCTCTGGATCATCTCCCCACTCCTCCACCTCAAAACGATTGTGGAGTTGTAACGCCAGACCCAGACTATCAAAGCCCGGTCCTAAATTAGCGGACGTTGCTGGAGTTAAGACTATTACTGAAACAGGTAATACCAGTGCCATCGCCGGCTACCTGCCTTTCTGATGAAGAGTGCATGTTCATCCTTTCTTGATCCATCCATTTTATCATTAGATGCAGTCGTCAGGCGAACATCACTACCAAAAGTCATCGGTAGTACTGAGCACAGAAACGCATGGTGATAGAACAGTAGGATCATGCAGCACTATTGGCAAAACCAATTAAACATATTTTCATAATCATAACAGAAAGCAGAAAAACCCAACAAGAGTTGAAGTCACCATATCCCCTACGCAACAGTAGGTACTTTTGCGCACGGATTGCTTTCCAGGAACAGCTTTTCTTTTTCACCTGTTCTCTCTGCTGTGAAAAAGAAAAGCTGTAAAAAGAGGATAGTCGCGACCTGCGGCTTGCTACCATTAAATGGCAGCAGGAGTTTCTTCGCCGCTCTCAATAATATAGATGAGATCGGCATCGGTAATCGCTTTTTTCTGATCGGCAAGCGAAATGAAACGACTATAGGCAGACTGAAGTTGCTCAGCAGTCAATTGATGCCCCAGATGACGCAAACGAGCATCCAAACCATGGCGTCCTGAGTGCTTGCCCAGAACCAGATTAGTATCAGTCCAACCCACCGATTGCGGTGTCATAATCTCATAGGTCATGCGATGCTTGAGCATCCCATCCTGGTGAATGCCAGATTCGTGCGCAAAGGCATTACTCCCAACAATCGCCTTATTCGGCTGCACAATAATACCTGTGAGTTGACTCACCATTTGACTGGTTGCCAGCAATTCCTGAGCATTAATACGTGTATCCACATGAGCAAACATGTCAGGGCGAGTCCGCAAAGCCATCACCACCTCTTCAAGAGGGGTATTGCCAGCCCGCTCACCCAATCCATTGATAGTAACCTCAACCTGACGCGCACCGCCTCGAATCGCAGCCAGGGTATTGGCCGTTGCCATCCCCAGATCATCATGACAATGAGCACTCAACGTCACCTGATCCATCCCTGGTACACGCTCACGCAACATGCGGAACAGGGATTCATATTCATGCGGAAAGGTATAGCCAACCGTATCCGGCACATTGATCGTGGTTGCACCCGCCTGAATAGCACACTCCAGCACGCGACACAAATAATCGCGATCACTGCGGGTCGCATCCTCAGCGGAAAACTCAACCATCGGACAGAGACTGCGCGCATAAGAAACCATATCCCGTACGCGCTGCAGCGCATCCTCGCGACTCAAATGCAGCTTATGTTGGAGGTGAATATCGGAGGTAGCAAGGAAGATATGAATAACTGGAAGATCAGCAGTGCGCACAGCTTCCCAGACGGCATCGATATCATTGCGATGGGCGCGCGCAAGGCCCGCGACCGCAACACCGTGAACCTGTTGTGCAATTGCTTTGACCGCCGCAAGATCGCCAGGCGAGGCGGCGGGGAAACCGGCTTCAATAATATCAACCTGTAGACGCTCAAGCTGAGCGGCAACCTGGAGTTTCTGACTGGTAGTCAAAGTCGCGCCCGGGGATTGTTCACCATCGCGCAACGTTGTATCAAAAATCTTTACTACGGCTGGATCTCCCATGCTATGTTCCCTCCTTGATGTGTCGCAGGGAAGATGAGGCCAGCAGGTCTCATCTTCCTTCAGTAGTTACTTGGTGGATTCGGCCTTTTCAGCCTGCTCCGATTTCAGCCAGGGCATCATTGAACGCAATTCGCGACCGACCTTCTCGATCTGATGCTCGGCACCGGCACGACGCATAGCCTGTAAGCCAGGACGGCCAGCTTGATTCTCCAGAATGAAGTTTCTCGCGAAAGTGCCATTCTGGATTTCTTTGAGGACCTGGCGCATTTCCGCACGTGTTTCATCAGTGACGATGCGGGGACCAGTAACATAATCACCATACTCGGCAGTATTGCTGATCGAATAGCGCATATAGCTGATACCGCCCTGATACATCAGGTCAACAATCAACTTCATTTCATGCAAGCACTCGAAATAAGCAACTTCGGGCTGATAGCCAGCCTCAACCAGGGTCTCAAAACCGGATTGGATCAGAGCAGAGACGCCGCCACATAGGACAGCCTGCTCGCCGAACAGATCGGTCTCAGTCTCTTCTTTGAAGGTGGTCTGCAAGACACCGGCGCGGGTTGAACCGATACCACGAGCATAGGCCAGGGTGAGTGCCTGCGCATTGCCAGTTGCATCCTGGAAGACAGCCCAGAGTGAAGGCACGCCAGCGCCCTCTTCATAAACCCGGCGCACCATATGACCAGGGCTCTTTGGCGCAACCATGGCAACGTCGATATCGGCGGGCGGGACAATCTGCGAGAAATGCAGGCTGAAGCCATGAGCCACCATCAACAACTTACCGGCAGCCAATCCTGGACGAATATCTTTCTCGAAGACTTCGCGATGCAGTTCATCAGGAATCAGGATCATGATCACGTCAGCTTGCTGAGCGGCATCGGCAACGGAGAGGACACGCAGGCCATTGGCTTCGGCCTTCGCGCGACTCTTGCTGCCCGCTGGTAGACCAACGACCACATCACAGCCACTATCCTTCAAGTTCAACGCATGCGCATGACCCTGGCTGCCATAGCCAATGATCGCGATACGCTTCTGCTGAAGAAGCGCTAAATTTGCATCGGCATCATATAAAACTTTTGCCATCTCTTTTACTCCTCTATCTTGCTGTATCAAATATGATCTTCATTCTGAAGATCGATAAGACCTACTTACCTACCACATTACCTGAGAGAACAACACCACCTGAGCGCGCAATCTCAAGAATGCTGTAAGGTTGCAGTGCTGTAATCAGTTGCTCAACCTGCGCGGCAGAGCCAACCAGTTCAAAGGTCACTGCTTCAGCAGTCGTAGCAACGACTGTTGCGCCGGCTTGCTGCCCGGCCGCCACCGCGGAACGGGCAGTCTCGCCATTGCTGGCAACCTGGACCAATACAAGTTCACGGGTCAGGCTCGGGCGTGTAGCGCTATCATACACGTCCGTGACATCTATAATTTTGCGAAGCTGCTCAATCAAATGCTCGATCACCACTTCGGCATCCTGTACCTGCGCCGTGATACGGAAAACACCCGACTGTTGGTCAGGGAGCAGGGTAAGGGATTGCAGGAGCGAGCGCCGGCGGCGCAACACGCCAACCACACGATCCACAGATCCCGGACGATCAACAACCCTAACGATTAATGTATAGGATTTCTCTGTACCTTGCGGTGCATTCGTATGATGCGGGCGGATAGTTGTAGCGATAGTAGAATTACTCATTTTCAGCGTTCTCCTGCACCGTTGTCTCTTCAATCATGTCAGTAATGCCATTACCCGGAGCAACCATTGGGTAAACATTCGCTTCAGGCTCAATAATAAATTCCACAATCACTGTGCCGGGGGTTTCCATAGCCTCGCGAACGGCGCTCTCTACATCTTCGCGTCTCTTCACGCGGATACCTTTAAGGCCGTACGCGTCTGCCAGTTTCACATGATCGGGACCAGTCATCGGCGTCTCGGAATAATTGCGGGAATGGAAGAATTGCTGCCACTGGCGCACCATACCCAGATAGCCATTATTCATGATCGCGACTTTGATCGTCACTCCCTCTTGCTGCAAGGTTGCCAGTTCCTGGATATTCATCTGAATACCACCATCACCAGCCACGGCCCATACCGGAGCATCGGGCATACCCATCTTGACGCCGAGCGCGGCGGGTAACGCGAAGCCCATCGTCCCCAGGCCACCGGAGGTGATATGGCTATTCAGGCGTGTCCACTCATAGAAACGGGCTGTCCACATTTGATGCTGACCAACATCAGAGACCACAATCGCCTCGCCGTCGGTTTCTTTATGAATAGCGCTCAAAATGCTGATGGGATCGGGAATATCATCATTGCGCTTAATCTGGCGGCCACGCTCATCATTGGCAGCCTCCCAGGAGCGAATCTCTTGCAGCCAGGCACTACGATCAGCGGGCTGAACAGTTTCCGTCAGAGCGGTCAGGGCCACGCGAGCATCGGAAACAATCGGCACCGTCGCGGCCTTTACCTTATGTATCTCTGAGGCATCAATATCAATGTGGATCAGTTTGGCGCGGGTGGCAAACTGCTTGACATCACCGGTTACGCGATCATCAAAACGCATGCCAACCGCCACCAGCAGATCAGCCTCGCCAATAGAACGATTGGTATGGGCTGGACCATGCATCCCAGGCATACCGATATGCAATGGATGCGTATCCGCAAACGCGCTTAATCCCAGCAGCGTGGTAATCACGGGAATAGATGTCTTCTCCGCGAACGCCTTCAATTCAGCATAGGCTTTAGAGAGGATAATGCCATGTCCGGCCAGAATAATGGGACGTTTCGCCTGCGCAATCAATTCTGCCGCCTCTAGCAAGAGATGCTGGGCTGGAGCCTGCGTATGAGCAGCCAGGCTATCCAAATATTCCTCGGAGGTAATATGGTCGTCAGCACGATAGACGGCCTTCGCATTCTGCACATCCTTTGGCACATCAACCAGGACCGGGCCCGGGCGGCCACTGCGTGCGATGCGGAAAGCCTCATGCATGATGGGAGCCAGTTCTTCAATATTGCGCACCAGAAAATTATGCTTGGTAATCGGCTGGGTCACACCCAGGATATCTGTCTCCTGGAAAGCATCTCGACCCAGAAAGGCGCGCGCCACCTGACCGGTCAGCGCAACGACGGGAACCGAATCCATGAAGGCAGTTGCCAGACCAGTTACCAGATTAGTCGCGCCAGGGCCGCTCGTAGCGACGCAGACGCCAACTTTACCAGTGGCACGGGCATAACCATCAGCCGCATGCGAAGCCCCTTGCTCATGGCGTGTCAAAACATGATGGAGGGCAGGATAGGATGTCAGCGCATCATAGAATGGCATGATTGCGCCACCGGGATAGCCGTACAATACATCAACACCCTCACGCACAAGCACTTCACACATGATTTCAGTACCTGTTAATTCGCGAATTTCGTCATTCTGCTGACCGGTCTGATTGGCCGTGCCCGCTTGCTGAATATCCTTTGCAGCGATTGCCATAATTCCTCCTGAAAACATTCGATCATAAAAAAGAGAACCTCCCATGCTGGGAGGTCCTCGTAAGGATACCTTCTTTGGATTGGGTGGCTCCGTTGCTCCCGCTTAATCTCCCTGTGCACTGCTTGTGATTGGCTCAATGTTTAGCCCTACCAGACTCTCTAGCCCAACGAGTCCGGTAAGGCCCGTAAGGAGGAGGCTAATAAGGACCACAAGTCCGGCAATAAGGGAGACGGGAACCAACAAGTGTATGAGCACAAACAAAGAAACCGACGTTACAACGTCGGTTTTAATCAAGAGAATCACTGCACCTGCGGCAGCGGCGAACGCGCACATAGGCTGCGCGGGCATAGAGCAGGGCATATGTCGAGAGGGACCCTGGCCGTTATTTTTTGCGGCTCCCTTTCCTCGTGACATCGCCATCATTGCTCTTACTCCCGTCATAATCTTTGCCGTGCATCAAGGCACAAAACAAATAGTTTAAGTGTTTTTACGATATTGCAGAAAGACCATCAGGCATCATTGCCAGATCATTCTGGAATATGTCTTTGATGTTTTCGAGGATACACCACCTGTGGAATGCTTGTCAACCCTCAAGAAGGCATCTGAAGCGATGTCTGGAGAAAGCGTACACAAGCAAACGGAAAGCTATGTATGATTAACACATACTTTTGCCCTATCAAGTCTTGATTCCAAAGACAACTTTATGGTATACTTGATGGATATAATTCCAAATAGGAATAACATCCCTCAACAAAAATCCTCCCCATTAATGGAAAACATAAACATGCACTTCGATCCCCAACATCTGTTTTGGGAAGATTATCGTACGAGCAAGGAGAAAGCGGACCTCCGTTGCGACGTCGGGCCGCACCTACGTTTTCCTTCATATTTTCCCATTATTGTGGCTTTAATGGGTAGCTGTGCAGGCTGCTATATTTTACTCCGGCGGGAGTGAACTGGCTTTTCATGACGTGAAGGTAGGTGGCGGGATAACTTTGTCTGGATGGTGCGGTGCCTGAAAGGAGCTTTTGCAGGGCGCTTTGCGCTTCAGGATTCAAGGGCGCTTTCCCCCGTGCTAGCGTGAGATGAGGCGAGAATGGCCGTGAATCGACTGAGAAGCCACGTTGTATGAGGCTGTGGGATAATGAGGCATGCAGACGCGTTAACGATCCTGTGGGCTCCTGCAATCCCATCCAGAGTACTCTGGGTTGACGCGGAGAACCAAAAATCCCCAGGCCTGTCAGGCGATAGGTAAAAGAAGTTGCTTGCTGGGCGGCTTCTTGTGTGGCTGCTGCGGCTGCGGCAAGTTGCTCATCATCCAATTCGCCCAGGAAGGCCAGCGTAAGATGAATATTGCTGGCATCTACGCAGCGCAGTTCAGGAAGAACAGTTGCCACCTGCTGGATCACTCCAGACAGGTGGCTCTGCATAGCTTTATTCATGTTAAGGGCAATAAATGTGCGGGTCATGCGGCAAACAACATGCGATCTAATTCCGCTCCATCAATGGTTTCAACCTGGATCAGATGCTCAGCAATCAAGATCAAACGATCCTGCTTTTCGCGCAGTACCGTTAATGCTTTCTCGTAGGCTTGATCGATCAGGATTGAGACCTCTTTATCAATTTTAGCTGCCAGTTCGGCACCCACGAAACTATTGCCTTCTGCATCAGCCTTTAAAGCAATGTTGCCAAGTGGGGACATACCAAACTCACAGACCATGCGGCGTGCGATATTGGTGACATATTCGATATCCTGGCTGGCACCGGTCGTTACATCGCCAAAGGTGATCTCTTCAGCCGCCCGGCCACCCATTGCGCCAGCCAGTTTGGCCAGCAATTCGGAACGACGGAGCAGATAGCGGTCCTCAGCGGGGGCCTGAACAGTGATACCCAGAGCCATACCACGCGCAATCGCCGATACTTTATGCACAGGATCAGCACCAGGTACCGAACGCATCACAATCGCGTGTCCAACCTCGTGATAGGCAATGATAGCTTTTTCAGCATCGGTCATAATACGGCTCTTGCGCTCAGGACCAGCCATCACTCGCAGGATCGCCTCTTCTAACTCGACTTTGCCGATTTCAGTGAAACCTTTGCGAGCAGCCAGCAGGGCCGCCTCATTCAATAGATTTGCCAGATCCGCACCCGAGAAGCCAGCCGTTTGACGAGCCAGATCCGCCATGGTGATACCTTCAGCCATCGGCTTGTCAGCGGCATGGACCTCCAAAATTGCCTGACGCCCACGAATATCGGGAGCGTCCAGCATCACGCGCCGATCGAAGCGACCGGGACGCAACAGAGCTGGATCAAGGACATCGGGACGGTTCGTGGCAGCAATCACCACGACATTCGAGTTCTTATCAAAACCATCCATCTCAACCAGCAACTGGTTCAGGGTCTGCTCACGCTCATCGTTACCACCCATGCCAGAATTGGTACGCTGACGACCAACCGCATCGATCTCGTCAATAAAGATGATGCAGGGGGCATGGGATTTGGCTTCTTTAAACAGATCACGCACACGGGCCGCACCAATACCGACAAACATCTCTACAAATTCAGAGCCACTCACACTATAGAATGCCACGCCAGCCTCACCGGCCACAGCGCGTGAAATCAAGGTCTTACCAGTACCAGGCGCGCCTACCAGCAATACACCCTTCGGAGTGCGCGCGCCCATCGAAGTAAAGCGCTCGGGACGCTTCAAAAATTCAACAATTTCCTCTAGCTCAGTCTTGGCCTCTTCCACGCCAGCCACATCCTTAAAGAGGACGGTAGGACGGGACTCAGAAAAACGTTTGGCCTTTGAACGCGCAAAAGGCATCGCCTGTCCCCCCAGGCCATTACGGCGCAAAAATACAAAAGACAAACCAAGCACCAGGAGAACCAGCACTAAACCGACTCCACCCTGTACCCACTGAGCCGGTTGATTGGTATCAATGCCAACCTGAACGCCATCATGACGAAATATTTCTGTTACCGACTGCCCATCTTCCTTGACGGCATGATACTGTAAACCGTTTCCGCTGGTAGCAGTGACGTCGTTACCATTGAGAATGGCTGATTTTAATTGGTGACGATCTGCCATATTGAGGACATCACTAATGGGCCGCTCCTGAACGGCAGCGGCACCCTGCGAAAGGGCAACCCAACGAGCTCCGACGATTCCCAGTAGCAGCACTCCCACTATAATGAGCGCAATAGGAAGACTGTAACGCGCAAGAAAGCTGCGCTTTTTCGTTACTTTCGGAGTTGAATTTTGTGTATCGGAGTTTGGTGTTTCCCGGTTTCCTTTTTGAGGCGTTTCCATGCGATAACAGTAGACCCTTCTATAATTTTCTAGCTAACTTATGTATGCCATAAAAGACATACCTACCATACTTATATCAATGCATATTGCAGTGTGTTTTTCTTACTCATTCTGTCTCTTGAAGCTAGTATAGCGTATGAGAATTTGTTTAGCAAGATAAGTATATGCTTAGAAAGCTTAGAAGGCTTAGAGATTAGTACTAAGGTACGTAGTATGCCACGGTGGTTCATCCGATTTTGAGTTTACAAACTCAGCATTATAATGCAGGTAAAAAGATGGAGGCTATTTTTTAGTATACATAGAATAATAAAACACTACTATCGAGGTATGAAAACCTGGATTGTCAAACAGGATAGAGTCAGTCTGTTAGAAATGGTGGGATGCGAATTTGAGTGGGTTGATAGCTCGTTTGGAGGATACGTGCATCTTCTTGCCCATCGACATGGTACAATATAGAGATAGTATAAGAGAAAAAGCCATAACTTATTGTTGAGATAAAAGCTGTACGAAGAGGTTTTAGCTATGCATGAACCAGCAAATCGCTCAGTGCGCGCATTGCCAATGCTCTCAAATTTAATGGAGATTGGTTCGCGCGTTCAACCATTCAGTAAGGAGAGTCGCGAGAAGGCTCCACGTATCCGCGATGCAAAGGTAGTCCATAGCGTCTGCCCCTATTGCGCTGTTGGCTGCGGGCTGAATGTCTATGTGAAGAATGGGAAGGTTATTGATATCGAGGGCAATCCCGATAGCTTTATTAACCATGGCACGCTCTGTCCAAAAGGATCAGCGACCTTCCAGTATACAGTTAATGCCAGTCGTACGACTCAGGTGCTTTATCGCGCTCCTTATAGCGATCATTGGGAAGTCAAATCCTCGGAATGGGCACTGGATCAAATTGCGCAACGTGTGAAAAAGACACGCGATGAGACCTTTGTCGAACGCCTCGACGATGGTCGTGTGATCAATCAGACCCAGGGCATTGCCTCGCTGGGTGGCGCAACACTGGATATTGAAGAGAATTATCTGATCAAGAAGCTCTTTAACGCTGGCTTAGGCATCGTATCGATCGAGAACCAGGCCCGGATATGACACAGTTCTACAGTGCCCGGTCTGGGTACAACACTAGGACGTGGCGGGGCCACATCTTTTCCTCAGGATCTGGTCAATAGCGACTGCATCCTGATTATGGGTAGTAATATGGCGGAGGCCCATCCAGTTGGCTTTGCGAATGTGATGAAAGCAAAAGATCGTGGAGCAAAGATCATCCATGTCGATCCACATTTCTCACGCACATCCGCAGTGTCGAATCTCTATGTGTCTACACGCGCAGGCTCAGATATCGTCTTTCTGGGCGCGATTATTCACTATCTGCTTGAAAATCAAGTATACTTCCATGACTATGTCGTGAATTATACCAACGCGCCGATGCTAATCCGCGAGGATTTCCAGGATACAGAGGACCTGAATGGCCTCTTCTCTGGCTTCGATCCCGCAAGCGGGACGTACTCGAATCAGGAAAGTTGGGATTATCAACGCGATGAGTATGATAAGCCCTTAACCGATCCGACCCTGCAAAATCCACAGTGTGTGTTGCAGATTATGAAACGCCATTTCGCCCGCTATACACCAGAACTGGTAGAATCTGAGTGCGGAGTATCGCGTGAAGAATGGTTACAGGTCGTCCAGGCGCTGGTCGAGAACTCGGGACGCGAGCGTACGAGTACACTGTGTTATGCCGTAGGTTGGACACAGCAATCCAAGGGTGTACAGATCATTCGCGCAGGCTCGATTATGCAACTCCTATTGGGCAATATGGGACGGCCAGGCGGCGGCGTGCTGGCCTTACGCGGCCATGCCTCGATCCAGGGTTCAACCGATGTGCCGACGCTCTATGATCTGCTTGCGGGCTATATGCCCCAGCCCGCTGAAATGCTCAGTACAAAACCTGAATCTCAGCATGAGCCAACCTCAACCACCTGGGGCGCACGGCAGGATAAGCATGTACATAAAAATACACAGCAAACCCTGCAAGAATATATTGATGTCACCGGCCAAAAACTCGGCTGGTGGTCCAATGTGCCATCCTATATCATCAGTCTACTCAAAGCCTGGTATGGAGACGCTGCGACCGCTGACAACGATTGGGGCTATCACTGGATTCCTAAGATTACCGGTGATCATTCCCATATCAATACCAGTTACGCCATGCTGGATGGCAAAGTCAAAGGCTACTTCCTGCTGGGCCAGAATCCTGCTGCGGGGAGTACCAATGCGCGAATGCAACGCAAAGCCCTGGCTCAACTCGATTGGATGGTAGTTGGGGATCTCTATGAGGTTGAGTCGGCGGCCTTCTGGTATAAAGGGACCAATGGGGAAAAGGTAGATCCGGCAACGCTTAAAACCGAGGTCTTCTTCATGCCAGCCGCGGCCTCAACGGAGAAAGAGGGTACCTTTACCAATACCCAACGCTTGCTGCAATGGCGTGATAAAGCTATCGATCCTCCCGGGGATGCGCGCTCGGATCTCTGGCTGATCTATCAACTTGGCAAGCGGCTCAAAAAGCTTTATGCTGACAGTACCGCCCCCCGGGACCAGGGCTTGCTCAATTTGACCTGGGATTATGAGATGGAGGAGCCTCAACCAGACTCGCATCTCACCGATGAGCCAGATGCCCAGTTGGTGCTGAAAGAGGTGAATGGCTACTATGTGACCCAAACCAATTCAGATGGGCAGGTGACACAGTATGACTTGCATAACGCGCCACATGTACCAACCTTTACCGCGCTAAAGACCGATGGGAGTACCGCCTGTGGCTCCTGGATCTATAGTGGTGTCTATCCAGAACCGGGCAGGAATCGGGCCGCGTCGCGGATCAGTGATGGCAAGATGAATCTGGATTGGGGCTTCGCCTGGCCCGCCAACCGGCGTATTCTCTATAATCGCGCCTCAGCAGATCCCGCTGGCAAGCCATGGTCAGAACGCAAAAAGCACATCTGGTGGGATGCTGAACAGCACAAATGGGTCGGCAACGATATTCCCGATTTTCCACCGGATAAGGCTCCCGATTATCGGCCCGCCCCCGACTCAACCGGGATGGATGCAATTGCTGGTACCGATCCCTTCTTTATGAAGCCCGATGGACGCGCCTGGCTCTATGCACCAACAGGTCTCAAGGATGGTCCACTCCCGGCCCATTACGAGGCCATCGAGTCGCCGGTTCAGAACGCGTTGTACAAACAGCAAAGCAATCCAGCGGCCAAGTATCATCGCGACCGCAAAGACAATGTTTTAATCGAATTGGGAGATCCAAATTATCCTTTTGTCATCACCACCTATCGGCTCACCGAACATCATGTCAGTGGACCGATGACACGCTGGATGCCCTGGCTGAACGCGCTCCAGCCATCCTTATTCGCTGAGATCAGTCCCGAACTCGCACAAGAGCGCAATATTGTGGATAAAGGATGGATGGTACTACGAACCCCTCGGGGTGAGATCGAGGCGCGTGCGATGGTGACACGGCGCTTACGCCCACTACGCATTCGTGGACGCATCGTTCATCAGATCGGACTGCCGTTCCACTGGGGTTTCCAGGGCAAGAGTACAGGCAGCATCACCAATGACCTGACGCATTCAGTGCTTGAACCGAATGTCAGTATCGAGGAAGCCAAGGCGTTTCTCTGCGATATACGCCCCGGGCGCCTTTCCTCAAGCGAGCACAACGTAGGAAGGAAGGAACACTGACAATGTCAGATCATAATGGGCAAGTCTCGGCGACGCCCATCACGGAGAGAGTTCAGCAGTTAACACAACTGCTGGCTCCCTTCAAGAAGGAAAAACCGCTCCCCGAGCAGCCAAAGATGGGCTTCTTCACGGATACCAGTCTCTGCATCGGCTGTAAAGCCTGCGAGATTGCCTGTAAACAATGGAACCAGTTGCCCGCCACCACACCTGAGTGGACGGGAACCAGCTATGATAATACCCAAAGCCTGGGCGCTACAACCTGGCGTCATGTCCAGTTTATCGAGCAGATCGAGCGCCGTATCCCACATGTCAACGCATCAGATGAGAAAGTGCTGAAGCTACCACTATTCGAAATGGATACACCGGTACCCCAAATGGGCATGGATCTCTCAGCATTGCCGGAATTGGCCGGGACACCTACCGGTACAGCCCTGCCATTCTTCAGCACTGATCGCTGGCTGATGCGTAGCGATGTCTGCAAACACTGCGCCAATGCTCCCTGCCAGGAAGCCTGTCCCACAGGAGCCATCATCCATACCGAATTCGATACGGTCTACGTGCAACAGGATATCTGTAATGGCTGCGGCTATTGCGTAGTGGCCTGTCCCTTTGATGTCATCGCCCGCGATTCTGAAGGCGATGGGCAGGCGCATAAATGTACCCTCTGCTATGACCGTTTGAAAGATGGGATGAAACCAGCCTGCGCCAAAGCCTGTCCCACTGATTCGATCCAGTTTGGCGAGGTAGAACAGCTCAAAAGAGATGCGCAAGAGCGGCTGGGATTTCTCCAGGAACGCGGTCTGACGGATGCACGCTTGTATGGAGCGGATGATAAAATTCTGGAGGGGGGATTAAATTCATTCTTCCTGCTCCTCGATGAGCCAGAAACCTACAACCTACCCAGCAATCCAGCGCGTCCCAGCAATCATGTCTTGCCGACTTCACTCGGCGTCATCGTCACCGCCGCCGTGATGGGTCTGATCGGGACATTCTTCTTTAAACAAGAATAGCGCGGGAGAGGAAATGTATGCGAGATACACAGCATGAAAAAACAGAACGAGCGCCAACCGATGAAGCGTTCATCAATAAAACACATAGTCACACATCAGCGATAGAGCCAATCCCACATCAATCAACGTTGCTGGAGAGGCTCGCCAGCCTGACCACTGGCTATACACCTGACTCCATCAGCGAGCTCAAAGAGAAGACCTATTTTGATTATCCTGCTGTCAAGGCGCCGCTCTGGAGTTGGGAAATCATCTGGTACTTCTTTATGGGCGGACTGGCGGCGGGCAGCTATGTCTTAGCCAGTATCGCCACGCTCTTTGGCAAAAAAGAGGATCGCATCGTCGCCCGGGTGGGCTACTACGCCTCCCTGCTGGCCCTGCTCCCCTGTCCACCGCTCTTGATCAAAGATCTGGGTCGTCCCGAAAAATTCTTGAACATGTTGCGCGTCTTTAAATTCAAGTCACCCATGTCGATGGGCGTCTGGGGATTGTTAACCTTCTCAGGCTTTAGCGGCATCACCGCTATGGTACAGGCATCACACGATGGACTATTGGGCAGATGGTGGGGAACACGCTTGCTCTCACGCATCCCATTGAAGCTACTTGCCATACCTGGCAGCATCTTCGGAGTCTTTCTGGGAGGCTATACTGGCGTACTGCTCACAGTGACCAGTATTCCCGTCTGGTCGCGCAGCAAGATGCTGGGAGCGCTGTTTGTCTCATCGGCCTTCTCGACCAGCACCGCCCTGATCTCGGTCATCCTGCGTATCATAGGAGCACCTGCGAAGACATTGTATAAGCTGGAAAAGATCGAATGGGCCAATATGTTGATTGAGATCACTTGCCTGCTCACCTATCTACGCACAGCGGGCCGCACCGCAAAGGCGCTGGTAGGCAGCGAACCCAAAGAACAGGGGCCGACCTTCTGGACCATGATGTTTGGTGGCGGCCTGATCCTTCCCTGGCTGCTCCAAACGCTCATGCTCATCGCAGGATCAAAGCAACCCCGACAACATACCAGTCAGGGACAGCCGACCAAACGCGGCGGCATGGGACTGCTTGTCTCCCTGCTCGTCCTGATGGGAGGCTACTTCTTACGGCGCACCGTCGTCAACGCAGGTCATGCCTCCAGTGCTGACGCCCGCACCACCCTCTGGAACGCCAGACGTTAAATGCCAGCACTCACGCACCTGCACACTATTTATTATATGTTGCAGGTGATGGGGCTTTTCTTCTTTTCCAGGGTTTCGTGAACAAAGGCGTGAACGCTTCTTTATGCTCCATGAGCACAGAGAGCGTGCATGGCCTAAAACTCTATCGGTGCTGGTTACTTGAGACGTCGATAAAGGTACCAGGACAAAAAAGTCTGGATAATTGGTACAATACCGAATAACAAGCCCATAAAAATTCCGAACTGTACGGCAGCATCCAATGATTTACCATCGGTCAATACCTCCATCATGATCAGAAGAAGCAGCCCAATGAATCCAGTAATATTCACTATCAACAACCGATAAAATGACATGGGTCGGGCGGCAATAGGGGAAGATGAGATGGGCCGGAAGGCAATAAGGGAAGATGAAATTTTCTTCCCAAAGTACCCGGAGGCAACGATCCAGACGATAAGCACGACACTATTTAAAGCGAGCTTCCAAAGGCTCAAGGATGGAGGGATACCGAAAGAGGATGGATATACCAACTGTATAATTAGAACAAATACCAATACGAGAGCGCCACCCCATTGAAGGAGTTTTATCCAAAATAAACGTGACGACGACATATAATTCCTCTCCAGATAGGCAGGGATGACAACATGTATCATCCCCTTACTCTTGCTGGTGGTAGCAATAACTTAACGTACTCCCCTTAAAGCTACCACTGCATTAGGTAAACATGCTTTTTTGTGTAAGTAAGGGCTATCCCCAACCCCTTCCCTCTTTTCCATGAGGAAAGGGGAGAACAGGCTTTGCAGGGAATCTGCCAGCTTCATCTTTCATTGATTTACGAGAGGTTGGGGGAAGAACGAAAGCCTTGGGCAAGCTCAGACCCCATTATAGCGCCAATAACCGCCTGATAAATACTGATCATAGGACCAAAAACCACCACTTCGGTGCAATCCCCAAAAACCCCATCCCCAGCCCCACCACCAGTATATCGGGAAATAATCCCATCTGTGGGTGGCCCTGATTTGGACTGTAACTCCAGCGGTAACGCCACTAAAAAAGTGACTCCATATGGCTCGTCCAACCGTAACTACTCAGGACCACATTTTGTGTCGTTAGCGATTCTTGTTACTACATCTAGTAGCAATAAGCTTAACAATAGTTTATAAAACGTCCAAAAGTGGCCTTTAAATAGCTATTGATGAGACAATAGTGAGCACTTTTGAGCTCAAAAATACTCTATAGGGTACCTGAGTAGTTACGTCCAACCAAAACACCTACCAGCCCCACAGCGACGCCAAGAAGACCACATAAGAAAGATCCAAATCCTACAGTAGCTGCTGAACAGATCAACCCAAGAATGACACCAGGCGAACTCCAAATAAAATCCCATAAAAAATTAATGTCATTATTGTTGAAATTGATGTTAATCCAGCCATCCCAATCGGGTGGCCACCGACGCGCCCAATTGATATGTGACCCAGCAAAGGTTAGGTGTCCCGTCGGATCGGTGTATGTTTCAGGATTTCCGGCAACATACCCATAGCGGTTTGGCCCTTGCACTGTGTCTGCCGATGTGAACTGGCCTACCCCATCATCATAGTAGCGCGCATGGTCATAGAATAACCCACTGGGGTCACTTGCCATGCTCGTGTAGCTTCGCGTCGTTGGCATCGTTCCCGTGCTGTAGCGCGTCATTCCATAGGGTGCATACAACGTTGTCGCGGTGACATTGCCAGTATTATCCAATGCTATAGTGGTGCTGCCGAGGAAATCTCTGACCAAATAGGACAGCGTCCCATTCACATTGGTTACAGATGCCACGCCAGCATTGTAGTACTTGGTCGTTGTTGTGGTCGAGCCGGTGGTGCTCACCTCCTCGTTCGGGCCGATATAGTTGGTGGTGGTCGTGGTACCACTATCGGCCACCACTTGTTGGACCCGCTCACCTTCGCCATTATAGGCATACGTGGCGGTTTGCGTTGGACTCGTCGCCGTGCTCTGCCAGTTCGTCTGACGACTCAAGGCATCATACACGATTGGTTGGCCGTTACGCGTGGTCATATTGCCAGCTGGATCATAGCTCGCGGTATACCCTGGCGCGCTAGTCACGGCATTCAGGTGATTCGGATCACCATAGGTCTCACTCCCACTCGGGCCAGTGGTGAGCCGATTGAGCGTGTCGAAGACATAGCTCTGTTGGTAGTTTGCGGCAGTAAGTGTGCCTGCCGTGAGCGTCCCACAGGGAGCGGTGCCTGTTGAACCAGCCCAGGTCGTGCGATTCAGCTCATCATAGCAGTACATCTGATTATCGGTGCCTGTTGGCAGCGTTGTATTCACCGTACTGACATTGCCTACTGCATCATAGGTGCGCGTCTGGTCAAAGAGCGTCACGCTGCCGCTGACCTTCTGGACTTTCTGCTCAGCGTTCATCCTTTACGCATAGAAATACAATGATGAATACACCAAAAATAGAGACGATTCCTTTAAGGGATACATTTGTGGTATTTCTACCTTCAACAGAAATAATTATCACTCTGCCAAAAAGGATAAAAAATTGCATATTCCTATATAACAGAATATCTAGAGCACAGCATGAATTGTACCTGAACAATAATTTTTTTGTCAATAGCAATGATAAGGTAAAAATCCTATAAAACAGTGAAAAGCGTAGTGCTTTCGTATGTTTGACTTGACAAACATTACTAATTAAAAAAATAAAATAGACGCCAACAAGATCCTCGCCCCATTAGGGACGCATACCTTTAATGATCGTGTCGCAGCCGATGATGCATGGGCGCTCGAAACCACACTTGATGTCGAGTGGGCCCATGCAATCGCACCAGCTGCCAACATTGTGCTGCTCACCAGCCCCGTTGATGAGTCACAGGGTATTCAGGGCTTACCTGAGTTCCTTCAGTTGCAACAGGTGGTGGCATCAGCCTCTCGTCCTTCAACTTTATATCGTACAGCCTGCTTGCTGCAGCCTCGTTGCGCATCCCGTGGGATCTGCCATCCAAGAAACGATCTTTGGGCCTATCTCTACTCTAACCTTCTTCATACCTGTTACGTACATGCTTATGCATCCAAAATAATGGTAACAAGCGACCTCTACAGATGTGTAGAGATATTTGTAGAGTTAAGAGAGGGATATAATGGAGGAGCCACGCGTACCATCCAATCTACCAGGCACTAATACTAGCTCCAATACCACGGCGCAGATTACTGATAAACTGCCCACAGGCGCATCCAAACATATCACAACCAAACTAACAGCAGATGACGATGATATGGATACAGAGACGACCACACAAAATACAATCACTGAAACAACGACGCCCACAACCGACCACCTGAAACTGGTTGTGGTAGAAGGCTTCCAGGTTGGACGCGGCGTAGCCCGTATGGACCCCAACGATATGGCGAAGTTAGGATGTCAGGCTGGCGATATCATCATGATCGAGGGTGCACGCACCACCGCCGCCAAGGTCATTCCTAATGCCCTGGTTGATCGCAACCAGCAATCAATCCAGATGGATAGCCAGGTGCGCCAGAATAGCGCCTCAGGACTGGGAGAGTATGTTACCGTCCACAAAGCCAATGTCCAAACGGCTGAGAAGGTTACCCTGCTCCCACTCAGTAGCGGCACACCGATTCAGGAGAGCGACCTGCAATATATCGCCCGCTATCTGGTTGGACTTCCGGTCACAATAGGTGATCTGTTGCGCGTCGGTACACCCGGAGCCGCACCACGCGAATTCCTGATCATTGGGACCAATCCCGCCACACCGGCTTATACCTTGCAGAACCGACAGAAGACCGGCGAACTGCCAATTGCCATCTCGCCGACCGCTAATGGTGATGTCGAAGCGGTCCTGGTACAACCCGGAACGATTATACGCTCACAATCGCGCAGTTCAAGCAATAATGGCGCACCTCGCAGGGTGGGCTATGAAGATGTCGGCGGATTGGGCAAAGAAATTCAACGTATCCGCGAGATGCTTGAACTGCCACTCAAATATCCAGCCGTCTTTGATCGCCTGGGAGTTGAACCGCCCAAAGGTGTCCTACTCTATGGACCTCCTGGAACCGGTAAAACATTGATCGCTCGCATCGTCGCCACCGAGACCAATGCTTCCTTTTTTATCATCAACGGGCCTGAAATCATCAATAAATTCTATGGTGAAAGCGAGTCGCGGTTACGCTCGGTCTTCCAGGAAGCTCAAAAGCGCGCCCCCAGCGTGATCTTTATCGACGAAATCGACGCCCTGGCCCCCAAACGAGCCGAGACCGGCGGTGAAGTCGAGCGGCGCATCGTAGGACAACTGCTCGCGCTGATGGATGGAATGGAGTCCCGTGGACAGGTTGTCATTATCGGAGCCACCAATCAGCCCAACGCGCTTGATCCAGCCATACGCCGTCCAGGACGCTTTGATCGTGAAATTGGCCTGCGCGTGCCCGATACGCATGGACGCATGGAGATCCTCCAGATTCACAGCCGGGATGCCGCGCTCGCCAACGATGTGGATATTCAACGTCTGGCCCAACTCACGCCTGGCTTTGTCGGTGCGGACCTGGAATCCCTGTGCCGTGAAGCCGCCATGATCGCTTTACGGCGCGTCCTCCCACATATCGACTATCAGCGCGGCTATATTCCCTATGAAACGCTGGTCAACCTGAATATCACCATGGCAGATTTCCAGGCCGCCTTACGCGAAATTGAACCCTCGACGACGCGCGAAGTCTACGTTGAAGTCAGCGATACCTCATGGGATGATATCGGGGGGCTTGAATATACGAAAAACCTGCTCACAGAGAGCGTTGAATGGCCATTGCGCTATCCAGAGATCTACTCTAACGCCAGGGTAGAACCACCACGCGGCATCATTCTCTCCGGCCCTCCCGGATCAGGTAAAACCCTGCTCGCACGTGCTTTAGCCAATCAATGCGAAGCCAGCTTTATCTCCATTAAGGGACCAGAGCTCCTCTCAAAATGGGTAGGGGAATCAGAAAAAGGGATTCGAGAAATCTTCCGGCATGCCAAACAGGCCGCACCGTGTATTGTCTTCTTCGATGAGTTGGATGCCCTGGCCCCGCGCCGAGGACAGGGCAACGATGGCAATGTGGGAGATCGCGTGATTGCTCAATTGCTGACCGAGATGGATGGTATTGAAGGCCGTGAGGGCGTGATTGTCCTGGCAGCCACCAACCGTCTCGATATGATCGATCCCGCTTTATTGCGTCCAGGCCGCTTTGATCTCAGCGTCGAACTGCAATATCCAGATGAAGATGGACGTCGAGAAATCTTTGCCGTCCATCTTCACGACCGACCACTGGCCCCCGAAGTCACCGCCGAGGAATTAGCCAAACTGACACCGGGACGCAGTGGAGCAGATATTGAAGCCATCTGCCGCCGCGCCGCTCTGCTAGCCTTACGCGAATGGATCGCCCCACGCTTACTGCCGGGACAGGTCCAGATTACGCAGGTGACCGAGACGGGCGACAGCAGTTCAGCAGGTACCACATCGGCCACCAATACAGATGGAACAGCTGTTGAAGCCGAGCAGTCAGTCCCTAAACGCTTTAAGATCCTGCCCGAACACTTTGCCGCCGCCATTGAAGAACAGAGCAAACGCTACGCGATTCAAGAAGCGTCGGAAACAGAGCGCGCGCGTCAGGATCGCGGACGTCAACGCCTGATTGAGATGGCAGCTGACCGGGAAGAAAAGCCACCCTTACGCGGTTTCCGCCTCTGGCTTGCCCGCCTCTTTGGCCTGGCCTGAATAGCCTTGCGGTGAGGGCCTTCTTTGCCGGGAGGAATGAGATTGCCATATATAATGCGAGGCTCATCTTTATGATAAAGATGGGTCTCGCATTATATATGGAAGAGTTTTGAACGCATTTATCTCACTGTATCTATGAATAGGCAACTAACGTTTTTTCTATGACCAGAGATTAAAATATACAAGAGTAGTTAAACTGTATTTATTGATAGCTATATTGTTGTAGGTACTATCCACTTACAATATATAGGTGACTATGCTATAATAAACATCGGAGAGCATTACCAACAAGCGAAGGGAGGAAATAGTGTTACCCATACATAACAACTCCTCTTCCGTCTCCCGTGAGCAAGTTACAGAGGCGTACCTGCAAGCCATTGGGTTGATTGATGAGCGAGTCGCCCCCTACTTAGGGAAGGCAACCACTCGTGTTCTGGTGCAAGGTGCCGCCAAGCGCCTCACTATTACCTATCCATTTCTCAACTGTCTGGTGAATCGTCCTTATACCGCACTTATTCCAGCTATTATACATGAACAACTCGGCAGCATCACTGCGAACGAGCTCGAAGAAGGCTTAATGGCTCTATTGGATGCATGTTTTGCAGGTTTACGCGAGCTTACTGGTGACCTTATTGTTCCACCCCTTCATGACGAAGTAACGAACCAATTACAACAACTACAGTAAGGGGATCAGCATGGAGAGCAGCGTACAATCCAAGTCGCAAACCGTAGATATTCCCATTCGGCCCCCCAATGGGCTAAACGCAGAGCGTTTGCTCGCACTCAAAGGGGAGATGGAATATCTCAACACGATTGGCAAACAATTCGTAGCCGCCTTCGACCGCTTTCAGGTTCATCGTGCTCTACTGGCAGCATTAAAAGAAATTTATAGTTTTTCAGCTTGCTGCATCTTACTCAAAGGAAATCCATTCGACCTCTTTATTATCCCATGTTATCCATTAAATGCATCCTTTCTGGAATCAATGATCCAGCGCATCGCCAGCGCAGCCAACGCGCTCGATTTTCCCACAGTCACAGCCGAACAATTGACGCGTAGTGCCTACTTTGACGCCCCCGATGAATTAGCCCAGAATCGCGCTCAAGGCGAGCTATCCAGTACCACCATCGGTTCCTGTCTGAATATCCCACTGACCGTCGAGGACCGTATTATTGGCATCCTGAGCCTCTTTGACGAGAAGCCCGGGACATTTGACGCCAATCTCTTGAAATTAACCACTATGATCGCCGATTATGCAGCGGTCGCATTGGAGAATGTCCGGCTACGCGAGCGCGAGAATGCTCTCTGGCGACAGGCGGAATTTGAACGCATGCGCCTGGAATTGATTATTGGGAGTATGGCTGAGGGACTCTTAATTACAGATACCAACGGCACCATCAAATCCCTCAATAAATCCGCTGAACAGTTGCTGGCACAGGCACAGACGGTTCTCACATCTGGCGTGCCTTTGCGGCGCCTGGCCGAGACCAGCGATATTCCCTGGCTTCCCCGGCTGGTTGAAATTATCCAGCAGGCACTCAGCGGCAAAGTCGTGAAGGGACAGGAACTGGTAGCAGGCAAAACTGACGAACGCGTCCCCCTGACATTGAGTATCAGTGCCGCTCCCCTGCATGAAGCAGGTGAGTTTTCATTGAAGCCTAGCGGAGTTGTCGCGGTCCTCAATGATATTACCTCAAGTAAGCAGGTGGAACGACTCAAGGACGATTTTGTCTCGGTCGTCTCGCATGAACTGCGCACTCCTCTCACCGCCATAAAAGGCTATACGCAACATCTGGTACGGCGTGCTGAGCGGCGGCTGCACAAATTACGCGCCAGTGAGCCAGAACACAACCATCCAGAGCAGCATGATCTGCACAGCCTGGCGATCATCCAGAGCCAGACCGAACACCTTGAGCGGCTCGTCAATGATCTGCTCGATCTCTCTCAGGTGCAGTGGGGGGACATCCATTTGCACTATACAACCTTTCAGATGAAAGCAATGCTTGAAAATCTGGTACGCTCAGTCCAGGCCAGCGCGGAGCAGCATCTATTGATGCTAGAGGTCGTAGAAGAAGAAACGACCGTTACCGCTGATCAGGTCAGAATCGAGCAAGTTATCGGAAACATACTGGACAATGCAGTCAAATATTCGCCCCACGGTGGTCAGATACTTGTCAGTCTGCGCAAGCAAGCGCAGACATACCATATCAGCGTCAAAGATCAGGGCATTGGAGTCAGTCCCGAACATTTCGAGCACATCTTTGAGCGCTTCTATCGTATCCAAAACACTGCTAGCCAGCACTATGCTGGAATTGGGCTTGGTCTCTATGTTGCTAAAGCGATTATTCGCAGACATGGAGGACACATCTGGTTAGAGAGCAATCCAGAAAATGGCAGCACTTTCCACGTCAGCATCCCGGTTGTCCCACCCACACAGAGTGCGGAACAGGCAACCGCATAGTATGGCATGGCATGATCCCTGACTAAAGGGATAACAGTTGTAGAAGCTCGTGGGGATTTGATCCAAAATGACTGCGCACATAGGAATAGCCAAATGGTGTGAAATGGAATTTTGACCAGTTGGCTCGCATGATCTGCATAGTGCGTAAAATACGGGCTTCGCCCCAGAGTGGATAGCGCACATCGCGTAATGCGTTGAGGATATCAGCACAACTTGTCACCAGGATGCCACAGGCGATCACGACGAGCTTTACCAGCGTATGATTGCGCAATGGAATGGGGCTCAAAGGGGTAAAGAGCCCGACGGCCAGAATGCCGCCTGAGACAATCGCGGGACAGAGGACATCGAGCCAGATGTAGAGGAGCGATGGTTCGCGGATGGCCATCAACGTCACCCCAAAGGGACTGACAGCCCAACCAATCAGCGGCTCATGCCGCCATACCATTATCAGAATATGCATTAACTGACAGAGGACAAACCAAATAACCAGGAACACAATCAACATCAAGAAGTTTGCAAGATGAAAACCATTACGAAGTAAAAAACCTGGCATGCGAAATTCCTCCACTGCGGCAACTGGTCTTTGAGGAAACATTCTATATTCCTTATTATAAAGCAACAATTCCCATTCTCGCAATTATACAGCCCAAATAGCGGCAAATTTTACTCTCAAAACTATTGCCAGGCATCTTCGCCAACCAGCGGGACGAAGACACAGCGACCAAGAGAATAGGTTTGTGTCCCCCCTTCAACCTTTTGGATGATTTGCAAATCTTGCAGGGTTTGATCGCCAATGGGGATAACCAGGGAACCACCGAAATGAAGTTGCGCCAGCAGTTGGGCTGGCGCGTAAGGAGCGGCAGCGGTGACAATAATGCGGTCATAAGGAGCATGTTCAGGCCAGCCCAGTGAACCGTCTCCTACCAATAACTCAACATTGAGATAGCCTAAACTTTTCAAATGCTCAGCAGCTTGCAGAGAGAGTTGGACATGGCGTTCGATACTATAGACCTGAGCTGCCAACAACGATAAAATGGCCGCCTGATAGCCTGAACCGGTCCCTACCTCTAAGACGCGCTCATTACCCGTGAGATGCAGTGCCTGTGTCATAACAGCAACCATTAACGGTTGAGAGATGGTTTGACCAAGGAGCAGAGGTAGAGCTTGATTGGCATAAGCCATCGTATGCAATGATGTGTCCACAAATTGTTCACGCGGCACCGTTGTCAGGGCATGGAGAACACGAGGATCATGGATACCACTGTGTTGAAGCTGAGTCATAAGTTGTTGGCGCTGTGCTGAAAAATCGTATCCCATAGAAAAAACACGGTTGGTTGGGCTGGAATAGTTGTAACGAAATTTGATGGTACTAATCAACAACTAGATACGGGGATAATCGTATATAATTCAGGTGTGGAAACATCTACATCAGGAGAAAGGGTGGGCGCTACTGGTATCGAACCAGTGACCTCTTCGGTGTGAACGAAGCGCTCTCCCACTGAGCTAAGCGCCCTTATGCTGACGGGAATAACTATATCATTAGTGCATCAAATTGTCAAGCGCTTTCACAACAGATTTCCACCAGCCACCATCTTTCAAGATCCAGGAAGGATGTCTACCGTCCCTCAAGGGGGGACGGAATATCTCTAAAGGAGAGGGTTCCATGGGTATTTTCATTGGTCTGGTTGTCGCCATTATCGTTCTGTTTGTGCTCTCAGGTTTACGTGTAGTGCAACAATATGAACGTGGCGTTATCTTTACCCTGGGAGCGTCGAAAGGCGCGAAAGGACCGGGTATCTTCTGGGTGCCACCATTTATCACGCGTATGGTGAAGGTAGATTTGCGCGTGGTGACGATGCAGGTTCCCCCACAGGAACTAATCACGCGGGATAATGTGACGATCCGTGTGACGGCAGTTGTCTACTTCCAGGTTGTCAATCCCGAAGCGGCAGTGATCAATGTGGTGAATTTTGTGGATGCTTCAATGCAGATCGGTCAAACTACGCTCCGCAATGTGCTGGGACAGGCTGAACTGGATGAGTTGCTGGCACATCGCGACCGTATCAATCAGAGCCTGCAGACCATTATTGATCAGTATACTGAGCGTTGGGGTGTCAAGGTTACGGCCGTTGAGGTCAAGGATATTGAACTACCACCAACGATGCAGCGTGCAATGGCAAAACAGGCCGAGGCTGAGCGCGAAAAACGCGCCAAGGTTATCCATGCCGAAGGCGAGTTACAGGCTTCAACACAACTGGCACAGGCCGCCAGCGTGATCGGATCGCAATCCAGCGCCCTCCAATTGCGCTATCTACAAACGCTCACCGAGATTGCCGTTGAGAAAAACTCAACGATCATTTTTCCTTTGCCAATGGATATCATCGAGCCATTTCTCAAAATGCGCCCCGATGCGGCGGCAGAACAGCACGAAAAGCCTGGTAAACAACCCGCACCAGAGCAATATACGCATGAAGTGCCGCTGAATGTCTATACTGATCAAACCATCACGCGGCCCGCGCAACTTCAACACAACGATTAACGTCTATTCCCTGATCAAAAATTTGTCAATAGATTGAGGTAACCGCCAGGGATGGCAATTCCTCACACTTGCTTGAAAGGAACACAAAAATGAAAAAATTCGTCGCCAAATGGATTGTCAGCGCGGTTGTGTTACCAGCAGTTGTACTGGTATTGCGCAAACGTATCTTCGAACAGATCGACAAGCGCTTCTAATAATCTGTATCCTACCCTTCGCCTTCGCCGTTCGGGAACACGGTTCTACTATATGGTATACTGAAGGACAAAGTTATAATAAACGCTCTTCAGGAGACTTCCTATGGATGAAAAGACCGTAAGCTCCACGGCGGAACAAACGAAGAACTCAGTGCTGAAAAATACGGCAGTGCAGCAGGTAGAACCTTCAGCAGAGATAGCTGGCAGCGAACGTCGCCAGGCGTATGGGACCGCAAAGACCGAAAATTTACGCGATTCCGGGCTCTGGCGACTGCTTCTTCCAGCCGTTGTGATTATTTGCTGCGTTGCGCTCTTTGTTATTCCTCTGATTATCCTGATCCCGTTGTTGTTCAACTCTATCTCAGCCATTGGCACTTCCCACACCCAGGAAGCACAACTCCTCTGGGTATGGGTCACGATGATTGTGATTGAAATGCTGCTCTTCGCAGTAATCGCACGTGGTATTCTCAAAGCCTTCTTAACCCAGGCTGGCAACTATCGTGCATAATTATACTCACTACATCATGGAGATTGCACCGTAAAGATGCAGTCTCCATGATGCCGTATCAGCCTCCTTTATCTTCCCTGATCTTCACCCATGATTTTTCTCGCATACTCTCTAAGACAGGTCAGACTCCCGTGCTCTCCATCGTCTCTGTGCATGCGTTTTCGCACCTACGGTGCTCAAACATCTTTTTAGTATGTGGTGCAGGAAAGGTGCTGTGCACCTTTCCTGCACCACATACTAAAAAGGGCGCAGGCGCGCACGCGCCTGCCAGCAGGTGAGCAGCAAGATCCCGCTGGTATTGGGGGGCTGACACTCTCTTAAAAAGAACGTAGATGCAGAGGCACCGCCTACAAACGGGCAATAAAATCCTCATGCTTAAAAGGGGCCAAAATGCCCAAATGCATCAGGCAGAAGTCCTCCTTCATTTGCCATTGATAGCCATATCCGGCTAATCTTCCAAGAAACTCAAAAGATGATACAAAAATAGCTTGACAATTATAGCGCCTCCAAGTACACTCATTAGCAGTTAGTAGGCCTTCCATTCTCGGCATATAGTAGATATGGATTTACAAAAAGAATTCAAAGCTTCGTGCCTTGTAAAATATACAGATACTCGTACACTACCGAGTATGAAAAAATGGTACGTAGGCAATCAACAACAGCGCGGTATCAATGACAACAATACGCGCTACAGAACGAGCATTAGCGGGAATAGCCCGAGCGTTCCAGAAATCCAAGTCGCCTCAAAATCCCCTCATCCCATAGCAACCTTTTTCATGCTGTCAATTGTCAATATACCTGCCAGCAGGATAGCGAAAGTAGAAGGCATATCTCATGGTTGTATCTTGCCAGATTACAGCATTTGATCCATGGCAGTTTCACCGCGATTCTAGTATAAAAAATACAGTATTTATGCGTCCCACACTACAGCCATATTCCGGCCTCAAAAGAGGGGAGGTGATAGCATGAGAGGAAAATTACGCGACAAAGGTTCGATAAATAAGCGCGATCCATTTCATAATAACGCAGGCGAACAACGACGGCCGTATAAACGCGGCCCACGAACCGCCGATTGGATTGATCAACAACTCGCGCAATTAGACGAGGAAGAGGGAGAGGAAGAAGAAGAGGAAAGTCTGGAAGAGCCAGCCAGCGAAGAGCAACTTGAAATCGAGCCTGCCGTAAAAATTGTCGCAAAAAAATAGCCCACGCATGTAGCCCTCACTCTTGTGGTGAGGGTTATCTTTTGTGAGAATGAGCCTGGAGAGCAAACATGGTTCGTGGCAGGATACATTCATAATCTGGTCCCAGTTGTTGCAGGATCTGCTGAACAGCCGTGGGCGTCATATTCCAGGCTATCAGGTAGACATGGAGGAACAGGGGACGGCGCCGAAATATGCGCGATGCTAACTTGATCAGGCGAACCGTGCGCTCGACGTTCGTGGTAAAACCAAGCGTATTATGGAATACGAGTTGGTGCTGGTTATGCCATTGCGCCGGTCTACCCGTAAAGCCGGCTCCATTTAAAATACCGGTTACTCCATAGCGTGCCAGCGTTGAAGCCCACTCCTGCTGCACATGTCGCGTAGAGAGACGCATGCCAGCAAAACTAAAGGCAGCCACCAACGGCAATCCGGTGCGATAGAGCGCATCCACATCGAGCAATGTCAACGAAGTCATCCCCAATCTGTGCATCAAGCTGCCTGTCTGCTGAAGATAGAGATCCTGTCGTGCACGTGGATAGCGTGAGGGATAGATATAACCCATGCCACTGGGACCTGCGATCAACTCGTCATTTGGTCCGGCAGTTGAAGTATAATAGGCAGCCAGAGCAGGCATAGCCTGAGCCAGCAGCGGCGACATGGTCCATCCCAATGGAACAGTTTCTCGTGCTGGATCATTCCAGATCGTGCGCAAATGATGCTGGCAATATTGCAGATTATCTCCATCACTCATGGTAAAGGACAGATAGATTTTATCCTCTAACGGCGGTACATCCATATGCGTTGCTGGCAGAGGCAACGCTTCTGGCTGCACAGCTGTCCATACCTCCAGGTTCAGGACATAATCCGAAGCAACTACAGCCATACCGGCTTCCGAGGCCAGGGCAACCGCGCTCTGCTCATGGATCACCCAGCCAAGATGGACCGCACCAACGGTCGGGGCATAGGTTGCAAAGAGCTGCTGCATTAAAGCACGTTCAGAGAGCATTCCTGCTGTAAAATCAGGGAGATATTGTTGGGAATCCAGCCAGTAGACAAATGCGCCGGTCGCCACCAGAAACGAACGCAAGCCACAAAAGGCTCCGGGGTCCAATCCCGCCAGGATACGCGGCGATGAGCGGGGCAATAGCTGTTGGACCGCCCAATGATAGGCCTGCAAACGACTGCGCCAGCCATACTTGCGTAAGTCGTCCACAACAGGCAAATGATAGCGCTTAATCAAAGCCACAGCCAGTTCAGGATCTGCGATCAAGGCGTCTCGCTGTCCCGCCATCGTGGTAGCAATGTTGATAGTATCCAATAGTTCAGATTGATAAATAATGACGCCCTGCACCAGGGAACGATAGGTGAAGAGCAAGGCATGCAAGGATTCAGAACCGTGATGGGAAAAATAGGTTGTGGATACATGGCGCAGTGCCTGTTGTAGCCAGAAAACATCATCCTCACAGGCAATCAAATAGATGCGTGGACGTGGACGATTCACCAGACCAGCTATCACAGTAGCAGTGATCAGTTCAGGACGGGAAGCCCCACGCAGATCATACACATCCAGATGGATCACCATTTGAAAAGCAGGGATCAAGCGTGCATCAGACCAATCCAGACCGGGCATAATAGTACGCATTCAAAGATCCTTTCGACCATAAAATTAATCTTTGTATAGGACGTGTATAGGACGTATGATAACTTATTTGAACATATACAGTATGTCCAAATTCATCCACTATGAGAAGATATATAAAACAGCATGCTAAAACTTGACCTTGAAGAGAAAGCAGAGTATGCTACACAGTATATAAAAACATTCAAGCAAACTGACATATGTACATGGGCCACTCTTGTGTCAAAGATCTGCAGTCCCTGTAATTTTTTTTCTGAATGCTCATAGTCGAGTTTCCCAGAAAGGACGCCTGCCATGTCAAATAATATGTTTGCCCCCGAGCTATTCCGCCCTCCTCTGGATATTCCAGAAGTATCCTACGATCAACTCCTTCGCTCAGCCGCTGAACGTACCCCTAATCGTGTCGCAATTATCTATCATGATCTTAGTCTGACCTATCGAGAAGTTGTCTCCATGGTCAACAGTATCGCCAACGGTCTCTACGAACTGGGATTACGCAAAGGCGACCGCATCGCCCTCTTTCTGACTAATCGCCCAGAATATATTATCACCTTTATTGCCGCCGCCTCAATCGGGGTCGTCGTCAGTCCTATGAATCCATCCTACAAAGAGCGTGAAGTAAGTTATCAGATCGAAAACGCCGAGGTCCAGGCGATCCTGGCTCAGAAAGAGTTAGTGCCGATCCTCAGTCTGGCATTCTCACATACTCAATTTCCACACCTTAAGCACACTATCATCACCGGGGATAAGGTACCGGCGGAGTTGCCAGAAGCTATTCCCTTTGCCAGGCTGTTGCGTCGCTCATCACCCAAACGACCACCACAGGTTGATATCCTTCCTGACGATCTGCTCGCGCTCCCCTATTCATCGGGAACCACTGGACTACCCAAAGGGGTCATGCTCACCCATCGCAATCTGGTCAGTAACAATCTCCAATTCATCCACGCGGTAGGAGTTGATCTCACGGATACTGCCCTACTCTTCCTCCCTTTCTATCACATCTATGGGGTTATGCTCACCGGCAGTTTTCTCGCCTGTAGCGGCACACAGGTCATCATGGAACGCTTCGATCTGCTAGAATCATTAGAGTTGTGCAGCCAACATCATGTCACCTTTTATTTTGCCGTCCCACCAATTATCCTCGCTCTGGCAAATGCGCCGGTTGACCTCAGCAAAATGCAAACGGTCAAATACGTCTTCTCGGGCGCGGCTCCTCTGCCAATCGAGCCAGCGCGCAAACTACAGGCCAAGATTTCAGCCTGTGTGGTCCAGGGATATGGGCTCACCGAAGCCTCACCATTGACTCATTCACAGGCACGCGATCCCAAATTGCAACGCATTGGCAGTATTGGCTTCCTCACCCATAATACAAAACAGAAAATTGTCGATATTGAGACTGGTACACACGAACTGCAAGCAGGGGAAACCGGTGAGTTGCTGATCCGTGGCCCGCAGGTCATGCAAAGCTACTGGAACGCACCCGAAGAGACTGCCTATGCCCTCCAGGATGGCTGGTTACACACGGGCGATGTAGCGTATGTTGACGAAGAAGGATACACCTATATCGTGGATCGAAAAAAGGAGATGATTAAATATCATGGCTTCGGCATCGCACCGGCGGAAATCGAAGCGCTCCTCCTGGAACATCCCGGCCTCATCGATGCCGCAGTTATCGGAGTGCCAGATGACGAGGCAGGCGAATTAATCAAAGGGATCGTCATTCCGCGTCCCAACAGCACCCTGACACCTGCTGATGTACTGACCTTCGCCAATGGCAAACTGGCTGGCTATAAACGCATCCATTTTATTGAATTCATTGACAGCATACCCAAGACAACATCGGGAAAGATTCTACGCCGCGAACTGATAGAGCGTGAAAAAGCACGGCAGCAAGGAGCATGATCACGAAACATCCTGCTGCCGCGCCTGCGGCGGAAGGGAGGAGGATGGATTACAAAGGGAGCGCCGCCCTTTGTAATCCATCCTCCTCCCTATCATTTCCTCAAACGTGAGGGAATGATTAGAGGCCGCCAACAAAGAGTCCACGCGACATAATCTCACCGGCCAGGGTTAAAACGACGACCAGATAGAGCATGCCAGTTGCGGACTGGAATGAACGCTCACGAATCAGAATCCATGCCAGGATTCCTAAGATAAGAGGCATGGCATAACCGACGACGACACGCAACCAGCTAATCGCGGTCGCTCCCAGAGGAGCTACGACCGGAGCATCTGCTGGCTTGACCTGATTCTTTGGGGCAGGTGTTGCCTGCGCGGTGATGGCAGGTGTTGTGGTCTGAGCCTTATTGGCATAAGTCGAATTTGGCCCACCAACAATAAAGAAGATGATCTGTGCGAGTACCGCGACCAGTACCAGCGTCGTCGAAAACTGTAAGGGACGACCAGACAACGCCGGTGTAACAAGATACCAATGTCCCAACCACATGGCAGTCATAACGCCACCCAGCGCGAAGGCTGCCGCGAAGAAACCAGCCACCGTAAAGATGCCACCCAGGCTTCCTCCGCCCAGAGGACGATATATCATCGCCATCACGAAGAGCGTTACAAAGCCGGCCACAACCGTCGCCACGCCACTCAACAGGCGCAAAACGCGCAGTGCTGAAGACTTGCGTGGTGCTACGGGGGCAGCGACTACCTCAGCATTTCCTTCCTCAGAAGATTCTGACTTCTCCTGTACGCCCGCCGTTTTATCCAAAAACAAGAAGATGGCATAGGGAATCAATAGCAAGAAGAAGAGCAATAATGGCAGCGACTGATAGCCAGTCCAGTTATGATCAAGTTGAGGATACGTATTGAGTAAAGGTGCCGTCGAAAATCCCTGCTGGAACCAATAGGTTAAACCAGCCAGGACCAGATAGATAAGAGCATATGAGGTCAGAAAACCACGCTTGACCTCGTTACGCCAATCAAGGAACACAAGTACGCTCACCGCGCCTATTGAGACTTCGGCCATAACAATAAAAAGAACTAACGGTAACGTTTGTAGCAGCATGATATCCTTTTATCCTTTGAGTGCGTCAATCAGTGTCTGGAGCATGAAATCTTCCACCACCGTTTAGATTATAACGCTGTTCTCGAACGTCGACAACTTTTGAACACTGCACCATCCACCATGCCGATGGAGCTTATGGAAATTTTGCTCGTGCACGCGTTCTATTGACACGTACCTGGAATTCTTCTACACTAGAAGAGCATTTGCTATCAACGACTTCCGCTGTTTCTGGATATCAATTATTGAGAGAAAAAAGTATGCCTGCTTGTCCAAATCCTCGCTGCCAGACAATCTACCCATCCGGAACAACCCAATGTACTAATCCCTTTTGTCGCTGCTTGCTGCCAGAGGCAGTGGTGGCGGGCCGCTATCGCATCGAGACGTTGATCGGTATCGGTGGAATGGGCTCTGTCTATCGGGCCAGTGATACGTTTGAGAGCCAGCAGATCGCGTTGAAGGTGCTCAATCTTGCCGCTAGCAAGATGGATACGGATACTGCTATTGAGCGCTTCCGCCGCGAGGCGCGCTATGCTCACCAGTTACACCATCCCAATATTGTGCCGGTGGTTAATTTTGGACAGGATGGTCAGCTTCTTTATATTACGATGCCCCTGATTACCGGTGGAACCATCAAGGAGCTGTTGCGCAGTCAGAATCCTTTACCAACAGAGCTTGCACAGCGCTATCTCAATGAACTGGCCGCGGCCATCGATGCCATTCACCAGCATCCGCAACAGATTATTCATCGCGACATCAAACCCTCCAATCTGTTGCTGAATCAGGATGATCAACGCCTGATGGTGGCGGATTTTGGGATTGCACGCGCGATGCAACAGGAGAAACCGTTGACCCAACGTGGCTGGTCGCTCGGTACGGAACACTATATTGCGCCCGAACAGGAGCATGGGAAGGCAGAACCGGCAAGCGACATCTATGCGATGGGCGTGGTGGCCTACCAGATGTTCACAGGGATGCTACCTTTTCAAGCCATCATCAAAACACATGCCACAGAGCTTCCACATCCCAGTAGCTTGAATAGCGCGTTACCACCCACACTCGATACGGTAATTATGCAAGCTATTGATGTAGACCCAAACAAGCGCTATCGTACAGCACAGGAATTCGCGACGGCACTTAATACTGCGCTGACGCAGCAGGGAATCTGGTTTGAGCCAACGGTGGCAATGGATGAGATGGCGGAAACGTTGATCGCAACCAGTAATGAAAATGCCTTGATACGCATGATCATTCCTGAAAATCCTTGCGCGCAATGCGGACGAGAGAATCGGCATGCATCACGCTTCTGTCGCTATTGTGGACATACCCTCAGCGATACCTCACCGCTGGTCTACGAGGCCTGTCAGGTCGGCTATCTCAGCGATATCGGGAATAGCGCGCCAAACAATGAAGATATGCTCCTGGTTGTGCAGGGATTACCGCTCAATCTTGCTCCGCCACCACGCCCCTTTGGACTGTTCGCGGTTGCGGATGGTCTACGTCAACCACAGAATAAGCAACCCAAAGGACATGAAGCCAGTCGCCTGGCAATTGAAACCATCGCGGATATTTTATTGCCTCTGCTGACAACCCCCACCAGCACATCTCCCCACAGTCAGAGTACCCCACAGGGCACACAGGGATCGGGAAACACTCCACGACACCTGACACCTCCCCAGGATACAGTCCTTGCACAGTGGATGCGGGATGCTGTCCGCCAGGCCAATCAAGTGATTTATCATTGCAATGCGGATTATGAGACGACGATGGCGAGCACGCTGACGTTGGCTCTGCTCTATAAACGACAACTCCTGATCGCAAGCGTTGGCGATAGCCGGGCCTATCACTATAATGCGCAGAGCGAACTACACTGTCTGACACAGGATCATACAATTGCCGCCAGGCAGGTTGAGGCGAATCTACTCAAGCCAGATGAGGTGGCTCAGAGTCCCAAACGGAATCAGCATTATCGCTATCTGGGACAAAACTATACTGTCATAATCGACCTCTTTGAATACAAGGTTGCAGCCAACGATCTAATCTTGCTCTGTACCGATGGACTCTGGCATATGCTCTCCGATGAGCAGATAAAGAAGATACTGGCACAAGAAGAGGATACCCAGAAACTGGCCCTACTCCTGGTAGAAGCCGCCAATAGCGCGGGCGGAACTGGCAATGTGAGCGCTATCGTCATTCGTGTGCAGTAGATTGGATTGGATAGCCTCAGCCTTGTTCGCTGGCAAGAGGCAGGATAATAGTAAAGGTGGAACCTTGATCAGGTTGGCTTTTGACTTCCACGGTGCCTTTGTGCGCCTGGACCATCCATTCCACAATCGAGAGCCCTAATCCACTTCCACCGAGGGCCTTGGTACGCGCGGGATCAGCCCGATAGAAACGTTCAAAGATATGTCCGATATCCTCTGGCGCAATGCCAATCCCATCATCAGTAACATGGAGATAGGCCCAGGCATCATGAATCTCTACCGAGAGGGTAATAGTTCCTCCGCGATTACTATAATTCAGGGCGTTATCAACCAGACTGATAATGACCTGGATCAAACGGGCAGCATCCCCAAGGACCGTCGCAGGCAAGAGCTGTTCGGTTTTGAGGGTAATCTGCTGCTCCTGCGCCAGCGGTGCAAGGCTCTCAACCACATCCAATGCCAGCAGATCCAGCCGCACAGGCTCGCTATCAAGTTGGATCTGCCCCTCATCAGCACGAGCCAGCACTAACAGATCATTGATCAGGTGTCCCAGATGCTCAGATTCTGCGTTTACTTCACTGAGGACATGCTTATATTCGCCAGGACTCTCAGCCTGGGTGAGCGCAATCTCAGTCATATTGCGAATTACAGATACGGGAGTGCGTAATTCATGGGAGGCATCGGCCACCAGACGCCGCTGCTGCACAAAAGCTCGCTCCAGCCGCGCAATCATTTGATTAAAGATGATCGATAAGTCACGTACTTCATCCCGCGCCGCCGGTACCAGGACGCGCTGATGCAGATCGTTGGCGTTAATTTCCAGCGCGGTTCTGGTTAACTGATGGATTGAACGGAAGGCCCGGCCAGATAACCAGTAACTACCCAATGCACAGAAGCCTAATCCCACCAGCATAGCAATAAAGAGCGCCAGTATAATATGGTTCAATAACAGATTGATGCTTTCCAGGGATTGACCAACCTGCACCACTCCAACCACCGTATGTCCATCGACGAGCATCGTACTATACACGCGCACCGATTGATCATCTTCTACCGACAGGGTTGCGCGCCACGGCGTGCCATTGAGAGGCTGACTGATACTCTCGGATGGGCTTGGCAACTGATCAAAAGGATTGGACTGGTAAATTTCATGGGCGTGAGTATCAAAAACACGCACAAATATATCATCGGTATTGGCTGCCTGACGCTGGATACGTCGTCCATTGGGCAGCACAAGCGTACCATTATAAAGAATAGAGGAATCCATCAATGCGGCGGGGGCAGTGAGCTCGGGCAATTGGTGGAGCATATCGTCAATGACAAGCTTCCCCTGGTCCATATTTACTGCTTCAGCGACATGCTGGGCCCGCTGCTGAAGGGTGGAGTCAAAACTACTGAAGAGGATGTATTTGAGGGCGGAATAAAATGCGATACAGAAAATGAGCATCAGAATAGAGGAGACAATGGTGTACCAGAGGGTCAATTGCAAACGTAACCCAGGTGGAGAAAAATGGCGCATCGCATTGATCATACCGGTGGTTCCTTCAATTGATAACCCGCACCACGTACGGTGCAGATCACATCTGGCTCATTCTGGTCACACAACTTACGACGCAGGTAACGGATATACACATCGATGACATTCGACAAATGCTCCGTATCGCTATCCCATACATGTTCGGCAATCATCGTGCGACTCAATACCTGATGTGGATGACGCATAAAGAATTCAAGTAAAGCATATTCCTTACTCCCCAGAGAAATCAAGCGTTCGCCTCGATAGACCTCATGGGTACGCGTATCCAGGGTAATATCTAAGAATTGGAGAATGGGGGTACGCGTCGGACCACGCCGCCGCAGCAAAGCACGTACACGCGCTTCAAGTTCACTAAAGGCAAAGGGTTTAATAAGATAGTCATCCGCACCCAGGTCCAAACCTTTGACGCGGTGCTCCACCTCACCCAGCGCGGTCAACAGCAAAATGGGCATGGTACGGCCCTTTTCGCGCAGCCGTTTACAGACCTCAAAACCATTGATGCCCGGCAACAAAATATCCAGCACGACCAGATCATAAGGGGTAGCCAGAGCGGACAAAAAAGCATCTTCTCCATGCGCGACCAGATCAACGGCATAGTGGTTCCCTTCCAGGCCTTTTTTTAAACTCGGTCCGAGGCGGGGATCATCTTCTACAATGAGAATTCGCATATATTCTTATGCACCTCCTGTCGCCGCTAAAATGCAGTGCATTGGTTGCATTTTCGGCGACTCCAGCCGATAAATAAACAACCAATGCAACATCAGCAATTTTAAATTGCTTTTATGAGAAGAAGATGAAATTAGTGGGTACTATTGCGAACAACCAGCCAGCAACGCAGTACTTCGGCCACGCTCCAGGCCTGGGCAAAACAGCCGCGCAGGGTAAAGGGAGTTTCTGGCTCCGCAATCTCACCAATCGTGCCCAGGCAGGTTGCCCATAATTGTTCTACAAATGGTTGCAGCAAGGGTAACAACACCTGAGGATCATTATGTACCTGAAGATGCACATCCACATAAGGCCCAACCAGCCACTGCCAGACGGTTCCTTGATGATATGCGGCATCCCGTTGCAAACGATCACCCGCAAAGTGCGCTTGATAGGCGGGATCGCTGGGACTGAGGGAGCGCAAACCAACGGGGGTTAAGAGATGATCCGTGACCTGCTTTAACATGCTGGCAACCTGCGCCTCGGACAAGAGTTCATGTGTCAGGGAAGCGGCAAACAACTGATTGGGGCGTAGCGAGGTATCATTTTGTCCAGTCACGCCCTCAACATCCACCACGTCATAGAGATAGCCGCCCTCGGCAAACCAGTAACGCGCCGCGAAGTTTTGCCGAACCTGAGCACGCAACTGTCCATATAACACGGCATCCGTCGACAGACGAACAGCCCAGGTCTCCATTGCTGCCAGCGCATAATACCAGAGGGCATTCACCTCTACCGGCTTTCCACGCCGGGGTGTCACTACCCAATCGCCCACCTTCGCATCCATCCAGGTCAACTGTACGCCGGGCGCACCGGCCTGCAACAGGCCATCACCCGGGTCCATCTTAATCCCATAATCGGTGCCTGCAATATGCCATTGAATAATCTCACTTAACGTCAGGAATAATTCTTTCACCAGCGTCCAATCGCCGGTTTTTAGCACATAGTAATCGAGAGTACGGAACATCCAGAGTGTTGCATCGGCTGTATTATAAGCTAGATCCTCCACTCCTTGATCGGGGAAACGATTGGGAATCAGACCATGGTGAACCACGGAGGCAAAAGCTTTAAGCAGACCGCGCGCCTCGCTATACCGTCCAGTACAGAGCAAGAGGCCCGGTAGAGCAATCATACTATCGCGTCCCCAATCGGTAAACCAGGGATAACCAGCAATGATCGTTTTCCGATCGGGCGCTAAGCGTAACGGGGATGAAACAGTGGAAGAGACAGAATAATCGGGACGCACAACGATAAATTGATCCGCCGCCAGCGTGAGGCGCGCCTGGATGGGATCGCAAGCCGGAAGATCATTAGTCGTACGATCAGCGACGGCGAGCAGTTGTTGGACGCGCCTCTGGTGGCTCATCAAAGCATGCGCGACCACATTCTCATGTCTGGCAGAGCCATAGCCTGAAGCACAGACTGTCTCCGTCTCCGCCGCCAGTACCAGGGTCTTCCGTATCCCAGGCACCAGTTCCAGACGAAAAATGCCCGGTTGATACATATCCTCCTGCTCGGCCACGCCACGCTCATGATCGCGTCGATGCCAGAAATGCCAGTACCATAAGCCGGTGGGAGTGAAAGAAGTATTCGGATCAGCAATCAGATGGTAGGCAGGAGCACCATCATAGGCTCGAATACGGCAACGTTGCTCCTGGCATTCCACCAGAAAATGCCAATCATCCGCTCCAGTAGTCACGCTATGATAATCGCGTGAGAGACAGAAGGGAGAAACCTCCAGTATCAGGCTATGCCATGTATACTCTCCAGCAATCTCTACCCCGCTCAGCTCGCGCTCCTCATCAAAGGCACCATGCAGCATATACTGGATATAGGTAATGTTCTGTCCATATTCCATCCAGATACGCTTTTCCAACATAAGTGTCTCGCTTAAGCGATAGAAAAAACAGGGAATGTCGCCATCGAGCACCACACTATCCAGATAGCTATTTCCGGCTGGCTCAATGATACCTCCAGCATACTCATTCACGCCCAGGGCCAGACGCTCACCAGAGGGGAGATGCGCGACCTCATCTACTTTCGCCACCAACACGCTACGCTCAACAGGAGGATGAAGTGAGGCAACCAGCAGTCCATGATAGGAGCGTGTCACTGCCCCGACCAGAGAACCTGACGCATAGCCCCCCAATCCATTAGTAACTAACCATTCGTGATCAAGTCCAGCCTCCGTATCATGGCAGAGTTCGGAGTTGACCTGAATATTCCAGGGGTCAATGCGCTCATGATGAGAAATAGATGCATCTTGCTTCAGGACCATAATCCATATCCTCTTCTCATATGACAATCCCAGGCAAACAAAGTTGAAGTCAATTCCAGGACAGATACTCCAAAACAATGACGCTCACACACCTGTTCTATTAAATCCCGTTTGTTCACGTAGATTGGTTCCTGTTTACCCTGAACACGCACCCTGTCTGATGGGCAGGAATATTGACCATTAGATCACCTTACCCATCACAGTAAGCTGCCCTATCCACGCAATACAGTATGCATACGTTTCAGAGCCTCATTTAGACGCTCCTCAGGTTCGGTCATTGAGATGCGCACATAGCCCTCGCCACCAGCCCCAAAATTAGTTCCAGGGGTCAGGAACACGCCAGTACGATCAAAGAGCCAGGTAGTGAATTCACGTGAGGTCACGAAATTCTGTGGGATATGGGCCCAGATATAGAGACCAGCACGCGTCTTTTCCGTACTCATCCCCAGCGCATTACAACCTTCAAACAGGATATCGCGCCGACGCTTATAGATCGCATTGCGCTCCTCCAACCAGGTGGGCGGCATTCTTAAAGCCTCAATCGCAGCATATTGAATAGGACGAAAAATACCGCTATCAATGTTGCTTTTCAGACGTCCCACCGCGTCCACCAGCACAGAATTCCCAACCAGCATCCCAAGCCGGAAGCCAGCCATATTATAGGTTTTACTCAATGAATGAAGCTCAACAGCTACATCACGTGCTCCGGGTATCTCCAGGATACTCATCGGACGAAAATCATCAAAGTACACTTCAGCATACGCCATATCGTGAATAATTACGATATTATGTTGTTGCGCAAACTCCACGACACGCTCAAAGAAAGCACGATCCGCACAGGCCGCCGTCGGATTATTGGGATAATTGAGCCAGAGCAGACGTGCCCTGTGCAGAATATCCGCTGGAATGTTCTCCAGATCAGGAAGATAGTGATTCTCCTCGCGCAATGGCAGAAGATAGGGTTCAGCCCCGGTTGATGTTGTCCCTGAAACATAGACGGGATAGTAGGGATCGGGTATGAGCGCGATATCGCCAGCGTCAAGGACCGACGTCGCGCCATAAGCCAGGCCTTCTTTTGAACCAAGCAGTGGCAAAATATCCTGCTCTGGAGTCAATTGCACACCAAAACGTTGCGCGAACCAGTCAGCTATCGCCTCATGCAGCGCACGCATGCCACGATACTCAGGATAGCGATGATTCTGCGTATCCTGTAATGACGTGCAGAGACGCTCGATCACCGCGGGAGGCGCGGGCAGATCGGGATCACCCATCGATAGGGAAATCACGTCCACTCCGGCCGCCTCGCGATCCTGAATTTTCTTCTTCGCATCGGCAAAATGATACGGAGGTAAACTATTGACCAATTTTGACAGTTGCATGAATAGACTCCTCAATGGTGAAAGTAAAGCAGGCAGTTGTGAAACTGTTGCTTCCCTCTATGTTACACCATAGGTTCTGCTTCATACCAATTTTTGCCCATCTTCATATCAACTTTGATGGGCACAGCCAGTTCCGCAACGCCCTCCATTGTGGCTTTGATCAATTTTTTGACGCGCTCAATTTCTTCAACCGGCACCTCAAACGCCAGTTCATCATGCACCTGAAGAATCATGCGTGTCTTCAAATGCTGCGACTTCAGCACATGCTGCATACGAATCATCGCAATCTTGATCAAATCCGCATTGGTGCCCTGGATTGGCATATTGATGGCCTCACGCTCTAATGCCTGGCGCTCGGTATGGGATAGAGCATGCATATCTGGAAAGAAGCGCTTGCGACCATAGAGTGTGTTCACAAAGCCCTGGGTGCGCGCCTGCTGCAAGGTCGCATCCACGTATACCTTCACGCTGGGAAAGGTCTCATGATAGCGCTTAATAAACTCGGCCGACTCGGCATTCGTCATACCCGTCACATTCGCCAGACCATAGGCCGACTGCCCATAGAGTACCGCATAGACGACAGTTTTTGCCAGACGCCGCTGATCCTTTGTCACCTCCGCCACCGGAACGTTGAAGAGGGTTGAGGCGGTAATGGTATGAATATCCTCACCCTGCGTAAAAGCCTCCACCAGACGTGGCTCGTGGGTAATATGGGCCAGAATGCGCAGCTCGAATTGTGAATAGTCAGCCGTAAGAAAGACATAACTGGGATCAGCAATAAAGGCACGACGGATCTGACGGCCCAGCTCGGTACGAACTGGAATATTCTGAAGATTAGGATTACTCGACGAGAGGCGTCCACTGGACGCAATTGTCTGATTAAACGAAGTATAGACTCTACCAGTCTGACGATCCATCAACGTCAGCAAGCCATCGATATAGGTTGACTTCAGCTTGTTCATCTGGCGATATTCCAGCAGATAATCCACCACCTCATGCTTGCCGCGCAACCCTTCGATGACATCCGCATTCACAGAAAAACCTGTCTTCGTCTTCTTACCGGTCGGTAGCTTCAATTCCACAAACAACACATCAGCCAACTGCCTGGTTGAATTGATATTGAAATGATGGCCGACCGCAGCGTAAATCGCCTCCTCCATGGCATGGAGTTGTTCATCCAGGGCCACGCCAAACTGATGGAGGAACTGTTCATCCAGAGCCACACCATAGAGTTCCATCTGCATCAGGACATTGATCAACGGCAACTCGATGCGCTGATACATATCCATCAAGCCATGCTTCTGTACTTCAGCCTGAATTGGCTCAACCAAACGCAAGGTCATGTCGGCATCCGCACCCGCATAGTCTGCGGCCCGACGGATCGGTACCTGGGCCATACTGATTGCCTTACTTCCCGAACCGATTAGATCGCTAATCGGAGTCATCAAGATGCCCAAGCGCTGGAAAGCCTGATCCTTTAAGCCCACACCACGCCGTCCCGGTTCCGCCAGATAGGCTCCTAACATCGTATCAAAAGCCAATCCCTGCACATCAATGCCATAGCGCAAGAAGATTGCCAGATCATACTTGGCATTATGCATATATTTTAAGATGTTTTCGTCTTCCAGCACCAGCTTCAGCTTCTCGATTACATACGCACAGGGAAGCTGAGCGGCGGGCGGCTGTCCATCAAGTGTCTGCTTATGTCCCACAGGCACATAATACGCCTCACCGGGGGCCATCGAGAACGAAATCCCGACCAGCTCAGCATGCCGGGGCTCTTCAGATGACGTCTCAGTATCCACCGCAAAGCGTCCGGCATCAGTCAGACTCTTCAGCAGAACACGCAACCCCTCTTCACTATCCACAATCATGGTACTGGTTTGCTTGCTCAGATCAGGATCGGCAAACAGGGAAGACTGCTGGCCTGGTAGATGCAGGCTATGCACCACCTCAACATGCGGCACCTCGACCTCAAACAGGCTCAACTGCGCCGGTTCCTCTTTCACGGCCCGCGTCACAGCGATCTGCTCATTATCCCTATCTGATCCTGTTGCTGTCTCGATACGTTCCGCGTGAGGAGAAAGAATAGACAAAGGATCAAGCACATTCTGAGATACCACCGTCTCCTCGCCGGGCGGCAGGGGCGGCTCAAGAATCGGCACAACACCCAACGGAGCAGCGTAGAGTGGATCTTCTCCAGGAGCAAAGCTGGTCTCATCTGTCAGATCAGAGGAAGTCGCCGAAGCAACGGAGGAAGGAAGCACATTTTCGGAGATAGGAATTCCCAGCTGGCGGAAAAGAGAGAGTGCTCGTTCAACCAGCGTACGGAACTCAAGCTGGCGGAACAACGTAATCACCTCTTCTCCATCCACATGCTTCATACGGCATGCTTCCAGATCCAATGCAACGGGAGCATCCAACACAATGGTCGCGAGATGTTTACTCTGGCGAGCCTGATCCGCATAGGTAGAAAGCAATTTCTGTTCTTTCGGCTTCAGACTCTCGACATGCGCCAGAACCCCTTCTAGATCCCCATAGTCATTCAGCAAGCGACCAGCAGTCTTCTCACCAATCCCCGGTACGCCCGGAATATTGTCCGATTTATCGCCAATCAAACCTTTGAAGTCGGGCAACTTGCACGGCTCAAAGCCATAACGAGCCTGGACCTCGGATTCATCATACTCAACCACCTCAGAGATCCCGCGCTTCGCCACCTTCACCATCACCTGATCATTGACCAGTTGCAGGGTATCCATATCTCCTGTATAGATAATCGTATTGACACCCTGTTGCGTCGCCTGAACAGAGAGAGTTCCCAACACATCATCCGCCTCAAAGCCCTCCTTCTCATAAATCTGAATGCCAAAGGAGCTCACGACCTCGCGAATACGCGCAAATTGCGGTTTCATATTATCAGGCAAGGTCGGACGATGCGCCTTATAGGGTGTATACTCTAAATGGCGAAAGGTCGGCTTCGGCAAATCGAAGGTCACAGCGATATAATCAGGCCTCTCTTCCAGCAGTGCCTTCATCAGCATCGACGTAAAACCAAAGGTCGCATTCACAGGTTCGCCAGCACTGGTTGAAAGATTCTCCGGTACGGCATGGAAGGCGCGATGGATCACGGCATGTCCATCAATCAAAACAAGCTTTTTTCGTTTCATCTCTTTTATCATGCTATTTTTTTAAACCACCATCTCTCTATCTCATTCCAGGCCCCATAAGAAACCAGGTAGCCGCCTCCACTCTTTCCCACATTTGTTGGACCTGATGTGCGGTACCTCATACATCTCTCTTCCTCTTGGGCACCCCAAAATCCGGCAAAGGGCTCGTCTCCTGTGCAATCCTGCTTAAGAAGCCTTGCTTACCACCTCCGGGTTATACCACCTATGTCAGCTGTTGTTTTGGCGGGTGGCACTTGCTCTTGCTGTATTTTAATATGTTTGGGTCGAGATGTATAGTATAGTCAAGTTCACAGCTTTTCACATAACGATACGACTTCAGGATGTACTGAGGTCATGTCTACATGAATAATTGTTACCAGAGGGGAAATTATGTCACAGAGGAACGCTACATTAGCAGCTGATTCATCCGAGGCAGGAAAACAGTCGCCAGAGCAGGGCAAAGGAGGCGACCTTCTGACTGTCCATGAGGTGGCACGCCGCTTACGGGTTGACGATACGACAGTCCGCCGTTGGATCAAAAGCGGGGCATTGGAGGCCATTACGTTGCCACATCGCGGTAAGCGCCAGGCCTATCGCATCAAGCGCACCACGCTTGATGTCCTGCTGGAAGGTGCTCTTCCGGTTGCCTGAGCAGAAAATAGAGAGAAATAGCTAGCAAGGACAAAGCCACCTGTATGACAAAGTCAGTAGGCCCTGCCATCCCGGTAGGGCTACCTCAGCATGGGGATGCTCTTCTATCTCATTCTAAACATGTTTAATAAAATAAATATATATGTACACTTATCAATAGGAAACCTGCATACACTAAAAAGGAGAGACACTCGTGAGAGAAATCCTTTCTCTTTGATTGGCACTTTCAACACGATTACTACCTCAAAAACCACTCACCCGCGTTCAAACGCAGCACACTTATCATACAGCATAAACACAAAACAATAGAAAATACATGGAGAGGCCCAGTATGAAAATAGCTATCATAGGTGGAGCGGGTTTCGTTGGAAGCCATCTAACAAAAGCATATCTGGATGCAGGACATGATGTCTTTGTCTTAGACAACCTGAGTAGCGGTTCGCGGCAAGCCGTTGACCCACGTGCGCGCTTCTATAGCGTTGATATACGTGACCACAAACTTCAGGATATCCTGCACCGTGAACGTCCAGATGTGGTTAGCCACCATGCAACTCAACGACACGAAACAGGAACGGGAGCCCATACCCTGGCGGACGCCGATGTCCACGTGAGAGGACTGATCAATGTTTTGGATAGCTGTGTCAACGCCTCAGTGAAAAGATTTATCTTTGCCTCAGGCGGAAATAATCTTTATGGACAGGTCGATGCCCAACAATTGCCACTCATCGAAGACATGCCTCTTCATCCGAGAAGCGCACAGGCTATCAGTAAAGTTGCGGGTGAATGGTATATTCGCTATTATACCCAGCAATATGGCATCAAACATACGATTCTGCGCTATGCTGATATCTATGGAGAAACAGAGCTTCAGTCGATGCACCATCCCCTCAGCCATTGCATTCAAATGTTACATCAGATGCAACAACCCATCATACATGGAAATGGCGCCGAAATACGCGATCATATCTTTATTGACGACGTCATCGAAGCCAATCTACAGATTTTGAAACGGTTGCCACGTAGCGAGAATCGTACCTTCCATATCAGTAGTGGTCAGGGGAGTTCGCTTAACCAACTCTATCATCTGGCAGCCAGCATGCAAGACAGCCATCTTGAACCGCTCCATCTGCTCGGTTCGCATCTGGCGCTCTCTTCAATTATCCTTGACAATACGCGGGCACGACAGGCGCTGGATTGGCAACCCCAGACCTCCCTCCCAGAAGGGATTCGGCAGGCGACGTTGCGCCTGCTACCGCGTCAGAATACGCTCCCACGCATTGTCCAAACTCCACAACCAGAGGAAATTACCATTCCTGCGCGGGTATCCTTAACACATGCCTGACGCTTCGTTGCAGACAAAGCTGTCTGTATTTGAACGCACAATTTGAACATAGAAAAGGACAGGTCGGATTGATCCGACCTGTCCTTTTCTATCGTACTAGCACGATCCAATCTGGATTATTGTTGTAAACCACTCACAACCCGTGCGTATTTTTCCGCCAATGCCTGCGCCTGCTCACTAGAAACCGACTCAGCAAAAATATGGAAAAATGGACTATCCGCATCGGGTAGAATCAACACCCATTCTTTGCCCAGATCGATTTTGATGCCATCGATGGGCTTGGAACGTCGCTCACGATATTGCTCGCTCAAGATACGCATTACCTTACCCTTATGCTCCCACGGACAGGTGACACGTGCGCTACTCATATAGTAAGCAGGCAGATCGTCCACCACCTCAGAGAGACGCATATCAAAGCTCGCCAATAGCTCAAGTAGTTTTGCAATCGCCAGTAAGCCATCAAAGGCGGGATGTAATTCTGGGAAAGCAAACTGTCCACTGCCATCACCAACCAGAACCACGCCCTCGCGACCAGCTGCCGTCATCAAAGCATGTGGCAATACTTTTGTATATTGAATCGTACCATCATAACGTTTGGCAATATGCTGTAAGGCACTGGGAGCCGTAACAGGAGCAGCCACAATACCATTGCGATGGCGGCGCAGGAAGAGACTTGTCATTACAGAAAGAATCTTCATGCCATCCAGGATACGGCCTCGATCATCGACTACAGAGATACGCTCACCACTGGGATCAATGCGAATACCCATATCGGTATTCAAGGCCGAACTAATCGTCGCCAGACGCTGCATATCCTTATTCAGCTCATCAGGAGTACGTGCCGTTGTGGTCTCTTCCCCTCCCGAATTCAACACGATCACCTCACAGCCAAGATCATTAAAGATCCTTGCCATCATTTCATTCGTGCTGCCATGGGCATAGTCAACCACCAGTTGAAATTTGCGCTTGCGCACCACATCGTAGTCCACCACACGATTGAAACCTTCGAGGTAATGGCCGACCACATCAGTTGTGCTCAAAACATCGATCGCGCCAATCTCATCCAGATAGACACGGCGGAAATCCTCGCGGAAGTACAGATTCTCAATCTTACGCTCGGTCGTCTTATTAATATCGAGCCCATTCTGATCAAAAATTTTAATCTCTACGACGCGTCGATCTACAGGGGACATGCTGACATGTACACCACCAGCCGACTCAGTAGTACGGATGTAATAGCGCGCCACCGGCAAAGGGACCTGATTGATATCGTGTACATTCACACCGGCCGAGGGCAAGCCTGCGTTAATACCACGTTTAATCATCCGCGAAGTACGATGGGTATCGCGGTTCAAGCAGACCACCGCGCCCTTGGGCAGAATACCACCATAGACAGCACCCAGTTTCGTGGCGAACTCAGGCGTCAAATCCACATTAACCAGGCCCGTTACCCCATAACGGCTAAACAGGCTACGGCGTCCCTGCGATCCCCAGATGATACTGGTATTGACGACCGCACCGGCCTCAACTTCTTTATCCGGCCAGATTTTCACGTTTGGCTGAATTATCGCGCCATCCTGAATAATCGAATTATCGCCGATCACCGAGCCTTCAAACATCACTGCTTTACTTTTGATGTTCGTGGATGAACCAACAATAGCTCCTCTAAGCTCCGCACGATCCCCGATATAAGAATTATTCCAGACAATACTGCGATCGACCTGGGCGCGCTCATCGACAATGGAATAGCTACCAATCATGCTGGGGCCATGGATAATCGCCCCGGCACGCACTTTACAATCCCGTCCCAGATAGACAGGACCATATAGTTGCGCGTCCTCATCGATTTCCACACCCTCTTCGCACCAGATGTTATTGCCAATATGGCGCGCAGGAATATCCAACTGGACATTGCGCTGCAACATATCTGCATTGGCACGCATGTATTCGCTCAGGTTACCTACATCGCACCAGTAGCCCTCAGGGACCACATAGCCGTAAATAGGGTCTCCCTGCTTCAACATCATGGGGAACAATTCCTGGCTGAAATCAAACTGCTTATCTTTTTCAAAGTAACTAAAAATTTTAGGGTCTAATACATAGATGCCAGTATTGATTGTATCGCTGAACACTTCGCCCCAGCTTGGCTTCTCCAGGAATTGGGTAATATGACCGTCCTCATTGGTAATGATGACTCCATATTCCAAAGGATTGGGGACGTGTGCAAGAAGAAGTGTGGCGAGCGATTTTTTTTCGTTGTGGTACTTGATCAGTTCCGTCAAGTCATAGTCAGTGAGGGCGTCCCCACTGATCACCAGGAAGGGTTCGGTCAGTTGATCTTCGGCATTCTTTACGCTACCTGCAGTACCCAGAGGCACATCTTCACGCGAGTAGGTAATACGCATACCTAACTGTGATCCATTGCCAAAGTAATCTTCGATATTACTCGCCAGATACTGAACCGTAATGACGACCTCGGTGATCCCATGGCGCTTCAACAAGTTAAGTATATGCTCCATCACAGGCTTGCCCACGATAGGAACCATTGGCTTTGGCCGTCGAATCGTCAATGGTCGTAGCCTCGATCCTTCCCCTCCGGCCATAACAACCGCTTTCATAGAGGCCTCCCCTTGTGTCCGGACAACTTGCCCAGTTATCCGAGCTGTTCTAGGAAATATAAGGACGGCGTAGCAATGCCACGCCGTCCCATCTGCTCCGCTCTTTTTATTGTACAACATCCACGAAGAGCGTCGCAAGATTGCTTTGCATTCTAAATCGAGACACTGCTACCATTCGCTAAAACGCCCGTGTTCTACCAGCCAGCGTACAAAACGATGATAATTGGTCTCTTCCGTCGCCTTACGCTCCTCATACTCTTGCTGTAGTTGGATGAGCCGCTGAGCTTCGCTTACTGTGAATCCCTCATCCAGGAGGGCATCGACGAGCAAGTCAAGGTATTGCTGCATTTATAGATTCCTCCTTCTTTCGCTTCGATAGTGTCATCAACCAATTGTGTAGATTCCAGGCACATCCTATTCGCTGGATAGCGTTCAGCCATACACATCAAAGAATCGAGGACTGACTCATTGGTAGCAGAAGCGGCCTCACTGCCACATCTCCGGCAACCTGTTAAAAAAGAAGAAAAGGCTCAGCTATAGTCAAGAAAAACGTGATGGCATCTGAATTTTCCGTCGGATAGGTCCAATGGCCTGGCACAAGAAAAATGCTACTCAGAGCCAGATACAATCTGTGCACGAAGGTACGCACATTGATTATCCCCATACACATCACGATTGAAACTGCCGCCTAGACCCAAATGAATCTATTGGCCCGTCTACGAAATGACAGACCAACCAGAAGGCTTCCTACGATGGGCGTGGTCAGAGGGCAGGTATGCCTGACAACTCACAGTGCTCATCTGACAACATGGCAGGGCGCGCAACTGGTCAACAGCAATACGTTGACGGCATGGAGTTTGAGCGTAAGTAACAGCAGACGAAGTTCTTCCTCCTCTCATCCTCACACGCCACGCTACTCTCTTATCCGTTACTTACACTAGTATAGCATACAGTCGTTCCGCCATGCCACCAGAGAACAAGAAGTCCTATTGCTGACTTATCCCTACCATATGCTTGCTTCTCTACAGAAATAAACCCGGTCAGATACAGTCATCTTCACACAATCTTCACAGGAGTGTAGAGGGGCCCAGGCCTCTCTACAAGCCATTTGCGCACCTCAATCTCTACAATGCCGGGAATGAGTTTTAAGACAAAGCTTGACAACAGTTAAATACTGATGGTACAATATCGACAACGAAAGGAGGTGGTGTGTAATGCATGAACGTATTCGCTGCACAGGCAGCGGTGTAACTTCCCACACCTTCCAGAAACGAGGGATGGGGCGTTAAATACGCTTTGTCTCGCACCCGGCTTTGGAGCTTGGTGAAGGGTTGATAAGAACACTCACTGGCAAGGTAGTGCATGTTACCTGCCTGTGCAGCACCCCCAGAGCATTGGCGAAAAAACTCATTTGCCCTTGCTCTGGGATTTTTATAAATCGAGCAATCTCATCTAATCATTGATTCGTAGCATAAAGGCACGCAATACAAGACGGGCCGGGCCCCTATACGGTATCTCCTATATTTACACTGTATCCTATCGGTCTGGTCGTATATAATACAAAAATCTTTTCACACCACGAGCGATGCCTGTTTCTTTAAGCGTGAAGCGTGAAAGGCGGGGCCTCCATAACTGGGAGGCACGGAAAGATAGTCCCATTGATAGATAGAAGTGGTAGAGCTTGAACGAGATTACACTATCCAACACACTCGATGTTGCACAAATCCAGCGGCTTCTGGATACAAAATTAACAGGCATCGGCAACCGTATCATCTATAAACCCGTAGTAGATTCGACAAATTCATTCGCCATGCAACTGGCCCGGACGGGGTCAGAGGAAGGGGTGGTGGTACTTACCGATAGCCAGACAGCCGGTAAGGGCAGACAAGGAAGGCACTGGGTCGACATGGCAGGGAAGAACGTTTTGTCATCTACAGTCCTCCGACCCGTCTTTCCACCCTATCAGCTTGTGATGATTGCATCACTGGCAGTCGTGCAAACAATTGCTGATATTTGTGGTGTCGAGGCAACCATTAAATGGCCCAATGATATTCTGATTGGGGAACGAAAAGTTACGGGAATCCTGATTGAGACCAGTCACGATCATACCGGACAGCTGGTTGCCATCCTTGGAATCGGGGTGAATGTCAATGGTCGGCTCAGAGCATCTGCTACCGACAAGCAAACACTACAGGCCAAACCAGAGCTGACAGAGACCGCTATTACGCTTGAAGAAGCGTGTGGCCATGTAGTGAGTCGCGAGGCATTCATTGCCAGTTTGCTGTATCAAATCGAAACACGCTATCTGGCCTTACAGCAAGAAGTCCGCGAGTCCACGGCTCAGAGCCATGGACCTATCTCTCGCTTGATACGAGAGCAATGGCGTCGTCATCTTTCGACCCTTGGTCGCACCGTTACAGTGCATCAGGGAGCGAAGCTACTCAGCGGCGTGGCTGAGGATGTGAATGAACAAGGAGAATTATTACTCCGCGATCTTTCTGGGACAGGTATCACTATTACCTGGGGCGATGTAAATTGAAAGCAATTTCAGACAAAGCAACAGGGAAAGCAGCGAGATAAATTCAGTATGCGGAGGATCTCCTCCAGCAGACAAACGAGAGGAAGCCTATTATGGAATCACAAGAAATTTTCCTCACCAACGACGGAATAGAGCGTGCAGCCAATCAACTCGAATACTTGAGCACTATCAAACGCGCTGAGATCGCGCAATATCTTCGTGACGCCAAAGAATCAGGCGATGTCATCGACAACGCCGCATACGAAGAAGCCAAGTCACAGCATGCTCTGCTCGAAAAGCGTATCTCCGAACTCGAGGAGATGCTGGCCCGTGCCAAATTGATCGATGAAGTTCACAGCGATCAGGTTTCACTGGGTTCAACGGTCCATCTGGAAACCAGCAATGGACGCCAATATCATTACCGCCTCGTGGGAGCCTTTGAGGCCGATCCCAGCTCCGGACGTATTTCGAACGAGTCCCCGGTGGGCAGAGCCTTACTGGGCCATAAAGCCGGTGACCTCGTGATCGTTTCGACTCCTGGTGGCGTCCGAGAATATACTATCCTCACCATCGAGTAATCATCTGCGCACAGATAGAGAAACTCGCACAGGTATTCACTTTACCAGATATAAGCGATCTATGGGCAAATAAATAATACAGCCCACAGGTCGCTTTTTCTTGCCACTTTTCTCGCGAAAGAGGAATAGGAGGACAAAAGCGCACAATCGCTCGTCCATTCTGTTCTCACTATCCATACGCATAAAACAATGCTACAATGTGTTCTATATGTACCAGCATAAAAATCTGATGCATTCGCCCTGGTATAAATTGGAGGACTAAACAGTCGTATGACAGAAGAACGTGCTATACGCATACAACGAGTGCAAGCGTTACGCGATTTAGGCATCAATCCTTATCCCAATACGGTTGAACGTACACATACCATTGCCGAAATATTGGCTCAGTTTGATGCCCTCAGCGGTCCAGAAGGCTCCTATACACTTGTCGGACGCATCCGTCTGTTGCGCGAAATGGGTAAAGCGACCTTTGCTCAAATAGAGGATGGCACTGGCAGAATGCAGGTGTATATCCGCGTGAACGATGTCGGTGTGGAAACGTATCAACTGATCAAACTGCTGGATCTGGGCGATTTTATTCAGGTGAGTGGCTTCTTATTTGTAACACGCACTAATGAGCGCACTCTGCATGTCCGTGCGCTGCGTATTCTCGCCAAAGGCTTACGTCCTCTACCTGATAAGTATCATGGTCTGGAAGATCGGGATACACGGCAGCGCAAACGCTATCTCGATCTGGTCGCCAATGGGGATGAGATCAGAAGAATTTTTGTCATTCGCAGTCGCATGATTACCGCCATGCGCCATTATCTCGATCAGCATGATTTTATCGAGGTGGAAACACCAATCCTACAACCAATTTATGGTGGCGCAAATGCGCGTCCGTTCATCACTCATCACAATACGCTTGAACGGGATCTTTTCTTACGTATCGCGATTGAACTCTATCATAAGCGCCTGCTTGTTGGTGGCTTTGAACGTGTCTATGAGATCGGACGCAACTTCCGCAATGAGGGCATTGATCGCAGCCATAATCCCGAGTTCACTATGATCGAGTTCTATATGGCCTATGCCGACTATAACGATACGATGAAGTTAGTGGAAGAAATGCTGGCAAACATCGCTACTGCCATCACTGGCACACCAACCATCACCTATCAAGGCGTGACAATCGATCTGACGCCACCCTGGAAACGCTACTCGCTACTGGATGCCATCACCGAGTTTACAGGCATTGATGTGCGCAAATATCCTGAGCGGGAAAGTCTGGCTGCGGCCATGCGCGAAAAACACTATGATGTCGATCCTCACCTGGGACGTGGTCGCCTGATTGATGATCTCAAGAGCGAGATCTTCCGCAGCAACCATCCAGCAACAAAACAGGCCCTCTTCTTATTGGACTATCCCGAGGATGTCTCGCCGTTGACCAAACAGCACCGCTCGCTCCCGGGTCTGGTCGAACGCTTCCAACCTTTTATCGGAGGGTTAGAATGTGGCAATGCCTATACTGAGCTCAATGATCCCCTGGATCAACGCGCCAGATTTGAGGATCAGGCTCGCCAGCGCGCCCAGGGCGATGATGAGGCACAGGTGCTAGATGAGGATTTTCTGGAGGCTCTCGAAGTGGGTATGCCACCTACCAGCGGCGTTGGACTGGGTATTGATCGCCTGGCAATGCTTATGGCGGATCAAGAATCGATCCGCGATGTGATCCTCTTCCCCACCATGCGCAAAGCCGCCGACGAGCAACAAGAACCATCATAACTGGCATCCAGCCTGTTGCTAGCCTCCCGGATGCCAGAATTTTGTCCTATGAACAATCAAGCAGGTTGTCGCAAATAATTACTACGCTGTAGCCATGCTCTGACATGTATGGTACCTACAGTACACAGATAACTTATGAATGCCAGCAGGGTGATACATACACTGCTGGGATAGCCCGTGTAGAAACCAATTGTCAGGCCCAGCCATGTTAAGACAACCGCAAAGATGAGTGCGAGACTCAAGGCAACAAAGGGACGGCTGGTCGTCTGATGGGCAAGAGCGGCGGGCAAGAGCAACAGGGCAAACGCTAGAAATGCACCGACTGCCATGGTGGCTTCAGCCACTGTTATCGCCAACAATATCATAAAGCCCGCACCAAGGAAACGCACAGGGATGCCGCGTGCCGCTGCTACATCAGGATCAAGTGAGGCAAAGAGCAGCGGTCGCGCAATCAAGCAAAGGGCCAGAATGGTTAATCCACTGACGATGCTGATCAGGCGTAACTGCTCTACTGATATATCAAGGATATTGCCAAATAAGATGGTGATCCCGGAAAACCCCGTCCCTGTACCGCTGACTTGAGTAGTGAACAGATTAAGGAAGAACGCGCCCAATCCCATAATCCAGGCCAATACAGTACCAATAGCCACATCCCGTTCCCGTAAACGCTCACCAAATACGCTCATGCCTAATCCCACTGCAACGGTCGTAATCAGCAGGCTCACAAAAGGATTAATACCAATGACTGCTCCACCAAGTGCTCCTGTAAACGCCACATCAGATAACGACTCACCGGCAAAAACCTGATGCCTCAGCACCATAAAATATCCCACCAAACCTGCCAGCACACTCAAGATAGCACCAGCAATAAAAGCCTGCCGCATAAAATCATAACGCAGCATCACCTGAATATCTAACCCGAAATTGAGAGTAAAAGGAGGAAGGGCATCTGCTACAACAAAAGTCATGAAATTCTCCCTATTTTTGTCTCAGTAGAGACAGTGAAACGCGTTCTCGCTAGCCGCTTGCTGATAAAACGTCCCACACGTACGCAGACATATGTACCAAACGCACAGGTTGTGATGAAAAAGCCTACGGGATATGGCGTAATGTAGCCAATGGTCAGTCCCAACGACATAAAGAGGAGAGCCAGAACGATCGCCAACACCAGCGCTACCATAGGACGAGATGTCAGGTGTTGAGCAATAGCGGCAGGGGTTACCAGCAATGCAAAGATCAATAACACCCCCACCACTTGTACAGCTACGGCCACCTCCAGCGCTAGCAATACAAGATAGCCAAAGGACAATAGACGTACAGGTACCCTCCGCGCCGCGGCCACGGCTGGATCAAGCGAGGCAAAAAACAATGGCCTGGCAATCACAGCCAGCACACTTATCAGCAAGAGTGTTGACCAGAGAATAATGCTTACGTCGATATCACTGATACCCAGCACATTGCCAAATAACACATTTAGGATATTGGCGGCATATTCTGCCGTCGCCAGATGAATAAAGAGGAAGCCTGAAGCCAGTGAGGCTGAGAGAATGACTCCAGACGCAATATCGCTCTGTCGGCTTTGACGCGTGGTCAGATTGAGTATATGAATGCCGAGAGCAGCACAGATACCAGCGATAAACAGACCTATAATAGGAGAAATGCCAAACAGAACCGCACCTGTCGCGCCTACAAAGCCGACATTAGCAAGACTGTGACCAGCAAAGCTCTGACCACGCAATACCATAAAATATCCCATCATGCCAGCCATCAAAGCGACAAGAGTACCCGCAACATAGGCATTTTGCATAAAGTGATAGTGTAAGAGCATCTGGATGTCCATAATTAGATTCCAGGAAAATGGGAGCATTTCAGCGCGCACGATGAGCATGATAGCTAATCTCCTCTTCGGGTTGACCCACAACCACAATACATCCATCGCGTGCACGTAGTACCTCGATAGGAGTATTGTAGAGGCGTGAGAGCGTTTCTGTCGTGATCACAGCTTGTGGAGTTCCGACCTCAACCTGTCCATGTGCGACATATACCACACGATCTACCGCAGCGAGGAGTGGATTAATATCATGGGCCACAATCAGTACCGCAGCACCTGTTTCCCGGCTCACCTGTCGGATGACTCCAGCAACCCCCTGTTGATTGCGCAGATCCAGACTATCCAGCGGTTCATCCAACACCAGGATCTGAGGGCTGGTGATTAATGCCTGCGCGATTAACAAGCGCTGTTGCTCACCACCTGATAGTTCGCCAATCGATCGATCAGCATAAGCCGTAGCTCCTACCAGATCTATCGCTTCCTGCACTCGTGCAGCCGCCATACGCGCCTGACGACGTTGTATAAACGGCAATGGAAATCCCCACTGACCACCATCCAATCCCAGACGTACAATGCTACGCCCACGCACATGCACATCGGCCTCAAAATGTCGCCGCTGTGGTACATATCCAATTGCGGCATTACCACGCCGAGCAGGATGTCCCAGCACAGTAATCGTACCCGCAGCAAGGGGCAGCAAGCCAAGCAACGCTTTCAATAAAGTGGATTTACCCGCACCGTTAGGACCCAGAATAGCAAGAAACTCTCCTTGCTGAACAGTCAACTGCACATTTTGCCAGATCGTCCGTCCACCCAGCACAACAGCAGCATTCTCAACTTCAATCAAGGAATGTAAGCTAGAAGGCAGAGAAACAGCAACAGAAGTTGAGCTTAAATCAGTCATGACCCAATGGATTCCTTTCCAGATGGCCGGCTTTCGTCGGCCATCTGCTATGGTATTACTTGCCAATAGCTTGCTGTAAAGCAGTCTGGATACCTTGCAACTGCTTGCTTTGCCAGTCTTGGAATGTAGCATGCGCGGGCGTCAATGTCTCGGTAATGGTCGCCACCGGGATATGGTTCGCCTGAGCTTTTTTGATCAGAGTCTGGATATTATTGGGAGTATTCTGAGAGTTATAGATCAAGATCTTGATCTGTTTCTGGGTGATCTGCTGCTCAACGAGCGCTTCATCAGCCGCCGAGATATCTTCTCCTTCAGAGACAGCCTTGAGATAGGAGTAGGGTGTGATGAGTTGTAAGCCCAGTGCTGGCGCCAGATAAGAAAAAATGCTTTCTGTAGCCCCAACCGGCGTACCACTATATCTTGCTTTGATCGCCGCAATCAAATCATGATACTGTTTGAGACCCCGTTGTTGGAAAGATTGCGCGAATTGGTCAAATGCTACGGCATGGGCTGGATCAAGCGTCTTCAAATCGTCACGGATCTTTGCAATAGTAGCCATAACATATGCCGGGTTGTACCACATATGGGGATTATCACCTGCATACTTACCATTAAATGTGCCAATATTTAACGCTTTGCGTCCACTGACAGGATTTGATTGCAAGAGTTTGTCGGCCCAGGGATCGTAACCTGCCCCGTTTAGAATGACATATTGGGCATCAGCGACTGTACGAGCATCAGCTGTGGTCGGCTCATAGCTATGAGGATCAGCATTGGGGTCAGAAATAATACTGGTAACTTGAATATAATTGCCGCCAATCTGCGCGACGATACTTCCCCAAAAGTTTTCAGCAGCAACAACATGGATAATGTTGTTACTGGTATTGCTAGAAGTGGTGCTTTGAGCAATGGTACCACAAGCAGCCAGTATGACCACAAGCAGAAAAGTACTGATCAGGGTTAGAACTCTTCTCAGAACATGGGATAGAGGCATACTATTCTCCCTCAAAAATAAGCAGCTATAAAATCTAGAGACACGAGCGGTGCGCACCACACATCCCAATTGAGACACCGTATCTTTAAGGACAAGGATACAGGAGAAAATCATTTCTGTCAATGATATTCAGTATCAATAACAAAAAAGTTTGAATATTTCCAGATTGAGACATTTACTCAGTATAGAAATAGTAGGTACCTGGAAAGCACAGTGGTTATCAGGAAAGGATACTTGCTTTATATGCGGAATATGCGGATGTTCAAAGAGACAATCGAATATGCCTTAAATTTATTGTTTCCCATTCATTGTCTGCACTGCGGCACGAGTGGTGCCTTGCTTTGCCCGCGCTGTATCGCGACGATCCCATCTATTCCTCCACCCATCTGTCGACATTGTGGGAATCCACTGGGACGTGGGGAACGCTGTCTGCCCTGCCAGTATCTACCACTGCGCTTGAGTGGATTGCGCGTCGCGAGTAGTTATCGAGAACCCTTACGCTCAACCATTCATGCTCTGAAATATGAGGGCAAACGCCAGTTAGGGGAACCGCTGGGATGTTTGCTGGCACAGGCATATCAACGCTATGGCATGCAGTCGGATCTGATTATTCCCGTACCACTACACCACGAACGCCTCCAGCGGCGCGGCTATAATCAGGCACAGGTATTGGCAACCATCTGTGCGCGCCAGCTAAATATCCCTCTTGTGCCAACCCTGCTGACACGAGTGCGTACAACCTCAACGCAGGTACAGTTGTCGGCATATGAGCGTCGTATTAATTTACAGGGTGCATTTCAGTGCCAGCACGGCTCTACAAACACAATAATCCGAAATCGTAGAATACTTATCATCGATGATGTCTGTACAACAGGGGCAACGCTCGAAGCCTGTGCGGCACCGCTCATCGCGGCAGGGGCAAAAAATGTGTGGGGACTCGTTCTGGCCCGCCCAACTGTTACAAACTATACAACTGCCACGTAGAGATAATAGAATAACAAAGAAGCGACGATAGAAATACAGCAAAGTTGACAGATACGGATAAGAAAAAAGTCCTTATTTTGGTAGCGCGCAAAAAAATTCACGCGTTTTCCTGCGCCAGTTCTGTGCGAAAAATGCGTGTGCAGACGTATCCTATGCATCTTAAATTGTGTGATAACACAAGTTGATGCCTATGTCAGCGATATTTATGGCATAGCACGATTCAATTTCACTATAATACACAGGAGAGGCTTAGACATGAATTGTATGCTAATTTTCCCAGATTGTTCCATAATAGATCAACAACCGGGTGTGCTATAATGAAGCCCACAAGAGTCATAAAATTACTGCCAGGTGACCTGAGGGTACCTGTTTCGTTTTTTACCAGCTATGAATTTTTTACCAACCTTACTGGTTGTGATAAAAACACGCGTGCCACTTGTATCGCCGCATGTTTAGAGAGGAGCCTCCATGTCTTATAATGGAAAACGGCTCAGAACGAGCTTTTTCTGGCTCCTGATCTTGCTAATTGCCGTTCTGATCATTCTCATTATTGTTCGACCACAGACATATGTGAAATCTGTTTCGGTCTCAACCCTTATGAGCAATCTCAAGACAGATATTGCGAAGGGTCAGCTTGACGCGCTAACCGTAGCTGGTGGAACATTGACGCTGGCGCGCGGGCAAACGACCAGCGCAACTCAAGAATCAGCAACTGTTGACAGCACATTTAATGTTACCCAGGTGCTAAAAGATAATAGCATCGATTATACCAATCCACAGGTTGTGAAACTTCAATTTGAACCCACAAGTCCCATCTGGGGCTGGTTGGGCACGCTGGCTGGCTGGATTCCCTTTATCTTACTGGCCCTCTTGCTCTTCTTCATGTTGCGGCAAACACAGGGCAGCAATAATCAGGCATTATCGTTTGGGAAAAGCCGGGCACGTATCTTTATGGGCAATAAGCCGTCTGTCACCTTTGCCGATGTCGCAGGCGTGGAGGAAGCCAAACAAGAACTGCAGGAAATTGTAGAGTTTCTCAAGTATCCAGACAAATTCGCCGCCCTGGGAGCTCGTATCCCTAAAGGTTTGTTATTAGTTGGCCCTCCAGGAACGGGTAAGACGCTGATTTCGCGCGCAGTGGCGGGCGAAGCCGGTGTCCCCTTCTTTAGCATCAGTGGCTCCGAGTTTGTAGAGATGTTTGTTGGTGTCGGGGCCAGCCGCGTACGCGATCTCTTTGAGCAAGCCAAACGCAATAGCCCCTGTATCGTCTTTGTCGATGAGATTGATGCCGTTGGGCGCCAACGCGGCGCTGGCCTGGGCGGTTCCCACGATGAGCGTGAGCAAACCTTAAATCAAATACTGGTCGAGATGGATGGCTTTGATACCAATACCAATGTGATTGTGATCGCCGCCACCAATCGCCCTGACGTGCTTGATCCCGCCCTGTTGCGTCCAGGCCGCTTTGATCGGCAGGTCGTATTGGATCGTCCCGATATTCGTGGGCGCATCGCAATTCTCGAGGTTCATGCCAAGGGCAAGCCTTTAGCATCTGATATCTCGTTGGAGGTACTCGCCAAACAAACACCCGGCTTCTCAGGTGCCGATGTTGCCAATCTCTTAAATGAAGCTGCAATTCTGGCCGCCAGACGCAACAAAAAGAATATTGGGATGAGTGAGATGGAAGAGGCCATTGATCGTGTCGTGGCCGGACCTGCACGCAAAAGCCGGATCATTAGCGAGCGCGAAAAATCCATTACCGCCTATCATGAGGTGGGACATGCCCTGGTCGCCCGCTTATTGCGTAATACTGATCCCGTTCACAAGGTCTCAATTGTCGCACGTGGACAGGCTGGTGGCTTCACGATGCTGCTGCCAACGGAAGATCGCTATCTGTGGAGTAAGCCTCAATTTGAGGATATGCTCGCCTACGCGCTGGGTGGACATGTTGCAGAACTGATCACCTTTGGCGAAGTGACCACTGGAGCGTCAAATGATATTGAACGCGTCACCAAGATTGCGCGCTCTATGGTCACTGAATACGGCATGAGCCAACGTATTGGCCCAATGGCACTGGGACATAAGGAAGAGCTTGTCTTCCTGGGACGCGACTTTGGCGAGCAGCGTAACTATAGCGAGCAGACCGCCCGTGAAATCGATGAAGAGGTGCGCCGCATCATTCAGGAGGGCTTTGATAAAGCATACAATATTCTGATGAATAACAAGAATCGCCTGATCATGATCAGCGAACGCCTGATCAAAGAGGAGACGCTTGAGGGTCCAGTCTTTGAATCGCTCTTCAATCAGCCAATGAACGAAGAACATGCCTGCGAAGCGCCCTCCCTTACAGCAGGTATGACTGAGGTACGTGCGGGCGGACCACTAGAAGAACATGAACTGGCCCTGCCACAGCCATCCTATCCTTTACCGCCTCAACTTCAACCACCATATTCCTTGGATGCCTCATAATGGCATCCGACGAAGTAGCGGACTGACCCGGAAATGGTAGGTTACAATCAAAAGAAAATGGTACTTGTCCCAGCAGGAAGTAGATAGTACAATGGAAGTGATGAAGAGTTCCAGATGCTGCATTCCCTGGTTATTTAAGATCTATCTGGGAAATCGTGGGGCATCGATTGGAGCTTTTTTTCATTGGTGCGGACAACATTTGAAGAGGAGCGCGGTTTATGACAACGACAAAGCAACAACAACGCGACTGGGTGAGCCTTGAACAGCAATATTATCAAGGCACATTTAAACGCCAACCCATCACTCTGGTACGTGGCGAGGGCACACGAGTATGGGATAGCGAAGGCAAAGTGTACCTCGATTTTGTCGCGGGTATCGCCGTCAACGTTCTGGGACACTGTCATCCCGCCATCGTCGAAGCGGTCCAGCAGCAGGTAACCCAACTGGTACATGTGTCGAATCTCTACTACAATACACGCCAGATTGAGCTTGCCGAACTGCTGGGCGTACAAAGCAACGGTATGCGCTCCTTCTTCTCCAATAGTGGTGCAGAAGCCAATGAGGGTGCGTTTAAGCTGGCCCGCAAATATGGCCGACTGCATCGCAACGGGGCCTATGAGATCATCAGCATGAACAATAGCTTCCATGGTCGCACAATGGCTACCACGGCGGCTACCGGACAGGCTTCCTACCAGGCAACCTGGCAACCCCTTCCTGATGGCTTTAAGCAGGTGCCTTTTAATGATCTACAAGCGGTCAAAGATGCCACAAGTGATAAGACAGCCGCGATCCTGGTTGAGGCTGTACAGGGTGAAGGTGGCATCTGGCCAGCCTCGCTGGAGTATATGCAGGGTCTACGCCAGTGGTGTGACGAGCAGAATCTGGTCCTGATCTGTGATGAAGTCCAGGCAGGTTCAGGTCGAACCGGCAAGTTCTTTAGCTGGGAACATTATGTACGCCCCGATATCGTTACAATGGCGAAAGGTCTGGCCGGCGGTATTCCTATTGGCGCCATGCTCACAGATCCCCGCACCGATATCTTTGAGCCAGGGGATCATGGTACCACCTTTGGTGGCAATCCCATTGCCTGCGCCGCTGGTATCGCTACCATTACCACCATCAAGGAAAACAATCTACTCGACAACGCTACTCGCATGGGCGAGTATTGGAAGACAAAATTAGAACAGTTATGCGCGAAATATGCCTTCATCGACAGCCCACGGGGTATCGGCCTGATGCGTGCAGTTAATGTCAAACATGGCGTGGGTCCAGTCATTGTACAGACAGCCCTGGAACACGGGCTCCTGCTCAACAGCCCCGATCCCCAGACACTGCGCATGGTTCCTCCATTGATCCTGACCACCGCCGATATCGACGAGGCCACCGATCTGCTGGATAAAACCCTCGCACAGGTAGCAGAACTACCAGCCGCCCAAAACTAAGCGCTTAGTTCGTTTATAAACAGGCGCTCAGGCGCTTGTCCCTTTTTCATCAGGTTTTGCACAAAAAGTCCGCGGACTTTTTGTGCAAAACCTGATGAAATTTTTGAGCACTGTGAGCACTGTAGGTGCGAAACATCATGCGTGAAGAGAGCGACAGACAGGGATGATAGCCACCTTCTTTGACATGCAATAGAACACAGTGATATACTTTGAACCAGCAAATCTCCTCAGTGATCTCGCTACGAGATATTCCAGGGGCTGTGGCACGACGCAGTGCATACGTGAGTGGGGGTAACCTTCTTTCACCATCGATCTCATTTTTTAGAATGTACAATCTCAACTTCATCACTACCTGCCAATGACATGCAGTTAAATGCCGTCAGAGAAACCATGCTTTCCTGACTGGACTTACCTTCTAGCCTGTTATTCAGCAGGGATGTCATTGCGTGATCCACAAAGGTTTTTTGAGCATGAACAACGAAAATATAACTTCTCCAAGATCATCCGGAATGGCAGCGGAGAAAAAGAAAATCAAACGCGATTTCCATTTCATTGATATGGTTTTCTTTACGATTGCTGCGGTCCTGGGTATCGATACTATTGGCGCAGTCTCTTCGTATGGCGGACAAACACTGTTCTGGATCGTTATATCCGCGTTTACCTTCTTAATTCCCTATGGTCTTTTATCCGCTGAGTTAGGCAGTGCCTTTCCACAGGAGGGAGGCGTCTATGAATGGGCGCGTAAGGCGTGCGGACGCCCCTATGCCGCTCTGACTTCGATGTTCTATTGGATCTCAAATCCGCTCTGGATCGGTGGCACGATGTTTGTGACAGTGATCTCAGCCATCAAATTGTTCTGGTTTGGACAAACCACGATGCTCTTTGGCGGCAATAAAATCAGCGATACACTGATTACGATCGTGATCGCGCTGGCCTTTATCTGGGGCACGATTGGTTGTGTCCTGTTACCCATGCGCATAAGTAAATGGTTCGCAACGATAGGTGCACTCACCAAACTGATTCTGCTAGGAATTTTTGTGATACTGGCTCTGGCATTCTTTATTGGCGGCCTTGCCTCTGGTGAACATCTGCAAGCGAAAGATTTCCTTCCCACTAACAACTGGAGCCTGATCGTCAGCGGCATCCTGCCCATTCTCATTTTCAAATGGACCGGCTTTGAGGTCCAGAGTGGAGCAGGTGAAGAGATGAAAAATCCTCAGCGCGACATACCTCGCTCATTGATACGCGCCGGTAGCGTCGCAGTCGTCGCCTATTTGATCCCCATCTGTGTGATCTTGCTCGCCTTAAATAAGACCCAGATCAGTAGTACCAGCGGGCTTCTACAAGCGATCAGTAATGTCGCCGTGGTGCTCCCCACGCCAGTACTATTCGTTTTAAAAATACTGCTGGTACCAGCCATTATTTTGACGCTGATTGCCAGTGGCTCAACCTGGATGGGCGGCGGGAACCGTACGTATGCAATTGCAGCCCTGGATCATGTAGTGCCCCGCGCCCTCGGTCGCTTCAGCGCGAAGAATGGTACTCCCGTTACGTCCACACTGCTCTGTGGCCTCGTCGCCACCGTTGCAATGCTTGCGACAGTATTAGTAACGGCCTCTGGGAATGGCTCGATGCAATCGCTATTCAGTCTGACACTGGGCTTTACCGTCTCAATCAACATTCTGGCCTATCTCTGCATCTATCCAACCTACATCATCTTGCGCTACAAGTATCCGCATGTTCCGCGCCCCTATAGCGTACCCGGAGGGATGGTAGGAGCCTGGATCGTGACCATTTTGACAACCGCCTATGCCGCGATTGCCACCTTCTTCATGTTCTTCCCCACGGATCAGGTGATCAAAATGTCAAACGTACCGCGCGGCACATATGAGGCTACACAACTTGGGGCCCTGGCCTTGATTATCGTGCTCACCATTGTCTTCTATTTCTGGGGACGACACGATCAAAAACACGAAGAGCGGCAGGATGCGCTGACAGCTGAAAACCAAACCAAACAACCAACCTATGCCGTCGAGTAACCAATAAATACGAGAGGAAGCACCTGAAGAGCTTCAAGCGCCCTTGATGTCTACTCTTCTTACCTGAATTTAGCAAAGTTTCCCTTTCTTATACTGGTATTTGTCATACTACTGGTATTTGTCATACGATATTTCTATACTTAGACGTATCAATAAAAAAGTTACCATCATACCAGTCAACGAGTAAGAAAGGGATTCTTTGATGAATTCAGGATCACATATACGAGAACTTGCTTCGGAATCCATTGAGAATAGAAGTATGCTTGAAGCGCCTGCCGATATGGGAAACAGTGAGTTCTATCAAGTGAATAGTAGTGATAATCCGGCCACAAGCACTCAGGATGAAAGTCAGACCACACGTGAGCGGGGAACGTTGGTTAAAGAAAAAGAAACATTACAGGCTCTTACAACCTTTACAGAAATACGGCAAAAAATTTCACTAAAAGAACATGCCCAAGAGTTACGGGCTAAAGTAAACCTATCTGATTACACAAACAAAAAGCGGGAAAAAACAACCTCTCTGAGAGAAAAAGATGCTATGCTCAAAGAGCAAGCGCTACTACAAAAAGCGGAGAGGAAGCTACACCAAAGAGTTGAGCACTTACGTGACGATGCCAGAGCATATCGAGCCGCTGAGATGATAGTCAGAGATTATATTAATGGACAAGCCACTCCAGACATTGATACACTACAACAGAGTATCAATGATAGCCTGGCCGATGAAAAAAATAAAATAAAAATGAGCCTGGAAACCCAGAACACGCTACGACAAGCGGGGCAGGATCTCAGTTTAATGGATAACACAAAAGCAATGCTGCAATTGCGCTTAATGAGCCAGGAAGTCAATCCTGAAAATGCAAGAAAGGTTCAAGAAGAAGCCAGTAAACAAGCTCAAGAACATGATGGTTTGTATCAAAACTTGAAAGAGGCAAAAGAGCAGAGCAATGTGCCACGCTATCTTCGCACGGAATATGAAAAGGAAATGGAGTCTCATCACAAAGATAGTGCTCTGGCTCAAGAAATAAAAAGGACAGCACAAACAATTGCGGAAGGTGACTTACTCCCCACTGAAGAAATACAGGATTTATTAATGAGGATAGATGGCCATAGGGCAACCAAACAGGATATATTTAATCAAAATTATGAAAACCAACAATCATATAATTTATATACCACGGGTAATGAACATGGACAGGCAAAACAAAAATATGATTTCTTACAACGGGCTAACGATATGATTACACGTATCCAAGAAGGACAGGCCGAAGTTGATCAAGTGAGCGCACTTCTTCCCGATTTAGAACAAGCTCGCTCAACCATTGAACGCGAAACCAATCAAGTAAATGAAGAATACAACGCGGTTCGGGCACGTACCGGACAGCCAAACACACACTATAAAATAACTGCTCTTGACCAGAAGATTGCAGATATCGATACAAGCCTGGCGAATGATGATCAGGAAAGAGACCGCATCATAGATTCGTATAAAGATATGAAAAATCTGTTTGCACAAAAAATTCGTGCCTATCAACAAAAAATCGATGAGATTGATACGCAACTCCAGACACAGGATTCTCAACAGTTGGAAGAGCAATAATCCGACTTTGTTTTCATGGTACTGCGTTGCTGCTATAATGGGTTCAAAAGAGATGTTAGCAAGTAGAAACAGGAGTTGGATAAATGCCACAGGACCCGAAAAAGCAACAAAAAGCGGTCATGAAGAAGCGCAAGAAAGCAGCCAATCAACACAAGGTGTCGATGAAAGCAAACCTGTCGTTCTCAAAAAGCACGATTATTCGTGAGGCGCGTAACTATCCTGTCTATGAGTGCTGGATTAGTGCTGATTGGAAAGCGGGATCAGGTCTGGTACAACTTATCGTTGCTCGCCAGCAACCCGATGGGATGATTAGTTGCGGAGTGTATCTGGTTGATAAGTACTGCCTGGGACTCAAGAATACCTTCATTCGAATTAACTATTCAAAACAGCGCTACGAAGATGAGGTTGTTGAGCCAGTAGATGAACGCACCCCACTGGAGAAATGCTCGCTTGAGTTAGCGCAACAGATGATCTATGGGGCCATTGCATATGCGGACCAGTTTGGCTTCTCTCCTGACAATGATTTTAATCTCTCACAGTTTCTGCTCACCCCCAGGGGCGAACTGCCAGAGCCCTATCAGATAGAATTTGGTCAAAAAGGGAAACCTCTGTTTATAGCCGGGCCTCACGATAATGCCACAGTGATCATCAATCAGCTAGAACGTACAGCCGGTCCAGGCAATTTTGACTTTGTAATGCCATTCGGTGAATTTTAGCCTTATGCCCGTTTTATAAGCATCATTGCCATCTACCCTTCACAGGCAATACCGCTTCAAGGACGAGAATGGATGGTGTAACAACGCGAAAAACCCGAACGCAGATAATAGATGAACAGACCTGAATTGGTGAGCATGACGAAAAACGGAGGTGCGTGCCGAGGTCGCAACGGAGGTGCGCATTCCCGTTCCTCGTACGATTCCCACGCCCGTAGGCCATTCCCACCCCAACATCCCTATCAGGGAACATTCCAGAGCGTTGGGGCGAGAGGATCGGTTTGACTCCACCCATGAAGGGTGGCTGCTACTTGACTCTGTTGGCAGGGCTGTTATACTTATAGCGGTGAGTCATAACAGTGATTCCCGTAAAAAAGAAGAGACTATGTTCTCCTGGCGACTGGCGATAAAGTGGAGTACCACGAGGAAGCCGGGAGGATCTAACCCTATAACAGTCGTTCGCCTGGGCTGGATGTTTCATTTCGTTGTGAAATATCGACAGTATAAGGAGTTAGCGACGATGACAACAACAGCCACCGATCAATCCTTCCTGGTTCGCTACTTAAACAATCTCAATGGACAGGCCCCCCAATCTGCGGCGGCGGCTTTTTATGCCTCGCTCGATCAGATTCAGACGGTTTCCCCCTCGATTGCGGCCAATATCGTGCAGGAGTTACGCGATCAGCGCAGCAATTTGAAGATGATTGCCAGCGAGAACTATAGCTCATTAACAACACAACTGGCGATGGGCAACCTGCTGACCGATAAGTATGCCGAGGGCTATCCCAATCATCGCTTCTATGCAGGCTGTGATAACGTCGATGCTATCGAAAGCGAAGCGGCGCAATTAGCTCAGGAACTGTTTGGTGCGGATTATGCCTATGTCCAGCCCCATTCAGGCGCGGACGCCAATCTGGTCGCTTATCTCGCTATCCTCTCAGCGAAAGCTCAGAAGCCAATTCTTAGCGAGCTGGGCTATGAAGATCCCTCTAAATTAAGTCGTGAGGATTGGAATAAGGTACGCGAGGTCGTCCATAATCAGCGCCTGCTCTCCCTGGATTATTACTCCGGCGGCCATTTGACCCACGGCTATCGCCACAATATTTCCAGCCATCTGTTTGATGTCTATACCTATAGCGTGGATCGCGAGAGCGGCTTGATTGATCTGGATCAGTTGCGCAAGCAATTACATGAGGTGCGTCCTCTGATTCTGCTGGCCGGCTATAGTGCCTATCCCCGCAAACTGAACTTCGCGAAGATGCGCGAAATGGCCGATGAGGTCGGAGCCGTGTTAATGGTGGATATGGCCCACTTCGCGGGATTGGTCGCTGGTAAGGTCTTCACTGGCGAGTATGATCCCGTTCCCCATGCTCATGTCGTTACCTCGACTACACACAAGACCTTGCGCGGACCCCGCGGCGGTCTAGTGCTGTGTAAAGAAGAGTTCGCCGAATGGGTCAATAAAGGCTGTCCCGAGTTGCTGGGTGGTCCCTTGCCACACGTAATGGCCGCCAAAGCGATTGCTTTCCGTGAGGCGTTACGCCCCGAGTTCCATGACTATGCGCAAAAGATCGTTGAGAACTCACAGGCCTTGGCCGCAGCTTGCGTCGAAGAGGGACTGGATGTACTGACAGGCGGATCGGATAATCATCTTCTGCTAATCAATGTCGCCAAAACCTTTGGCCTGACAGGTCGCCAGGCGGAGTCGGTGCTGCGCGAATGCAAGTTCACCTTGAACCGTAATTCCCTGCCATTTGACGCCAATGGTCCCTGGTATACCAGTGGCCTGCGCATCGGTACCCCTGCGATGACAACATTGGGTATGGGTGCGGCAGAGATGCGCGAGATTGCCAGTATCATCAAACTCGTGCTCTCCAATACCACACCGGCTAAAACAGCCAGTGGCAAACAAAGCCTCACCAAATATATCCTGGATAATGAGATCCTGGTCAGTGCTCAGCAACGCGTTCAGGCCCTGCTGGAAAAATATCCGCTCTATCCAGAATTGAACCTCGACCTGCTACAGCCCGAGGCATAAGTCATTCAGGCTGCTTAGCACCAACCATCGGCTCCGCATCCAATATGCATGGGATAGGAGCCGATGATGATGGCATTGTAGTCTCAACCAGATCATCATTCAGGAACAGAAGAAATATCATGACAAACAACGAACTGGCCTTACGTTACGGCTGTAATCCACATCAGAAACCGGCCCGCGTCTTCGCTAAAGAAGGCAGTTTACCCTTTACCGTTCTCAATGGCGCTCCCGGCTATATCAATCTGCTCGATGCACTCAACTCATGGCAGTTGGTGAAAGAGCTAAAAACAGTATTGAACCTGCCAGCAGCGGCATCCTTCAAGCACGTCAGTCCGGCCGGAGCAGCGGTTGGTCTGCCTTTGAGCGATGAGTTAAAGAAATCATATGGCGTCGAGAAACTGGAACGCTCCCCACTCGCGACGGCCTATGCACGCGCCCGTGGCGCTGATCGTCTCTCATCCTTTGGAGACTGGGCCGCGCTCAGTGATATCGTGGATGTTCCCACCGCGAAGATCTTGAGCCGCGAAGTATCAGATGGCGTGATTGCTCCCGGCTATGAGCCAGAGGCATTGGAGATCCTGCGCAACAAGCAAAAGGGCCGCTATATCGTCCTGCAAATTGATCCGACCTATGAGCCTGGAGAGTTTGAGCAGCGCGAAGTCTTTGGCGTGACCTTCGAGCAAAAACGCAATACTGCCCTCGCCAGCACCGATTGGTTCAAAGAGATCCCTACCGCGAATAAAGATCTGACCCCCGAAGCTCGGCGCGACCTGTTGATCTCCTTGATCACCCTGAAATATACACAGTCCAATTCGGTCTGCTTTGCCGTCGATGGACAATGCATCGGTATTGGTGCGGGACAACAATCGCGCATCCAATGTGTCCGTCTGGCCGCCTCGAAGGCCGCTACCTGGTATCTACGTCTCCATCCCCGTATCGCTGAATTCCGCTGGAAAGAAAGCGTCAAGCGCCAGGATCGCGTCAATGCTGTCGATCTCTATCTAATTGAGGATGCCACGCCCGTCGAGCTGGAAGCCTGGGCCCAGAACTTTGAAGAGGTGCCAGCACGCCTGACGAAAGAGGAGAAGTATGAGTGGCTCAAAACGCTGCAAGGAGTTGCTCTGGGCTCGGATGCCTTCTTCCCTTTCCGCGACAATATCGATTGTGCCGCCCTCTATGGCGTGAAATATGTCGCCCAACCCGGAGGTTCCGTACGCGACGATGTTGTAATCGAAGCCTGTAACGACTACGGGATGGCAATGGCCTTTACCGGCGTGCGCCTGTTCCATCACTGAGAGAGTGTCTGCCTCCCAATACCAGCGGGATCTTGCTGCTCCCTGGCTGGCAGGCGCATGCGCGCCTGCGCCCTTTTTATTGTGTAGTGCAGGAAAGGTGCTGTGCACCTTTCCT
>NZ_BIXY01000026.1 GCF_008326305.1 Dictyobacter arantiisoli | reverse complement strand
CGTCGTGGGTCTGGGAGGGCCTGAAGTGCTTCGTACAGTGAGAGCAACGAAAGGCTTTCTTCATTCGTCACGGATGCTCTCTTGAGCGTCAAGGTAGTATAATCCATATGAGATTTCCTTTGTAGTTTTGAAGTTTTTTGTATTCTACAAGGAAATCTCTTTTTTTTCACCTCCTCTAGGAGAATTGGAAAGCCCTGCTATTGGGATAGATTACACGGTATTACACGATTGTTTGAACATTTAGTAAACAGGCATTCTGCGCATACTATTCCCTGCTTAGACAGGATGAGTTTGTATGACACAATTATCACTCAGGCCGCTTGGCGAGCCAGATTTACAGGCCGCCCTTGATGCGATTGTCTATATGGATGAACATCAAGAGGCCGCTCCCTTCCCGGAGAATGCCGGGAAATATTCCCAGAATATCCAGGCGCTGATAGAGGCATTACAATTCGATGGCTTCGATGCCTATCAGCAGGAACGCACACATTTCTTTCATGAATATGGTCACGCAGCCGTGTTGTTTGCGACCTATGGGGCTAATCAGGAGGCACGTGCTCAAGCAACACAGCAGCGCTATCCTGAGCCAGCACCAGTTGATCCGGCGATGGTGATGGAGTGCTACGCTGAAAATGAATATGGGGATGCTCTCCTCTTCACACAGGTGTTCGCCGGACAGGTCTGCTATGATCATACCGCTAAAAAATGGTATCTGTGGAGTGGACACTACTGGCAGCGCGATATCACTGGACATATCCGTATCCTGATCGCGGGCAAACTTGGATCGGTCTATCTCACAGCCGCCTCCGAACTCAATACCCGGCTTGCGGCGTTAGAGCTGGCAATCAAGCCTCTTCAGAGCAAGCTGGCGGAGAAGGATAAGCGTGAGGAGCTCGACTACCTGCAAGATGAATACAAGCAGGTTCAGGCAGAAATCAGACAAATGCAAGCGCGAGCGAAGGAGTTGCGCAGCACCCGGCGTATGAACAGCGTTTCAACCTTCATCCAATCCCTGATGGGCGTGACATCCAGTCAATGGGATACGAATCCCTGGCTGATTGGTACTGCAGATGGCGTAATTGATCTGCATACCGGCACGTTTCGCGATGGTCGTCCTGATGACTGCATCCAAACCATTATCCCAACGGCATGGACTGGCCTCTCGGCAGAATGTCCACGCTTTGAGCGCTTCCTCCAGGAGATCTTTGCGGATAATCCAGATAGCGCGGCGGTGATCCCTTTTCTCCAACGGCTGTTTGGTTATGGCATGACCGGCCTGACCAACGAGGCCATTTTCCCGATCTTTTATGGTGAAGAGGGCCGCAACGGCAAAGATACCCTGCTGGGCATTCTGAAAGATGTCCTCGGCCAGCTTGTGGGAGCGGTCAGCAACGATGTTTTTGTATCAGGCGATAAACTGCGCACCGGGGGATCGGCCACGCCGCACCTCTGCGATCTGCAAGGGAAGCGTCTGGTCTGGGGTAGCGAGACCAAACAGGGCGATAAGCTAAACATCCATCAACTCAAACAGCTTACCGGCGGCGGAGATGTTCCGGCGCGCCAGCTCTTTGGAGAGCAATACAGCTTCACGCCCACACATAAGCTCCTCCTCATGACCAACTTCAAGCCACATGCAGATGCCAACGACAAAGCATTCTGGACACGTGCCTGTCTGGTCACCTTCGGCATCCGCTTTGTGAGCGATCCAAAAGCAGCCAACGAACGCACAGCCGACACCCATCTCAAAGAAACCATCCAGCAGGAAGCAGCGGGTATTCTCGCCTGGCTGGTTCGAGGCTGCCTGTCCTGGCAACGTGACGGCCTGAACATCCCTCAATCCGTCAAGATCGCCACAGAAGAATACCGCAAGGAGGAAGACAACATCCACCAATTTTTAACCGAGCGCTGTAACCTGGGCAATCCTCAAGCGCGCACAAAAGCCAAACAACTCTATGAAGCATACAAAACGTGGAGTAAGGAACAGATCAATTACGCCATGAACAATGCTCAATTTAGCAAAGCACTGACAAAAATGAACATAGCAAAGGAACGCACAAAACAAGGGAATGTGTACTTTGGAATCAGCCTGATCCCCATTGATGAGGATGGTGAACTGTTTCCACAGGATAAACATCCTGACAAGGAGATGACAAACTGAGTGGATCAATATCCACATGGGTATAGCCGGGTGTATGGACTTTTTTCAGATCACATCAAATGCATTCCGGCTAAAACCGCTCCAGAAGCCAGATCAGGCATATATCACCGCTAAAAAAAGTGTATGGGTGTAGTCTGAGTGCACAAAGTTTCATACTTGTACTATATATACCTGTGTACAGGGGTTATAGATTGCATTTTCCCTACACCTATACACTCCGATAAGACTAAACGCGCTCTACAGGCGGCTTTAAATGGGTATACACAAAAAAAAGTCCATACACCCAAGCTACACCAGTAGTAAACACATTTTCCTTGCCACAGCTCTTTTTGTGGTCATTGTTGTCTAGCGACGGAGGTACATGATGGGTAAATTACTAGATGTGAACACATGTGATATAGAAGCATTCTATCGGGGTAAAACGCTGCTGGCAGAGAAGCGACCAACCTTTCTGGTTGCGCGTAAGCAAGATGCAGACAGAATTCAGCAAGCTGCAGGTAAGCTAATCCATGTAGTGGCAACCGCATCTCCTACAGGCGCACGCAACGCAGTCAATGAGGGACGCTTACGACGGCAACCATTTGTATTTGTCGCCTTTGGCACAGATAAAGCCGATGAAGAAGCAGCGCACTACTGGCTAAACAAGCTCGATCCCGCCAAAAGTATCCGCTATCGACCACTCATGCAGGATGTCAATACAATGCATACACGCGGCCTGAACATCCAACAGTGGATCACAGATGGGATCGCCTACTGCGTCCCTAATCCCAACATCTCCTCACATGAACCAACTCTACCAGCCGAACCAATTGGGCCAACGATACCAATCGAGCCTGTAGCAGAATCCGAGCAGCAGCCAGCGCCTGTTCCAGTTCCTGTGCCAGAGAAGGAGAAGGAGAAAGAGAAGGAGAAAGAGAAGGAGAAACCATTGCCAGCCACAGATATGCCACCGATATCCTGTTCCGCTGGTCACGAAATCCAGTTGGTAGAATACAGCTATTATGACCTCAAGCAAGTCCTCATCACCGGCAGAATGTGGACCTGCGAATGCCTCACCAGCAAATATTGATCCCAAATCCGGGCATGAAGCGCCATCATTGCCTACCTGCGCGATAGGTTGGGATCACCGTGTAGGTGCGTGCCGAGGTCGCAACCGAGATGCGCTTTCCCCTTCCTCGCACCACCATCTCGCCCCAACGCATCCGTATGTTCCCCATCGTTGTGCTCGGCGTGAGATACAGAGCGGTCGGGCGAGATTGATCGTACGATAAACGGTGCATCGACCTGCGCTGGCGCTTCGTGCAATGCCCACGTGACCCATCAGGCACACGTTTCCCATCATGCCCACATGACCCATGATTACAATCGATAATGTCATGGATGTTTTATTTGAGTTTGAAGGGACAGTATTGTTGCATCTGGGGTTGGATGCGGGTCTGGACTTCGTTGAGGGCCTGGGCCGGGGTTTTATTTCCGATCAGGACGGCTTGCTGGGCGCTAGTCATGGCATCCCACATTTGTGCTCCTACGGGAAGGGCGGGACGACTCTGGGAGTATTTCATGAGTCCCTGGAAGAAGCGTTGCGGTCCCGCGAAGAGGCGGTTGTCCTGATATAAGGAGGCCCAGGTTGGGAGGTGGCCGGTTACACGATTGTAGATGCGCTGACCCTGTGCGCCTGTCATGAAGCGCATTAAACGATAGCCGCCTGCTACGTTGGGTGCGCCCGCTGGCATGACCATGGCAAAGCCGCCAGACCAGGTGGAGGGCTTATCTCCTCTGTGTGCGATGGGCAGATAGGTAATCCCATAGTTCATGGTGGGTGCATAGTTTTGCAGGTTAGTGGTATTCCAATTCCCATCAACCGAGATCGCCAGATGTCCGGTGTAGAAGGGGGTCTGGCTGGGCGGCGCGTTGGGCGGCAGATAGGTTGCCAGGAATGTCGCAACTCTTTGATAGTTCAACTCCCTGGCCCAACGGGCATAATTCTGATACGTCTGCATGATCGCCGGTTCGGTCAACGTTACCTGACAGGTCTTCTGATTATAATATCTGGCCCCAAATTCCAGGGCCCACGTGGCATGCTCGCCTTCACCATCCCAGGGGATTAAGCCTAGCCGGGTATAATTGCCATCGGCATCGCTTCTATTCAACTTCATCGCCAGCGCCATCAAGGTATCAATCGTAACTGGCCCTTTGCGGGGGTCCAGAAGCGCTGGATCGATACCGCTCTGCCTCAAGATGTCCTTGTTATAATAGACGGCACGCGCATCGGTCTCGAATGGGAGACCATACACGCCACCCTGGTATTTGACCTCGTTCCAGGCAAAGGGCAGATAGCTCCGCGCCAGATGGTGATCATCTTTCGCGATCTCAGGGGCGATATTCTTCAGTAAGCCAATCGACGCCTGCTGGCTCACAGTAAAGCGATCAATCATGTAGACATCCGGTGGAGAGCCTCCACGGACAGCGGTGATCAGCGAGGTCGCATCGCCCGTGCCCTGCGCAGGCATACCAACTATCCTGACATGCAGATCGGGATTCTGTTTCTCAAAGGCCGCAATCACAGCCTCCTGTGCTCTTGTCCCGATGGGATCAGTGGCTGTGGTCCAATACACCACCTCATGCGCATCGCGTGTCCCTGTGAAAGAAAAAGGGAAAGCACAGGCAGATAATGCAGTATTGAACAGGAACAGCAACAACAATCCAACACACGCTCTGACAAAAGCTCGATAGTCCTTCATACTCCCTCCTCTGGATGCAGGCACAGCAAGAAGATACAGCATCCTCTGCTCTGCGGTTACTTGATACTACTCAACGAGACACCTTCGATAAAGAAGCGCTGACAGGCAAAAAACAGGAAGACAATCGGTATGACAACCAGAATCGAGGCCGCCATCAGCAAGTTAAACTGGATATCATGTGTCGAGCGGAAAGCCTGCAAGCCAATCGAGAGAGTATGTAAGCTATCGTCTTGCAAATAGATCAAGGGGCCCATAAAGTCATTCCAGGCTCCGACCGCCGCCAGGATTGCCACCGCGCCGATAGCCGGTTTCGCCATTGGAGCCGCCACCAGCCAGAGGATACGCCATTCGCTCGCGCCATCAATACGCGCGGCATCCAACAATTCTTTTGGTATTTGCAGCAAAAACTGGCGCAGCAAAAAGATATAGAACGCGCTTCCCAGAAAGGTTGGCACGACCAGCGGCAACAACGTATTAATCCAATGCAGCCAGGCAAACAGATCGAATAAGGGAATGATGGCTATCGGAAATGGGATAAAGATCGTGATCAGGACCAGATAAAAGATCAGATTTCGCCCACGCCATTCGATGCAGGCAAAGCCATAGGCTACCATCAGATTGGAGAGAACCGCCCCCAGCGCCGCCAGGACGGTATACACCACTGTATTGAGGAAGTAGTTCAAGAAAGGAATGGTAGTAATGGCCCGGACAAAATTGTCCCACGCCCACTGTTGCGGCCATACCGTCGGCGGCGTAATCGCCAGCTCAGGATTCGTCTTGAGCGCGGTATTGATCATCCAATAGAACGGTATCAGGAACAGAAGAGAGGTTGCAATCAAAAAGACACGCGTCCAGATGTGTTTATGACTGTACTTGATTGGACTCTTCTTTCGCCTCTGGGGCAGGCTCACCTCAGTAACCACCACTGGCCTGGCAACAATTTTCATCCAAAACCTGCTTTTCATGCTATCATTGCGCACAATATGGGAACCAATTACGAGATATCCAACATATGACGTGTCCCTTCACGAGGCGTCATAATTGACAAAACGCTGGCTGAACCAATAAAGTAGGAGCGCTAAGACAAGACCGAAGAGGAACAACATCACGGCCAGGGCACAGGCATAACCAAGCTGTGCATAGCTAAAGGCGTTTCGATACAGATAATACATGTAGAATAAGGTTCCGTTGGCGGGACCACCGGCTGTCATGATATAAGCCTGCTGGAACACTTGCAGTCCACCACTCACACCTGTGATCAGATTAAAGAGGATTGCTGGCGAGAGCAGTGGTAGGGTAATGCGCAAGAAGCAGCCCAGGTGGCTGGAGCCATCGATACGCGCCGCTTCATACAATGTCTTCGGAATACCATTCAGGCCAGCCAGAAAGATCAGGGCCGCATTGCCAGCACCCAACTGGGCCATCACCACCATCACAACCTTGGCCCCCGTGGGATCACTGAGATAATCCATTTGTGGCACGCCAAAACGTCCTAACAACGAGTTCACCAGACCATACTGTGGATTGATCAGGACGATAAAGATAAACGACAGGGCGAAAACAGGGATAATCGAGGGGAGATACAACGCGGTACGATAGAGCGAGACTTCTTTGACCTCGCGATGCATAGCCAGAGCCAGCAAAATGGAGATGATCAATCCGATTGGCACAGCCAGGGCCGCATAAAAGAGCGTATTCTGAACAGACATACCGACAAGTGGATCAGTAAACAAGCGGATATAATTTTGCCATCCCAACCAGACAGGCGGCTGAATACCTGAATAGCGAAAGAAACTGATCACGAACGAATAGATGGTAGGATACAGCACGAAGAAAGAAAAGCCCACGATCCAGGGACTAATAAACAGTAATCCCTTCAGCAAATGAGCACGCTCTCGTTTGCCTGCGTATATACTCCTGCCAGCAACCACCATTGCCTCCTGACATAGAAATATCCGGTTGATTGTACAACCACGTTATTGTACGGTTTATCAGATATCAAACATTATACCACAATATATCCGTATCGATAGCATCTATAGCTCGACAGTGGGGATGCGTAGTTCTAATTGCCAGCCTGTTTCTTCATTAAAGATGCGTTTTGCCTCTTCTTGGGCTTCACTGCTCATGATGCCGGTGCCAGTGAAGGTCACACGTTGCTGCTCATGGAAGATCAGGGGCTTGCCGATGATGTGCGCGTCAATAGGGATGAGCTGGCGGGCAATGCGGGTCAGGGCGTTGACATGTACACGCTGATGCAGTTCTACATTCCAACCTGTCTGGGCTGTGATGGCGGCAAAGCGCTCGGCGTATTGTTCCCGCGCATGATCTGGGAAGTGAAAATGGAGCCACAGGTTGCCGCGCTTAGGATCAGCACTTAACTGATAGAGATCCTGGGCGTCGCTCAGCAGTTCGCCAGCCTTCGCCAGCGCAAGCGGCTGTGAGACACGCGGCATAGCTTCCTCTGCTGCTATATCCACTACTTCGAGGGCGGCAGAAACCATCTGAACGCCGTCTGTGCCCTCTAGCACCGGAGCAGCACTACTTGCACCAGCTACAGCGTGTGTATCCTGTTTATCCTGTCTATGCGCGGCCTCAGCAACGCTGATGGAGGAGGTTATTTTCAATTCAAGTCCTTGTATCTCAAGCGTCCAGGCGGTTTCGTCTGCGAACTGGCGCTGTGCTTCATGGATCGCTTCGATCTCCGCGCTGCCGTTACAGAGCAAGCCCACCGTCTGCCGGTCCCAATAGATCGAGGGACGCCCAACGACTGTCAGGCCATCTGGTATCAGGCTATGCGCCATCGCTACCAGAGCATCCTGGGTTGGTGTCACGGGATAAAGCACGACATGCCAGCCGGTCCGCTCCTCAAGCTGCGCAAAGCTCGCGCTATAGCGTTGCAAGGCCACATCAGGAAACTCAAAGCGCACACGCAGCGTATAGTTCGCCTTCTCCAATCCCACCTTGCGGAAGCCAGCCAGCGTATTCAGCAGCTCGCGGGCACGGACAATAGCCTCATGCTCGGCTACAGGTTGCCGCGTGGAAGTAGCATCAAGATTGACTGCTGCCCCCGAGCTTAGCGCTGGCGCAGTTGCCGCCGGGACAGTAGATGGCTCTGCCATACCGACAATCTCTAGCGACCAACCCGTCTGATCCAAAACAATATCTTGCGCGGCCTGTACAGCCTCTTCGCTACAACTGCCACGGCAGGTGAAACGGATCACCTTGCGCTCATTGAAGATAGAGGGATTCCCCTGGCTGCTCAGACCTTCCGGCAACTGCTTTTGTACAAAAGAACTTAACTCGCCGAGAGGAGTCTGGGACGAGATGGTCACCGTCACGCCGGTCTCTTCGGCCACGAGATCGAGCACTTCATGGTAGCGCCGCCACGCGCCCTCAGGATAAAGAAAGGTCAGGGTTACATTCCCGGTCTCGGTATCCAGGCTGCGGCGGATCAGTTCGGGAGGATTGCCAATATAGTTCTCCAGGGTCGCGAGAATCCAGTTTTGATCCGGGCGCTCACGCTGCTCAGGCTCAGCCAGCGCCTCCTGCCAGGTGTCTGCCAGCCCATAATGGATTAATCCCTCCCCATCGATAAAATCATCATAGGTGGTAAAAATAGCTGGATGCTGTTGGATCAGTTTGGCGACCGCCAGCCGCTCCTCAAGCGCATGCACAGAGACACCGGCCAGTTCACAGAGATCCGAGAGGGTATAACTGGTGTCTTCTTCACAGGCGCATGCCAGTTCATGCGCGGAAAGTCTTCGACGCAGGCGGCGGGCGGTACGCACACTCGTTGTAAGGGTTTCACGCTCACTCAGGCCCTCTTCATAGGGTAAAGGACCAATCACCTCTAGCAGAGCGCGTAAGGGAAAGCGCGTCCGATCATTGGACTCACCACGTGGAAAGAGGACACGCAAGGTATCGCGCGCGTCAATCGAGCGACACAGCACCGGCTTGGCGGCACCGGGATTTGTCCGTAGCAGGATAATGCGCCCCACAAGGTTGCGCAACCGCTCCTCACGTGTCTCCTCCTGCGTGCGGCGGACATAATAGGCCTCTGAGATTTCTGAAACCGGCACAAAAAAAGGATCATCGTATGGTTGCTCATCATCCAGCACATCCTGCAGCCACAGCGCATGCTCAGGGATCGCGCTATCCCCATACCAGATTGTGACCAGATCGCGTACCGTGACCACCTGATAGGATGGTTTCAATGCCAGCGCGCTCCAGAGTTGTTCCAGATGGGAGGCATTGAAAATCACGCCCTCACCAATGCCGTAGGGCAAGCTCTCGGTAATAGCGGCAGGCTTCTCAACTGGCTGTGAGGCATAGGCATAGGCGGCACGACTCTTCTTGCGGGCGGATAGATCGAGGGTATCGCCATTTGTGGGCAGCAGCACTTCGCTCTCTTCTAGCAATTGCACCAGGGCATGGCGTGCATCTTCATCCCCATGCACCAGCGCCACGCGACGCGGCTTTAACTGGGCCGAATAGGATGCCAGTTCGCCGCCATCAGCATGCGCGGAAAGGCTATATTTCGCGACCGCACATTGAACCGGCACCTGCTGCCCATCCAGTACCAGCACATCCTGCTTATGATCGGCCACATCGAGCAGGCGCTTGCCTGGCGACTCTTCATCCTGATAACCAGTAATCAGGATCGATGCTTTCGGTTCAGGGGCCAGGCGGGCCGCATACCAGGCACTCGGACCGCCGGTAAGCATACCTGAACTGGCGATAATGCAGGCGGGAGGACCATCAATAATGCTCTGGCGCTCTTTCGCATCCCGCACAAACGTCACATTATCGCCCTGGAAAGGCAGGAAGCCCTTGCGGATCTGGCGCTCCAGACGCGGCGTAAGCGCCTCAGGCATCAATTGATAGGCCGTACAGACGCGCCGTATCAAGCCATCCACATAAATCGGAAAGACAGGCACAATCCCCTGCTCCTGAGCCGCCTGCAAGAGCAACAGGATCTCCTGGCCGCGTCCCAGGCCGAAGCAAGGCAGCAGTACATGTCCGCCGTTAGCAAGACCCGCCGCCACCGCCTGGGCCATACGCTGCTCTTCAGCCTGTCGATTGGGATGCAGCCGTGCCCCATATGTCGATTCAAGGATCAACAGGTCAGGATGCTTCAGATCTGGCGGGACCGCTCCCAGCACCGTCCGCTGCGGCGTCAGACTGATATCCCCTGAGACGACAATACTTTCGTGCTCGCTGGCAAAACCCAGACTCATCGCCCCCGCGATATGGCCTGCCCGACTGGTATGAATCGTGATGCCCGGCAATTGTGTCAGAGTACAACTCTCGCCGACCGGGATTGGGCGCACCCTGGACAACATACTGCTCACCAGAGTCGCCGGATAAAGAGGAATCTCCATCTCCTCCACGGCCCGCTTATTCATAATCTTCAGCGCATCGGCCAGCATGATCTCCATCAACAGATTCGTAGCGCGTGAAGTAAAGATAGGAGCCGAAGGAAAAGCGCGATGCAAGAGAGGAAGGGCACCAATATGGTCAGCATGGGCATGTGTCACAAAGATAGCCTTCACATCTTTGCCCTCTAACAGCGCCAGATCAGGCAGCGGATCGGCGGCACGATCCACCCGCACGCCAGCATCCACCACAATCCACTGCTCCGCGATATTGATAGCCACACAACTGGCACCCACACCAGAAGCGCCACCAGCGAAGATAACCTGCATATGCTCCCTCACCCTCTTCTCAATAATCCTTGCGCCAAACACACCCTGTGCTAAACCATTCTAAACGGTCATTCCTGGCATGTCAACAAAATCCCAGGACATTGTACTGAACGCCTGTCCGTAAGCCACTTGTCATCGAAGTAAGAAAGCCAACATGATAAGAGTGGAACATCAGTAGGAACAAATAAATGGCAGCACAAATCCTCTGCCCTATGGTCAATGGGCAGCTCAACCTTGTAGCTGTTCTGGTAATATTGGCGGATCATATCACACGTGGGATTATTAATATACTAAGGCAAGGTTCAAATGGATGTGACAGTTGTGAACGATGGAAACACCCACAAATAAATCCTGAAGCCGCTCAGGAGGCCCTCTCAGGATTTATTTTTCACAGTGTGGGTTGTTCAAAGTTGTCACATTGATCTGAGCTCATTCTGAACCATGCCTTAACAATTCAATTTGTTACTGCAAAGCAAGCCAGCGCGCTTATGGCAGGAGAAACGGTGGGACGCCCTGATAACTACCTGGTCTGCTACGTCAAGGTACAGGGTCCATTCCAATTTGAGCAAAATCATGCACCCCATATACCAGGCATAAAAGCAACCACAACGGCGAATACAGGTGATGTGGTTTTTGATGGGCATTCAGGAAATGCCCTTGTATGGGGAGTGTATTGATACTAGCCATTTTTTTAGACCAACAGAAGAGATTTCTATCATTGAAACCTCTTCTGTTGGCCGCGCTATGTAAGCTGCCACTATACTACCGCAAATGAAGCGATCCCTAACGTTCCCTCTGCTCATTTAAACCTCTCATGCGACACGGATGTGCCTTCGGAGGCTCTTATTAACGGTCTGTTTTGCATCTCATACATCGATATAATCGTACAACTCACCCGTAAAGGGTGGCGCTACGGTGGTTTCCGCGGTTACATTGGTTCTTGTGTGCTGGCGGCTGGTAGGAGCTTGTTTAGCTCGCGTCGGAGCAGTTTGCCGGAGGAGTTGCGCGGCAGTTCCGCAACCAGATAGATCCGGCGCGGCTGCTTAAAACGGGCGAGTCGGGTCGATACATATTCCAATAGTGCCTCCATCGTGAGCGCGCTGCCAGCCTGGAGGTGCACAAACGCGATGGGAACCTGTCCCCACTGCGCATCGGCCTCACCACATACGCCAGCCTCAATGACCTCTGGATGCGAGAGCAGGGCAGCCTCGATCTCAGCAGGATAGACATTCTCACCGCCCGAAATGATCAAGTCGCTGCGCCGATCCAGCACATAGAGATAGCCCTCCTCATCCACATAGCCGATATCGCCGGTTGCCAGCCAGCCATCCTGAATCGTGGATGCGGTGGCCTCTGGTCGATGATCATAGCCTCCTGTGATGCTTGGTCCTTTGAGGCAGATCACGCCCGCTTGATTGGGTTGCGCCACTACATCCTCATGCATGATGCGCAACTGGACTGGTAAGAGTGGGCGACCAGCCGAGCCGAGCTTGCGCAGCGCATCCCTGGGGGATAACGTGACCGCCTGTGAACAGGATTCCGTTAAGCCATAGGATTGCACCACCGGGACCGCGCGCCTGGCACAATCCTCTAACAGCGTCCTGGGAGCTGGCCCGCCACCCAACAGCACACAGCGCAACCATGTCGGATACCGTCCATCTCCCTGTTCAGCATCTAGCGCGGCCAGCATACGCTGCAGCATCACTGTAACCACCGAAATAATTGTCACCTGCTGCTCACGTAGCGCCTGATTAATCACCTGTGCATCAAATTTCTCATATACCGCAATGCGAATCCCATAGATCACATTCTTGATCAGGATCGAAAGGCCCCCGATATGGAAAAGCGGCATACACAGTAGCCAGCAATCCTCCGGCTGATGGCCCAGATTGAGCGCCGACCCAAGCGCATTCCACCACTGCATGCCATAGGTTACCATCACACCCTTGGGCATGCCCGTCGTACCGGAAGTATACATAATAGACTGAATGGCCGACAGATCAATTTCAGCGCGCAGAGGAGCCGTTGGACTCATCGCCACCCCCTGCAGGCGCACTCGATCAGAACTGGCATCCCATACAGCCGTCCCACGGGTCAGCGCAGGAGAATGGTGTGTGATCTCATCAGCGCGGATGGTATAGTGCTCATCCGTGATCAAAGCCATCGCCCTGACATCCTGCAACAGCCAGAGCTGCTCATCCAGGGTCAGGCGTACATTCAGCGGAACCAGGATAGCGCCCAGGCGCATCAAAGCATGCACGCAGGCAATAAAAGGTAAACCATTGCTCGCCAGCACACCCACCCGGCTCCCCTCCTGGATACCCAGCGTCGCAAACTGCTGCGCCAACTCGCTGGCCTGCTGATCCAGATCCGCAAACGTCCAACTCACCTCACGCGTACTGACAGCCACCTGTCGGGGAGTATTTTCCGCGCAGCGCTTGAGCCAGTTTGGCAGAAGGGTTGTCCCTGTATTCGTATAAGTATGAGTATTTAAAGTATTTGCTGTAAATGCTGCTATTTCGTTCACATGTCGCCTCGCAACTAACTCATTGATATTTTGCCAGAGCCGCTTTATCCAGATGCACACCCAGCCCCGCCTGTCCCGGAAGGGCCATATGACCATGCTTCACAGGGATGGTTTCCACAATCAAATCATCGGCCAGCATCTGCAACGTCGCCAATCCGCACTCCAACTGGATCTCAGGGGAGGCGGCGGCCAGTTGCAATGCGCTCATCACCCCGACTCCCGCCTCAATCGTACTTGTCACCACACAGCGCACACCCTGCACCGACGCCTCGTGAATCATCTGGCGGGCCAGAAGCAAGCCGCCGGTCAACTGTGGCTTCACAATCAAAATATCAGCCGCCTGAGCCGTCAACACACAACGTGCGCTCGCCAGATCAGAGAGTACCTCATCCGCCGCCAGAGGAATCGTCGTACATTTGCGTAACAGAGCCATCCCAGCCAGATCATCCCGTGGCAAAGGCTGCTCAACATACTGGATCTTCAGCGGCTCACACGCCCGTAAAAAAGCGCGTGCCTGCTCAAAATTCCATGCCTCATTCGCATCCAGCCGAAGATGAATAGCGGGACCGAGAGCCTCCCTGATCGACCGCGCCACCTCCAACGCCAGCTGCGTATCCCGACCCACTTTCAGCTTGACGCAGGTAAAGCCAGCCGCCACTGCCACTTCAGCCTGCCGTACCGCTATCCCCACCTCCTGCGAACCGATCACCGTATTCACCGCCACAACATCGCGTATCGGCCTGTGTTCAGCGTTCAGAGGAATAGCAGAGAGATCGGGCAGGGCCAGCAAGGCAGCAACAGAGCAATGATAGTACTGACCAGCCAGATCCAGCAACGCCGCCTCCAGCGCAAAGGACAATGCCAGCTCACCTGTTTGTTGGACTAGCGCCAGCGCGGAATAGAAGGTCTGATTGTAAAGTTGTTGAGCCACAGCAGGCAAAAGTGCCAGCACATCCTCCAGCGACCCACCCCGAAACGCAGGCAAGGGAGCACACTCACCGCAGCCAACCAGACCCGACCGCGTCTCAATCTCAACCATCACCCCCGCTCGTATCGCCAGCGTCTCATGCGCGCTGCTCAATTGACCCGGCAACGGCACCCGATAAACATACCAGCGCACCGCCCCGATCTCACCAATCTCCATTTGCACCCTTTAACCCTCATACACAGAAAGCCCGATCCTTGCGGTCGGACACCGTGCATCTGCCGGGGAGTGAGGTGTCCCCCAATACGGTTCAAATAAAAGGAATGATAAACAAAAAGGGAGGGGAATTCGTACCGCAGGGGAGAGGACAGAGCGTCGGGGAGCGATGTAGGTGCGTGCCGAGGTCGCAACCGAGGTACGCTTTCCTCGTCTCGTACGAGAAGCTCACCCGTAGGCTCTGATCCCATCTGATCCCATCATGCCAGCGCGTTGGGGCGAGATGGTGGGACGTGAACGGGAAAGCGCACCTCGGCTGCGGCCCTGGCACGCACCTACACTTCTCCATTGCCATTCCAGGTATGTGAACCGTATTGGGTGTCCCCACACCCATTCAATTCAATTCAATTCAATTCACTCTCTCCTCAATTATGGGAGGCGCGGGAAGCGGGAGAAGTCTGGTTTGCGCTTCTCCAGGAAGGCGTTCTTGCCCTCTTTACCTTCTTCAGTCATGTAGTAGAGCATGGTAGCATTGCCAGCTAGCTCCTGGATACCGGCCAGGCCGTCGGTATCGGCGTTGAAGGCGGATTTCAGGAAGCGCAGAGCAATGGGACTCTTCTCCAGGATCTCCTGGGCCCATTTGACGGTCTCTTCTTCCAGTTGAGCCAGAGGAACCACCGTGTTGACCAGACCCATATCCAGGGCCTCCTGAGCGTCATACTGACGGCAGAGATACCAGATCTCACGGGCCTTCTTATGACCAACGATACGGGCCATATAGGTCGCGCCCCAGCCAGCATCAAAGCTGCCCACACGTGGACCAGTCTGTCCAAAACGAGCATTATCCGCAGCGATGGTCAGATCACAGAGCATATGCAGGACGTGTCCTCCACCAATAGCGTAGCCAGCAACCATCGCAATCACGGGCTTCGGCAGATATTTGATCACCTTCTGCAATTCCAGTGCATTCAAGCGCGGCACACCATCATCGCCAACGTAACCGCCCTCGCCGCGCACCCGCTGATCACCACCCGAACAAAACGCCTTATCACCCTGGCCGGTGAAAATAACCACGCCAATCTCAGCATCTTCCTGACAGATGTGGAAGGCTTCAATCAGCTCATTGAGCGTCTGAGGACGGAACGCATTGCGTACCTCGGGACGATTGATGGTAATCTTGCCCATACCATCAGCCTTCTCAAAAATAATATCTTGATACTCACGAATCTTTTGCCATTCGACGGACATATCCTTCTCCTTCTATACTACCTATTTTCGTATACGTAAAAAACGCGCCAGAATATTGCTGTGTTTACGTTCGGAACACATCGTTCCTCAGGACATTATGCCACAGAACGAAAAAAGTTCCGCACAACCACCTCAAAGAGAGCTGGCTGCTCAAAATGCGTGGTATGCCCCGCGCCTGGAATAACATGATGCTCGGCCTGGGGCATTTTCGCAGCCATCTCAACCGCGATCTGACAAAACTTCTTGTCATCTTCACCGGTGATCAGGAGCACCGGAACGGTGATTTCCGAGAGACGTTCATGTAATGGCGGCTGTGCACCGGTCCCAACGCCACGCAAGCTGTTCGCCAGACCGATCTCACTATTTTTTAAGCGCTGCTGACGCAAGCCCGCACGCTTCTTGATCGGCAGACGGGATTGCGTATCAAAGAGCGGACGGCGCTCCCAGTAATCCACAAATGCCTCCAGGCCAAATTCATCAATGCAGTTAGCCAGTGCCACATCGCTACGACAGCGCTGCTCGCGCTCTTCAGCCGTAGATAATCCTGGCGAAACGCTCTCTAAGACCAACGCCCGGAAGTAGCCCGCTAACGCCGTATACAGCGCGATCCGCCCTCCCATCGAATATCCAATCAGGATGGCCTCGCCAGCAGCGATCCCCAGCACTTGCAGGGCCGCAATAATATCCGCCTGACAGTGCTCCATAGCGTAGCGCCGGGGATCTTCCGGCGCATCAGAATTGCCGTGACCCAGCATATCCAGCGCCACCACCCGCATCCCTTGCTGCGCGAAATCCGTCAGGAACGGTTCCCAATTAGCCGCACAACCGGTAAAGCCATGAATAAACACCAGGGCAGGCCGCCCTGTGGGATCTCCATGCTGGAGCACGCCCATATGAATCCCATTAACCTCAATCCTTATCGGTGACACATCATTATCACAGGGAGCTTGCATTCCCATGGTCTCTACTGTTCCTCCTGATCGCGAAGTGCGCGCTCGACAACTTGCCAGAGCTGACGATGCATAGCCACATTACTGACTCGTTCAGTACGCACCTCAATCACATGGAGTCCACCAGATTGGACACCCTGCTGAAAGGCTTGCCGGAAATCATTCCAATCGGCGACCTGCCGATACGCACCACCATACATTTGCACAACCGGCTGAAAATCCAGTCCGGTTGGCGTGCCAAATACCTGCTCAAAGTGCTCTGGATACGCAGCCTGAGGCAGGAACGAAAAAATTCCACCACCATCATTATTGATCAACACGATCACCAGATCCAGTTGATGCAGTCGGGCGGCTAAGAGCCCATTGAGATCGTGAAAGAAGGAGAGATCCCCAATCACCAGGACCGTAGGTGTTTTCCCTTGCTCCTGCTCCTGCTCACCATCTTGTGAGCGGGAGCCCGCACTGGTGCCCAGCGCGCTCGACACAATCCCATCAATTCCATTCGCGCCTCGATTGCCCACGATCCGCACCGCCCGCTCATCGCCCCAGAAAAAGGTATCCATATCTCGCACTGGCATACTATTTCCGGCGAACAGGGTAGCACCTTCTGGCAACAACGTGCTTAATTCAGTAAAGACGCGCCCCTCAAAGAGATCGGGAAAGTCGCGCAGCGCCGTCAGTAGCGCCTCACGTGTTACACGGTCGGTCCTCAGCCAGAGTTGTAACCACGCTTGATCACGGGCCACAGCATCACGGGCCACAGCGTGTCCCTGCCCTAGCTGGCGCAACCCCTGCTCTACATCCTGACAGAACAGCGCTGGATCAGCATGCACCATCTGAGTTGCCAGTTGCGTCGGCTCATTCCAACCACCATCGGCATCCACGACAATCTGAGGACAATCCGCATAGCGTTTCACATAGAGGAGTAATGGCTTGGCGGTCGGCATCGCGCCAAAGCGCAGCACCACCTGTGGCTCATGCTGCCCAATAAAGCTATCCATGCGTAAAAAGGCATCATATCCAGTCACAATCAGACTATGATCATGGGGGCCGCTGCGCAACTGCGAGAGGGGATCAGCAAGAATAGGATAGCCCAGTGTCTGTGCTAACTGCAGCAGGGGAGCAGTTAACGCTGCATCATGGTAGGGACCAGCAATAATCAAACCATGCGTGACATCCTTGAGCTGCTCAATAATCTGCGCACAGGCGGCAGAAGTTAAGCGACCCAGCGGCGCATCCTCAACCGCGATATAGGGCTGATGGTGGGGACGCCCATGCCAGGCAATTGGATCACGCTGCTCCTCAGCAGGCAAGGGTTGATCGGCCAGGGGGCCCGGCGTCAGCGGCTCACGGAAAGGAAAATTGAGGTGAACAGGACCGGCAGGAACGGCGCTAGCCAGCGCGGCAACGCGATCAGCCAGCGTACGAATATAGCGGAGTGCGGCATTCGAAGCCTCGGGCAGGGCCACTTCAGCAAACCACTTCACATGTGTTCCATAGAGGCGCAATTGATCAATCGCCTGGGGAGCGCCATTCTCACGCAACTCATGGGGACGGTCAGCGGTCAGAATAAGTAAGGGCACATGCGTCAGTCGAGCCTCGACAATCGCGGGAAAGAAATTCGCCGCCGCAGATCCTGATGTGCAGACCACCGCTACCGGACGTTCTAAACGCCTGGCCATACCCAGCGCAAAGAAGGCCGCCGAACGCTCATCCACATGCATCCAGGCCTTCAATCCAGGATGGGCCGCAATTGCCAGTGCCAGCGGTGTTGAGCGCGAGCCGGGGCAGATCACAATATTGTGTACATTAGAACGTTGTAACTCATCGATAAAAGCATTTATATACACATACGTCGGATTCTCCGCATGTAACTCATATGCATCCATATTCGCTTGTGCCATAGAAATTTCTCACTTTTCTCCACCGAGACCACGTAGCATCACCTGAAGTTTGAGACAGGACTCCTGATACTCACTCTCTGGATCAGAATCGGCCACAATACCACAACCAGCGAATAGCGTGGCCCGCTGCTTATCCACCAATCCTGAACGGAGCGCGACTGCAAACTCTCCATTGCCGCCAGTGCCAATCCAACCGATTGGTCCGGCGTACCAGCCACGATCCAGTTGCTCATCCTCGCGAATCGCCGCCAGCGCGGGAAGACGCGGATAGCCACCCACCGCGGGGGTCGGATGCAAATGCTCAATCGCTTCCAGGATGCTATGTCCCGGCAAAAGATCCCCCATAATTGGGGTTTCCAGATGCTGAATATTTTTAAGCTTTAACAGACGTGGTCCATCGGCCATCCAGACCCGCGAACACAGCCTTAAGAGCGCGTCGCGAATCGTCTCGACGACAAAATGATGCTCACCCTGATTCTTTCCATCCCTCAGCAAGGCAACTCCAAACTGCTGATCCTCTTCATCCGTCGCGCCCCGGGGAGCCGAACCAGCCAGAGCCATCGTCTGAATCTGACCATCCTCGCTACACACCAACCGCTCAGGGGTCGCACCCACAAAATACCGCTCACCGCGCTGAATCGCAAAGACATACGCGCCAGGATACGCCTCACCGAGCCGTCTCAGGGTCGCATCGACATCAAAGGCCGCATCCTGCACAATCTGCACGCCACGTGCCAGCACAACCTTCTCAAACGCGCCTGAGCGGATCTTCTCAACGCCCCGTGCCACAATCTGCTTCCATTGTTCGGCAGGCAACAGATCATGCGTCAGCGGTGCCATGCTGCTGCTCGCTGTTGCCATCTGAGATTGTGCCTGTACCTGTTGTACCGCATTCCATAGATGCGTCAGATCGGCGAACAGAGTAGTCGCGCGCGCCTCACAATCATCCTCAGCGCTGATCAAGGCATTCACAGTCAGCGCAGCCTTATCTTCATCGGCATGAAAGAGCATGTAGGGAAGGATTAAGAGGCCATCGGGAAAGTCATCCCACAATCCACTGCGGGACGTTAATGTATCGAAGGTAAAGCCACCCAACAACACAGGGCCAGAGGTATAAGCGGGCAAGGCATCGGAAACCTTTTCAATGATCGCATCTTGCCGAAGCTCCCGCCAGGCGGTTGCCGCCCGCGAGATACGTTCAACTCCTTCAGTCTCTATGGTCGTCGCCTGACCCATACCAACCAGAACGCGAGCATCCACCTCCCGCTTCCAGAAGAAACGCTCACCCAGGCCGAGCTCATGAAAAGCCGCGAAGAGAAGTAAGGGATCATAGGAAGCAACTGGAAGTGTCACGCTAACTAGAATCTGGTGTCCTGACTGAGTTGCACGTTCCCTGGCCTGCTGGAACTTTGTCACAAAGTAGTCTTGACTGTAGAGAGCGGCTTCCGTATTGGTTGTATTACACGAACTATCCGTAAAAACTATATCCATACTATCTCACCAGGATTTTAACTGCGTATTAAATCGAAAAGCAATCATAGCGTAACTATACTCTTCTATGAGCCAGATAAGTGGTAAGGAGATGCAAAAAAACCACAAAAAAAGAGAGAACTATCTCCTGTGCCGCCACACCCCTGTTGACAACGCTCAATATACGTACCGCATCGGGGCCACTTACTAACCTGTCAGCCAGGCCATGTCCGCACAAATCATCGAGGATAGTCTAGTATCAATTAAACGGGAGTATGGCCAGCCTTCTCAGCGGAGCTATATGCCACGGTGGTGAAAGAGCCAGAAGCCAAAGCAGTGCCTGTAGTATTATAGCACGTCATTGATGGATACACCAAAACGATATACCGGCACTATTGTTGTTTCACTCGACAATGAATGCACAGACCGGGACTTGTGAGAAGGAGGAAGTGCAGGTGCGTGCCGAGGTCGCAGCCGAAGTGCGCTTTCCTCTTGCTCGCACCGAAATCTCACCCCAAGGCTGTACCATGCCTCGACACCATTCTCCGGCCAGGGGGATCGTACGATGAACGGAGGCGGCTACGGGTTGCGTATCCAGCGGGGTTGCAGGGTTTCGATGGGAGGATCAACATCAAACAGGCTGGGCTGCTGCTCAAAACGGAAGAGTTGCTCAAAGGCATCTTTGGAAAATGCTTTGCTCAGACGGGCGGCATAGGAGTTGCGTAACAACTGGACATAATGTTCAACCTCATAATCGCGCCGTCCGGCGACCTCTTGATGGGTAACCAGTACTTTTTTCTGCTGTGGCTCAAGCTTGCCATCGGCCCGCTTGCGCCAATCCGTGACCACCGTCGCCTCTTCAGTTTCATCCGGTAGCCAGACATAGCCCTTACGCGTCCGATAAAAGCGCACCCGTTCCCCGACATGCCATTGTGTTCTTCCGGCATGTAGTAACGCCTCATAGGCTGGCTCAGTATGTGTCCGTCGCTGTGCCAGATAGGTCTCCGGTGCTTTGGAGAGCCTGACCCTGGTCGCCAGATCAGATGCTGGCAAACGCCGATCTCGTAGATCAGCAATGGTCTGTAAATAACACGCCCTTATGCCGACCACATCCCCAATCATCACACACTGTAGCGCCTGATGTAAGAAGCGTTCGCCAAACGGCTCGGCGCGGCTTGAACGCAAGGCCACACCATGAACCAGCAGGCGTCCACCGTAGGTCAACAGGGCATAATTCTTCACCTCATGGCTTAGCATCGCCCGATAGCGTCCCTCATATTCCAGATGTATCCCGGCGGGCAATCCCGCGCCAATCTCATTGACCAGCGCCTGTTCCTGCTGCTCGCTCCAACCGGCGGGTACAGAGAAATAGACACCATCTGTATCGGCCTCAATCAGTGCCATACCACGCTGACGCAGCGCATCCAGGATCTGTCCCAGCACAGCTCGCCCACGTCGTGTTACCTCACCTGCTGCCTTGCCATCCGCGAAAAGCGCCATCGAGCCTGCGCCCATATATCCATAGGCGGCATTGATCAGGATCTTCATGGCAGCCTGCGTGGCGGCATGATGATTGGCTTCGATTGAAAAAGGATCGGCACGCCGGGCCAGATCCTTATGTTCCAGGCGCAGATCGGTCAGGCGTCCCAGGATATTTAAGAAGATGCCCAGCCGATCACAGGAGGGTCCAATGCGAAAGGTACGCATCAGGGAGGGATATAGCGATGCCACATCGGCCTTGACAACCTGCTCAGCGATGCCAGATGCGAAGAGGTGGACCGCGCCACCTTCATGCAGGCCAGCCTCGGCACTCTGCTGGGCCGCCTGATAGGGCAGGGCTGCTCCCATACGCAAATAGCTGCGTACCAGAATCGGTTCCAATACACCCATCGCTGGACCTGCCGAGGTCAGACGCTCATAGCGCCGGGGAGCCATACTGGCAAGCGCAAAGGGTGCCCCTAAGAGCCTGCACGAAAGACCATCCACCTCTCGCACATCATCCAGCGCATAGTGCCGCACCACAGCAGGATCTGACTGATAGGTCTTGAAGATATCCGCGCCCTCAATATACACGCGATCAGGCGAGGCGAGGCCGAAATATTTCGCCACTTCCTTCAAACCATAGCTGGGAATATCGCGCACTACAAAATCATGGCGGCGCACAGCATCCAATGTATCGATCAGCTCACGTCCGGCCACGCTATAGCGCATACGCTTGCGCGCATCGGGACCAACCGCCAGCGTCTCTGGATAGCTATCCAACAGCAGCGGACCGCCCTCGCGTCCCAGTTCCAATGGCACGCGTTGCACCACCGCGCGATGCTCCAGAAAGGGCAGATCAAAGCCAAACAGATTATGATTCTCAATCACATCTGGATCGCGCTCCCGAATCAGTGCACACAACTCATGGATCAGCCGTGCTTCATCTTCAGGCGCAGGAGCCTCCAATACGCGCTCCAGACCATGGCTATCGCGTACCGCAACCAGAAAGATACGCCCACGATGAGGATCAAGGGCCGTGGTCTCCAGGTCGAATTGCAGGCGGTGTAGATCATTATAGACCAGACCCCGAAAATAGACCTTCCCGGTGCTCATCAAATACTGCTCAACCGGCCCCACCCGATAATAGTCATCCTTGAGATCAGCAAACGTATGCACAGGCCGCTGCAACCGCAGCCCGGCCCCTTCCATGATCGAGCGTTCCAATGACCGCGTATCGCGTGCAAACAACAGATAACCATATGAGGAGGCAGGCCCTTCCAATCCACGATAGCGCACCAGCACCTTCTCAGGCACCTGCACATCATGGGGCTGTAATGCCGTACCCAGATGCTCAACATCCCGCAGCGAAGTCGCCAGCAACCAGGGACGATACCGTTCCGACGAGCGAATAATTTTATCCCCAACTCGTCGCCACACCATAGCCCGCCCATCGCGACTGGCCCAGACCGAAACAATCCCAGGAGTAGGATTCCAACCAAACAAATACTCATCCTCAGCCGAAATCGACAGCATATCATCATTGCCTGCTTGCATAAACCAGTGTGCGCTCCTCACTCACTATCGAGCAAACGTTTGTTCTAATCATACCACGCCTACCCCCCATAAACCACCCTCCGGGAACAATACCACTTCAAGTTGCATCCATCTTAAAATAACTATATGAAGTTCAAGCTATTTTCCACATCGTGATATCCCCATTATCGTTGCCCGCAATCACCAGCATTCCATCTCGATTTGAAAGATAATTGAGCACGGTACTATTGCCTTGAGAAGCATTAAAAGGGATAAAAGCGTTAGCGCCATTCACTTCCCATCCATAAATCCCCTTATCCGTGGCAGCAAACAGATAGTGACCATCGTCAGAGCAGGTCACCGCATAAACGTGCTGAACCATCTCACTGGCGGTCAGATCATAAGAGGACAAAGGGGACAAGGTATTCTGCTGTAAACTCAGCAGATGGATCACATTGTCCATGCTCAGTATAATCATCACCTGCATCGAACCAAATTTTTCTGGATCAGGATACCAATGGATCTCCCGCGCCGGACTTGCTTCAGTCGGGAGCGTGATCGTAGCAACAGCCACTTTTGACTGCCCACTGTTAAGATTACTGGTATCCCATATCTCCATGAGCTTCGGGTCTTGTAGCGCGATATATTGTTGACCAAACCAGGATAAGCTCCCATCGCCTGTAACATTCGCGCCTGTTTTTAGCGGTCCTGCTCCATTATGCACTTTTTGCTGGCTATACTTGATCTGCTTCGCATCTTCGGACAGGGTAACCATCTTCACGGTGCCGTCACTCCCGCTCAAGGCGAATGTTAACCCATTCGGCTCAGGCAACCAGCTTACCGTCTGGATAGTCCCGGCTAACAGGTTTTCATACACCTGATAAGGGATATTACTAAGGACAGCGGAATCAATAACCGGCGGGACTTTCCAGAGATAGATCGACCGCCCCGCAGCCGCTGCCAGATAGGTACTATCCGCTGACCAGGCCAATGAGGAGATAGGCTGTTTCACGGACAGGGTGTAGACGGATTGCAGCGTCGTCGTGCTCCAGAGCACGATTTTCCCTGTGACATCGGCCGTTGCAAAAACCTGACCCTGCGCTGCCGCACTCAGGCAGGTCACCGCCTCAGTCCCCATCTTCGCACTGCGATTATTCAGTATATTCGGGAACAGCATCTTTTCATTGTTTACAGGTTCGTAGGCACCCTGGCCCCGTCCGTAATGGAAGTTGAGATCAGGGATGATATAGCGGCCCATGAACGCCAGTGTGCCAACGAGGAGCGCCCCCTGCACGAATTTGCGCCGATTAACGCCAGATTGCTTGCCAGCCTGCCCCGCTGTCTGGGGCGCAGGTGGCACCCGCCTTTGTTGCTGCTGTTGTTGTTGCTGCTGCGGTATCTGACTGGCATTCGATACCGGGGCACTTTGCCAGTAGAGCGCGGGATTCGCCTCGGTCGGCGGTGGAGAGGATGGCCGCCAGTTTGCATATCCCTGTTCCTCGCGCAAATGCTTGACGTGCTGCAAGACAAACGCCACCTGTGTCACATGATTGGGACGCCGATGGGTCTCCAACTCGACCATCTTCATGATCAACGCCTCGATCTCTGGCAACCCGACGCCTCCATAGAGGCGCAATGGCGTGAAATGGAAGGGATTCTCGGCCGGATCGCGCCGTGAGAGCAGGAAGTAGAGCAGGGCGCCCAGGCTATAGATATCCGCCTGCGCCGTCGTCTGGCCCTTGCCATATTGCTCTGGAGCCGCGTAGCCCGGTGAACCAAAGGGTATGGTATCTTTTACCTGCCCTGGCTTGAAATAGCGCGCAATGCCAAAATCAATCAAATAGAGCGCACCCGACGGCATACGCATCACATTGGCGGGCTTCAGATCCCGAAAGATCACCGGAGGCTGCTGGCTATGCAAATACTGCAGCACATCGCACAACTGCAAACCAATATCCACGATCTCATCCAGAGGCAGTGCCCGAAGCATATCTTTTGATCCTGGATCATGTAAATACTGCTCAAGCGTTTCACCCGCAATATACTGCATGATCACGTACCAGTGTTCCGGATCGGTCCGATGCCCATAGACCTGTGGCAAATGAGGATCAAAGAGCGAAGAGAGAAAACGCAACTCACGATTAAAGCCATCCGTCGCCTCGATAATCTCCTGTGTCGTCAACCCCCGCAGATTGATCTGCTTGATCGCCACCAACCGTTGCCGCTCCTGCATATCCCGCGCCTTATAGACCGCCCCAAACCCGCCCGAACCAATCTGCTCCAGAATCTGATAGCGCTCAAAGAGCAACGGCTGATCAGCATCAACATCCCGATCATCAACAGTATCCGTCAAGCGATGCTGGCAAAAAGAACAAAGCGCCGCATCACTCGCGCAAGCAGCGCCACACCGGGGGCAAAAGAGAGGATCAACAGCCATCTATTTTTACCTCTATATCTATAGCGCGTAGTATTCAGCAAAATAATAGATTTCAATACATGCAATATATCTAATGAATATACTATCATAGCTACACCACAATCACCATCAAGCCCGGGGATAAACAGGCCATTCCAATTCTCAGACGTGGGGCAATGTCATCAGGTCTAACGGAGGCGGGAGGAACGGAAAACCAATGTAGCTGCCACCGTTCTACGGTGGAGTCGTACAGAAACCTCGCCCCGAAGACATGCTAGAAAGCGATGGAGGAACACGTCATGGGGTTGGGTCATAGCACGGTGCATGATGTTCCTACGACTTCTGTCCACGCTGCAAGCGCAGGATATGGCACTTTATGGTGCTGATTCCCAAATCACGCTTTAATCGGAATCTCTACCATAAACGTGCTCCCATGCCCGGGCTCGGACTCGACGCGGATACGACCCTGGTGCCGCTCTACAATATCTTTTGTGATGGCTAAGCCCAGGCCCAGGCCACGTTTGGATGAGGATTGTGCATCAGGCGTGCGATAAAAGCTCTCAAAAATATGGTCCTGCTGATCTTTGGCGATACCGCAACCATGATCCTGTACAACCAATAAAACCGTATCGCCCTCGCGCTTCACGCAGACCTCGACGACACTTTTATCAGGCGAATACTTGAGAGCATTACTCACCAGATTTGTCAGCACCTGGGTCATGCGATCACTATCGATCAACATCGGAACAGGATCAACTGGCACCTGCAATTCGATCGTCCGCTCGGTAAGCAGCCTCTGATCTTCGACAACTTCGCGACAGAGATCGCTTATATTGACCAAACGCTCATGTAAAACAACTTTGCCAGTACGCATGCTACTGACATCCATAAGCTCATCAATCAACGCGGTTAAACGGCTTGTCTGCTCATTGATACGCTCCAGGGCCGTAGAGATGCCATCCAGCTCGCCCAGGTGCTTCTTCTGTTTCGCAAGCTTACGCAACGTCAGTTGCGCCTGCCCACGGATAGTAGTAATAGGTGTTTTGAGCTCATGCGAGGCAATCGAAAGGAACTGATCTTTCATCTGATTGGCATCTTCCAGGAGGCGATTGCTCTCTTCCAATTCTTGCGCGTAGAGTTGCAAATCTTGTTCAACCACCATAGCTTGCAGACGAGCCCGTTCGCGCTGGGCGGTAATCAGCGCAATCACCAGACCGGAGACAATGAAGGGCAACAATTGCGTGGCATCGCGCCAGTTTACCATATCATTCCAATTGTTGAAGTTGATACTGCCGGCGGGCATTACAAAAAAGTAGTAAAGGGCGGCAGCATTCAAGACAATTGCCAGAAGAGCAGGTCCTACTCCCCAGAAGAGTGCGGCAAAGAGGATGGGCAACACACAAAAAGAGCCAGCAAAGCTAAGCTGTCCAAAAAGCTGAGAGATATATAATATGCAGAGCACAAAAACGACGGTAGCAGGAATCGTCACGAGATAACCAATCAGCGGATGACGCCATCCAGGGATGTGCGCAATATAATCCTTGCGCAAACGTACCCGCTGTTCCAGGTTCATGCGTTTGTAACGTCTTCCTCGCTTATCAACATAAACAGTATCCTGAACAACTCTCATGCTCGCCCCATCTCCTCTGACAGCCAGATCAAAAATAAGTCTCGCAACCCTTTACCAACCTGCATCAACGTAGCTACCCACGTCCTCACGTCTATTCTTTGCACATCACATCAAGCAAAGCTTTATATACTATGTATCTTCTGTCTGGCCTGCTCGGTCAGCATAAATGCCTCTTGCATCTGTGCATCGTGCATGCCAATAATTGCTATCTCAGGATGTTGATGAGACAAATGGTACAGATCGATCAGCGTTTGTTTAGCAGTTACATCATCGCTGGTGACCAGGGACCAGAACCATGGATGCATGGTTGCTGGAATGGCATAATTATCAATCGACCAGGCCGCATCTCCCACGATAAAGAGACTTGAACCATGTGCCCGTCTGATAAACAATCCCACTTGTCCTGGTGTATGGCCCGGTAATGGCACAAGCACCAGTGAACCATCCTTAAAAATATCATAGCTTGAACGAAATCCTGCATAGGCTGGTCCAGTGAAATCTAAGAGCTCAATCGAATTGCGGCACAGGAGCCGACGAACCAGGTGCTCATTTTTATCCAGTCGGCTCTGGCTGGCCGCATGAAATTCAACGCGATTGATCCACAGTGGCACTCCGGGTAGATCCGGGATACCAGCAACATGATCCCAATGGAGATGTGAGAGCACGGCAAAATCCAGATCCCCGGGTGTCAGATGTAAGCGTTCCAGGTGGCTCCCGATAGATTGCTCAAGCTCATAGCGTCCCAGCGTCTGCTCAAAAAAGAAGGATTGATCCATCATGAACAGAGGAAGGTCTGTACATAATCCTGTGTCATAGAGAAAAGTTCCACGTGGATGCTTGATCAGTACAGCACTATGAGCCACGCGATGGGATGCAGTGGAAAGCTTCCCGCGTACCGTGAGCCATTCAGGAACAACAACGCTACCACAGCGTAAAAAGCTGACTTCGATATCAGGCAGGGTTGCAACAGGAGGAAGAAGGTCTCCCTTTTGTTCAGCAATATGCTCAGGAACAAAAGGATGTGGCAAAAAACTGCTTATGACAACCGCTGCTCCGATAAAACCTACAGTAAATCCACCCAGAGCCAGCCAGTTACGTAGCTTCATTGGCTTCATAAATACTTCTTCCTCATGCATCAATGGAGAATCTGGCGTGGTTCTCTGCTCTGCTCTACTTACTTACGCCAGCGGCAGGGTAAACCAGAAGGTTGAACCCTCTTGTGGCGCACTCAATACACCAACCTGACCACCATGTCGCTCAATCAGCGTCTGACTGAAATAGAGGCCCAGGCCCAGACCAACGCCCGATCCGCTCAACACCTTTACTTTTGGGGACTGGTAAAAACACTCCCAGACACGTCGTTGCTCCTCTGGCTCTAATCCCATCCCTTTATCCTGTACCTGCACGCGCACCATCCGGCGGCCAGTTTCAGCCTGCGCTTCTAACTGCACGGAAACAGCCACAGGCTGCTGTGCCTCTGAATATTTTAGCGCATTGAGCAGATAATTGAAAATAACCTGCTTAATCCGCTCTGGATCAACCAGGACGAGAATAGACCCACTATCAGGGAAATGCACGTTTATAATACGATCCGGGGTTGCCTTACGTTGCTCTTGAAGCACATCATCCACAATAGCTAAGAGATCGCTTGGCTCCTGCTGTACGTGCACGTGTAGCCGTCCGGTCTGGATACGCGACACATCCAGCATATCCCCAACCAGCCGATTAAGAACCTCGATTTGGTGCTCGGCCCGCTCCAACATATTCAGAGTGGACGTCAGCTTCTTCTCAGTCTCAAGCGGCGGCACATCAGATTGTGGTGCCAGTAAGAGCGTCTTGACGCGGCGCATTGCCAGTTGTGTATTGGCCTTAATCGTTGTCAGGGGCGTCCGCAATTCATGCGTCGCAATCCCCAGAAAATCCTCCATGCGCCGATTTGCTTCACGCAATGCCGCCACCTGATCCTGCAACTCGGCCCGTTCAGTCAGCAAGTGCGAAATTTGTCCCTCTGGCTCTACAGTATACATCCCAACGGGTGGACAGTCTAGCACATGACCAATATACTCAGCCTCTTCACCGCTCACAGGCTGGCTCTCTTCATTCGGCACAACTGGCACACTACTCTCATCAGAAGAAGCATGGGGATTAACCGGGAGATGAGCCTGCCCCTCAAGTAGCTTGCGGGCCTGCATATCTTCCATAAAACCACAGGGTATTTCTTTATTTTCCATATTACACCACTATCTCTGTGCTGTTTCCGTGCTGTTTCATCCCTCCCCAATTACTGGCCCACACGCGCATGGAACATACCTCCCCATCTGGAAGACATACACGAGATACTATAAATAATGCATATCTTATACGTACTGGTATGAGAACCCTTTGATGCTTGTTCAAAAAGTCCGAAAAAAGCAAAGAAATGCTCTCTTTTCGATTCAATCTCTACTATTGGTACGTTATCTGATGAAGAAAAGATGCAGCGGTACAAGCCCATATAGTACCTTCCGTTCTACAGCTTACAGGTGGAGGTTTATTTGGATGACCACCACCAGATTCAATAAACGAGGTTGCTCATAAAGAGAGAAAGAAGGCCATGAGATAAGGAATTATCCCATGGCCTTCTTTCTCTCTTTATGAGAGAGGCGCTTACATACTTTGGATCTCTACACGGTTGCGTGGTAAGACGACAACTTTTCCTTCGCGCATAGTGAGCTCGACGGCCTGCCCATTGCCGATTTCATTGTTCAGCAAGGCATCTGCCAACACATCATCTACATGTGCCTGAATAGCACGGCGCAGTGGACGTGCTCCATACTCCTCATCAAAACCTTCCTTCAACAGGAAGTCTTTGACTTCATCCTCGACCGTCAATTCAATGTGCTGTTCGGTCAGTCGGTTGCGGACCTGCTGTAACAGTAGATCAACGATGTGATACAGTTCAGTCTTGCCCAGGGAATGGAAGACGACAACTTGATCAATACGGTTGATGAACTCCGGACGGAAGATCTTTTTCAAGCCATCCATCGCCTTGGAGCGCATTGCCTCGTGCTGCTCATCGCGTACCTCATCATCCTCGCCTTTGTTATGGGTAAAACCAATACCAGCCGCACGGCGCAGATCGGCACTGCCCGCATTACTCGTCATAATGACGACGGTATTCTTGAAGTCAACTGTACGCCCCTGACCATCTGTTAAACGACCATCATCCATAATCTGCAATAAGGAGTTAAAGACTTCAGGATGGGCCTTCTCAACCTCGTCCAGCAGGATCACACTATAGGGCCGACGTCGTACCTGCTCGGTCAATTGACCACCATCGTCATGTCCAACGTATCCCGGAGGGCTACCAAACAACCGTGAGACGGTATGTGGCTCCATATATTCAGACATATCGAGACGGATCAGATTCTCTTCACCGCCAAAGAGTTCGGCAGCCAGGGATTTTGCCAGCTCCGTTTTACCTACACCGGTCGGCCCCAGGAAGAGGAAAGAGCCAATCGGACGCTTGGGATCTTTCAGACCAGCACGTGAACGACGAATAGCTTTGGATACGGCAGCGATAGCTTCATCCTGTCCAATTACCCGTTTACGCAGATCTTCTTCTAAGGAGCGCAGATTCTGACGCTCGCTCTCCAACATCTGACTGACAGGCACATGCGTCCATAACTCGACTACCTGAGCGATATGCTCTGGCGTGATAATCAAGGAGATCATATTGTGACGCTCAGAACGCGCCTTTTCAAGGTTACCCAGCACCACCAGTTCCTGCTGCCGCATACGAGCCGCCAGCTCATAATCTTCGGCGTTGGCAGCGGCCTCTTTCTGCGTCTGGATCTCGCTCAACTCTTTCTCAAGGTCCGCAATCGTGGTTGGACTGATAATGCCTTTTTCAGTTGCCTCCAGGCGCAAAGCAGAACCAGCTTCATCCATCACATCGATAGCCTTGTCAGGCAAGAAGCGATCATTAATATAACGATCAGACAGCTTCACCGCCGCGTCAATGGATTCATCGGTAATCGTCACTCCATGATGGGCCTCATAATTTGCACGCACCATCTTGAGCATCGTGATAGCTTCATCTACCGAGGGCTCATCCACCATGATCGGCTGGAAGCGCCGCTCCAGCGCGGAATCTTTCTCAATATGCTTGCGATATTCATTAATAGTGGTCGCGCCAATACAGCGTAACTCGCCGCGTGCCAGCGCTGGCTTGATCATATCCGCCGCGCCAACCGCACCCTCAGCCGCTCCAGCACTAACAACGGTATGCAACTCATCGATAAAGACAATTACTTCTGTCGCCTGACGCAGTTCTTCCAAAATAGATTTAATGCGTTGCTCAAATTGTCCACGGAACATTGCGCCCGCCACCATGCCACCAATATTCAAGGAAACAATACGCTTGCCACGCAGGGTCGCCGGGACATCGCCAGACTGGATCTTACGGGCTAATCCTTCAACGATGGCAGTCTTACCAACACCGGGCTCACCAATTAAGACTGGATTGTTCTTCTGCCGCCGTCCTAAAATAGTAATCAAACGCCGTAATTCGCGCTCACGCCCTGCCGCCGGATCTAATTTACCTTCCATTGCCTCTTCGGTCAGGTCGCGTCCATATTGATCTAAGGTAGGAGTCTTGCTCTGCTTTTTCTGTCGCTCAGCCGTAGTGGTACTGGCACTGCCAGTGTTCCCGGATGTCGCTTTCCCACCATTCGCAGAGAAACCGAAGGGAGCACCATTGATACTCTGTCCTTCAATGTCGCCGAGCTGGCCCATCGCGTTCATCATTTCATCAACACAGCTTTGACAAAGAAAGTGGGATTCACGACGTCCTTCGTTCATCTGATCCACACGTACGCGAGCAGGATTCTTTTGACAACGTTCGCATTTCATTTCTTTTCTGCTCCTCACTGCTTATATATGTATCTATGTAGGTGTAGAAGTTTTCTACCAATATATTTGATGATCACATGGTGCCGGTTAGCAGACAGATAACAGGACTGCTAAATCCGATTATAACACATGAGTTTAGTACTGTATAGCACTTATTTTCATTGATTGCTAATACACCAAGTATAACAGAAGAAGGGCTTGAATTATTTCAAACTTCTCACAATAAAAGCACAAAAATACAAAACTCCTTCTCTCCTCAAAAAATAGGGCTCTTTATCCTTCCAAGTGATTAGGGAAGGGAAGCATTCCTCCCAACACTCTATGCCATCTCCTGGCAAACATGGTATAATGGAGGCGTGAAAATACTACTACCGCCTACAGTGTGTCTTTCTATACCGATTATAGCGTATCGTGCACGTACATTGCGCTCAATACATATACGTCGTGCTACGATTGAACGTTACCTTCTTGCCGCAGGGTAGCGACGCTTTCATCTGCCTCAAAATACTCCTTCTGCATGAGCCTGAGCATGTTCTCTTATCAGAAAGAACAGATACTATCAGTCATACAGACTAACCCAAACAATTTTCTACACATTGAATAGAACAATCATTGACACTGTATTCGTACGTCCGCTTCCCTGTGCCTTGCATGTGCTACTGCGTAAGCAGCTTACGCGGCGGATAGTGAATAGTGGGAGGAAACAAGATGGATTTTATGGGCAAACTTGCCAGTTTAGCTGAACGCTATGAGGAGCTAAACAATCTCATGGCTCAGCCTGAAGTGCTTTCAGATATCGCTTTACTGCAGCGCTATGGCCGTGAGCACTCTGACCTTGAAGAGGTCGTCAATAAATATAATGAACTGAAAACAACCGATCAACAGATCACTGAGGCGCAGGAGCTCTACGAGAGCGAAGATGGCGAGATGCGCGATATGGCGTATGAAGAGCTAGAGAGCCTGAAAGCGCACAAAGCCGACTTATTAGAAGAGGTCAAGGTCGCTCTGCTGCCCAAAGATATCATGGATGAGAAGAATGCCATCGTGACCATTCAGGGTGGTGCTGGTGGAGATGAAGCCGCGCTCTTTGCTGGTGAACTCTATCGCATGTATAACCGCTATGCCGATAATCATCGCTGGAAAATTGAAGTGCTGGATATAAACGATACCGAACAGGGCGGCATTAAGGATGTGACCTTTGTCGTGAAAGGCAAAGGTGTTTATAGCCGCCTGAAATATGAAGGTGGTACCCATCGTGTCCAACGCGTCCCGGTGACAGAAGCCAATGGCCGCATCCATACCTCGACCGCGAAAGTCATCGTCCTGCCCGAAGCGGATGACGATATTAATATCGAGGTGAAAGACAACGATATCCGTGTGGATGTGTATCGCTCAACCGGACACGGCGGACAGAGCGTCAACACAACTGACTCGGCGGTCCGTATCACCCACCTGTCGACTGGCCTGGTTGTAACCTGTCAGGATGAGAAGTCGCAGTTGAAGAACAAAACCAAGGCCCTTGGTGTGTTGAAAGCCCGTCTGTGGGATCTCAAGGAGGCCGAACGGCAGGAAGAACTGAGCAAGAATCGCCGCTCACAGGTTCAAACCGGTGATCGCAGCGAAAAGATCCGTACCTATAACTTCCCACAGGATCGTGTCACAGATCATCGTATCGGCCTCACTCGCCACAACCTGCCCGGCGTCCTGAATGGTGATATCGATGAATTCCTCAATAACCTGATCGCCGTCGATCAAGCCGATAAACTCCAAAACACCTTCCAATCCTAATATCTGGTCTCTATGATGCTCCCGTAATGCATACAGGTCACGGGAGCATCGACCTTCGCGCAACGCCGACGTTACCCATCTGTTGGTTTGACAACCAGACAAACTACATGCTAGACTTTCTGTACTGACCAACAGGTATTTTCCAGATAGGTAGTGTTTCATGAGATTAGACCAGCCACAATCTGTCCGTACCATCTTCTTCGACGCGGGTTTTACCTTGCTACAACCTCATCCCTCTATTCCTGAAATTTGTCATCAGGTCTGCCAGCAACTTTCGCTGCATGTGCGCCTTGAGCAGATTGAACAACAAATCGAGGTTGCAGAAGATTTCTATTTTCGCCATGTACGCACTCATCCCTATATCTGGGCCAACAACCAGGCTATCAACACCTTCTGGATCGAATATTATATTCATCTATTACGACCATTTGTGGAAGAGCAAGACGAGCAACATCTCTATCAGTTAGCTACGATCATCCAGGATGAATTTGAAAAACACACCAGCTGGCAACTGTATGACGATGTGCATGTGACACTGAAAACGCTGCAGGCACATGGCTACACGCTGGGCGTTATTTCAGACTGGGGCATCTCGCTGGGTCCCATCTTACACAAACTAGAACTGACAGCCTATTTTGATTGCGTCATTATCTCTGCCGCCGCACGGGAAGCCAAACCATCCCCTATGCTCTATGATCTCGCGTTACAACGCGCCAATGCTATTCCTGATTACACTATCCATATTGGGGATTCTTACATCAACGATGTGCTGGGAGCACGCGCATCTGGTATCACACCTGTCTTGTTAGATCGTGGACATAAAGTAGCAGCGCAAACACTCGATTGTCTATTAGTTCATTCACTGCTAGAACTACTCGATATATTGGAGGTTGAACGTCTTGAAGGTGAGCATAAAGAAGCATAATCTCAATGCATTGATCTGGTCGGGGGCCTCGCTGGGCACACTGGCAGGCACGACCGCTATGCTTGTCTGTTATGTGCGCAATGAGATACAACGACGCGGCTATCCCTCGTGGCAGGAGTGCCGCTGTGAATTCAAAACGCAGCCAACCATTTTTCAGGTCTGGCATAGTCGTCATGAACAGCGTGGGGAAACCATCATCGCACAGGAGTGGGGCACCTATCTGGTAGAACCACCACACTGGCTACGCTATCTCTTGCATATCAGTACTCAGATCATCGCTACATTCAATCCACTAGGACATTATATTGAACGTGTCACGCTTAGTCCACAACAATCCTACCAGTTTGCAGCCATCCTCCATGCCAGTGCTACCAATGAAGATCTCCCTGAACCAATTTTTCAGGAAGAGTCATATGTTGTCTGGCGGCGCGAAATCCTCCACTTTCCCAATTACCTCTTTGACGCCTGTCTACGCCGCCTCTATCCAGTCAACATACCACCAGAGCGTTTTGAGAAAGTAGAGGAATTGCCTGCCCTCTGGGACCCGACCAATAATCTGCCCCTACCCAACGATGGGCCTTTGCTGGACACACCTGTCGGCACACGTATTGACTGTATCGGCTGGGCACCGGCCCAAATCTCTTATTGTACGGTACGACAACAGCGTAAAGCGCTGTAAATCAGCAGACTGGACGTGTGCATCGCATGCTGCGAGCCATCTGCTCCACTCATCCTTATTGAATAGCACGCACCACTTCGATACCATTGATTGCCATGTGATGCAGAAAGGTGAGATGCAGGAAGTCACCATCGTGTGCCAGCAGACCACTTTCCTGAGCTACTGTGACAGGAATATCGTAGGTCTGAACGGCATTTGCCGGTATGATCACGCGCAGCGGCCAGTTGTGGGCATTCGCATATAATTTAAGATGCATCGCCATCTGATATACACACAAATCGGTACAGTTACCGACAATCACAGCGGTGCGCAAATTATGCCGCTGCTCAAGCCATGTCCCCAGGGATGTGCCATGAAAAGCATTCAAGGAATTCTTGGCAATAACGCGATAAAGATCCGCGAAAGGTAATTGCACCAGTTCAGGAATCGTCTCGGCTTCGCTGGTACCAGCCTGACAATGAGGTGGGAATTGAGCAAACTCCACCGATTCGGGAGTATGGCTATCCTGAGCCAGGATAAAATCGCGCACACCAATAGCATAGGCTCCCTGAAGAACATCCACAACAGCAGGAATGATCCCTTTGATGCGAGGACTCGCTAATCCACCTGCATGACAAAAGCCATTCAACATATCCACACTAAAAATGGCACACTGCCCCGCCTGAGCCTCCAACTGTAACTCCTGCCAGGTCAGAGAGGACAAATTTTGCTCCCACGCCACCATATGCTCTAGAAAAAGATGACTCTGGGCCAGAAAATGCTCTGGAAGTGATGATGTTGTCATATGCCTCACGCTCCTACTCGCTCGTTAGATAACAACTCCCTGCTTGCTCGATCAATCAGCTATACACGACTGCACAGACTTGCTAACAACCAGCCGCCAACAAATCGATCAGATGACCAGGTTATAACTTATGCTCAGCTTCAGGATTGAAGCGGTACAGACGTGCCGGGCGATGCGTTCCTTCCATTTTTTTCTCGCCTGTATCTTCCAATACATTGGTCGATAATATCTTTTTGCGGAAGTTTCGCTTGTCCAGTCGCTTATGCAGGATGATCTCGTATACGCTCTGTAACTCCCGCAAGGTAAAATGATCTGGCAATAAGTTGAAAGCAATAGTGGTATATTCCAGCTTGTTGCGCAAGCGATTCAGGGCATAATCGATGATGCCTTGATGGTCAAATGCCAGTTGTGGAAGTTCATACACCGAGAACCAGCCTACATCCGTGGCATCACTGGCAGCCCGGACCTGCAAGCGCTCAGAGTCAAGCAGGGCAAAATAGACCACGGTAACCACACGCGTGCGAGGATCACGCCCAGGATCGCCGAAGGTATACAGTTGCTCTAAATACACATCCTGCACCCCTGTTTCTTCTTGCAACTCACGTTTAGCAGCCGCTTCCAACGACTCATTCATCATCACAAAGCCACCAGGAATCGCCCACATTCCCTCGTAAGGCCACGAACGACGCTTGATAAGCAAGATCTGTAAATCGCGCTGACGCAAACTCATCATGAGCACATCAACCGTTACCGACGGACGTTCATATTTGTTCACATCATAGTGATGAGCTTCAGCTTCCGCTAATTCCGCCAGTGCACGTCTTTGCCTTATTTCTTGCGTCTCTTCCAAACTCCCAATCCCATTGTTACCACTCCCAATCGTTTCACTGTGCTCTTCCATAGGTATCTCATTCTCCATTTCGCCAGACAACCACTGCCCGCTCGCTCAATCACAAACTAGACATTACTCGATGGCAGATATATTATATAGTGTGAGAATTGTAAGCGTATATGCGTGCACTCTCATCTCAATTGCAGTTAGTGTATATTATACACTATATATACTCTACCAGGATACGTCTGTCAAGCTCCTGGCTCAACTCCTAGCTTTATAAAATTTGTTCTAACAGCAGGCCTGTGTTATACTGCACACCTATGAACAAAATGTAGATCCACTATTTTCGAGAGGTATAGAATGGCAGAGGTAGAGCTTAAGCAGCTCGGCTTATATGATATCACCGGACTGCTGCATGAGAGTTCTACGAGCACCTTGTATTCAGGAAAACATCGTAAAAAAGATGTCCTCATTCAAAGGCTTACGACTCCCCTTACGGCTATAGAGGATAAGATTGTCTTTCTGGCTCACACAAAGCAGCTCAAAAAGGTAAAGGCTCGCACGATTGTTCCACTTATAGAAGCTAATTTTGATGGCGACTATGGCTATCTCGTCTTCGAGCACACGACCGGCACACCACTCAACGAACAGTTGGAGCTTACCTCTGACGCATGGCTCACCCCGGTAGATGTCCGACTCTACTTATCACCATTAGCAAATGCCTTGAGCTATGCCCACAGCCTCCACGTCATACATGGGAACCTGCATCCTGGCAATATTTTGATCGACAAGCAACGTGAGATTCTGCTGACTGGCTTTGCGATAACCCCACCGGGCTTTACACCTGCCCTGGAGGATGAAACTGCGGCTGTCCCTTATATGGCTCCAGAACAGCTCCAGGGCCAGTTCACAGGAGCCAGCGACCAGTATGCCCTGGCTGTCATTACCTACGAATGGCTCTGTGGACGCCGTCCTTATCCAGCCACCGACCGTACGCAGCTCCTTCAGCAACAACAGCACGAAGTCATCATACCACCGCGCAGCCTGAATTCCGCAATCTCCGCCACGGTCGAAGAGGTCCTGCTGCAAGCACTGGCCCTTGATCCTACCCGGCGTTTTCCTCATATCAAGGCGTTCGCAGATGCTTACTTGAATGCTCTGCTCGGAATTTCCAGGCCGATCACCCCGCCAGTCCGACATGCGACAGTACCCACGGCCCCGGTTCTTCACAAAACAGTCACGACACAGCCTATAACAGTACCAACTATTCTTGATGAACTACCAACAGCAGCACTCGAAGATGCACCAGCAGCAGCAGCAGATTTGCCAGATACAGGGCCATTACCGCTAGAAATCACACGGGTAACAAAGAAAACAGCCGAGAAAAAAACAACCGCGAAGAAACCGTCAAAACGCAAAAAAAAGACCGAACAGGTAGAGGCTGAAGTGGAAGTTACGGTGGATAAGGAGGATGAAAACCAGGGCCCAGCCCAATCCTTGCCAATCATCGAGCATGAAGAGGCTGGAAACAATCTGCTACCATTGGATGTGGCGGCGCGCGTAATAGAGCAGGCTGAGGAAGCAAATCTAGATGATGCTCCGGTCAAAGATTCGCGTCTGGTCACGATGGTGGCCGAAGATCTACGCCAGGGTGGCGTGCTGTCACGCCGCCTGCCCGGCTATGAAGAACGTCCCGCTCAGATTGAGATGGCGACGCTGGTCTCACGTGCAATCAGCAAAAAAGTACCGGCCATTATTGAGGCTGCGACAGGAACCGGTAAATCCCTGGCGTATCTGGTACCGGTAGTGCGCTCGGGACAGGTTGCGATCATCAGTACTGCCAATAAAGCCCTGCAGGAACAGCTCTTTTATAAAGATATCCCTTTTGTCCAAAAGCATATCAAGCACTTTGAGGCGGCCCTGGTCAAAGGTGTCAGCAACTATATTTGTCTGGATCGCGTTGAAAGTGAACGCATGGGGATGCAGCTGTATACCAAAAACACAGATTTTCAGCATCTCTACGATTTTATCCATGATCCTGAAACTGGCCTGGATTTCAATGGAGATTTCGAAACGCTCGGCTTCAAATTATCCGCTGATATACGCGGGCGGGTTGCTACAGATAGTGATCAGTGTGCCTGGTCAAAATGCGCCTTCTTCGATGACTGCTATGTGCGTCAAATGCGTGAAAATGCGGAGGCCGCGCAAATCATTGTGGTCAATCATACACTTTTACTGCTTGATGCTGCCATCGGCGGCTTCTTGCTTCCTGAACGCGATCTGATCGTACTGGACGAAGCCCACCATTTAGAAGAAGAGGCAACCCGCTCCTTTACGATCACGATTAATCCAGCCCAGATCCAGACACTGCTGGCCCAGCGTGCGCTTAAAACGCATAGCCAGTTGACCCTGCAAGATGATGCTATGCGCGCCGCCCAGGTACTCTGGCAACGTCTCGAACAGGGAATCAATCTTGGCTTTAAAGGACGCGCCAATCTCGAAATACCGCTTGAAGAAGGTCTGCATCTGGCTACAGCCATTTCAGACCTGGGCGATTCAATGCGCAAACAACGTCCCAAAGAGCTGCCAGAGAAAGAGGGACAGCTTTATGATAAATTGCTCAAGCGTGTCCAGAATCTGGCTGAAAATATTCGCATTGTCTTTTCGGTCGCAGAGCGTGACAAATTTGTCTATTATATAGAACGCGCCGAGAACTCATCAGCACGCGGACCGGTACTACAGGCCTCGGCAGCGCCGCTGGATGTGACCGAGTGGCTTAAAGAGCGCCTCTTCAATAAATGCAATGTAATCAGTACATCAGCGACCCTGGCAACGATTGGACCCAATCCCGCTCGGCCAGAAGAGAAGGGGCCGAATTTTTCCTATTTCCGTCGCCGCATCGGCTTAGATCCAATTGAGCGTACGGATGTCATTGAAAACATCTTGCCTCTGACCTTTGATTATGAAAACAACGCCCTGCTCTATACCCCACGTCACCTTCCACCACCCACCTTTGGTCAGGGCGAGGCGGAATATATCCATGATCTGGCGCTTGAAATGTATCGGCTGGTCAAATACTCACATGGGCGCGCCTTCCTGCTTTTCTCCAGTAAGCGTGTCCTCGAAGGAGCCTATACATGGATGGCCCCCCATCTGCCCTATCCCCTGCTTAAACAGGGCGATATGTCGCGGCTTGAGCTCACACGCCGTTTCCGCGCAGAGGAGAATGCTGTACTCTTTGGCCTGAAAAGCTTCTGGGAAGGAGTGGATATTGCCGGTGATGCGCTCTCCCTGGTCGTGATTGACAAACTCCCCTTTGATCCGCCCGATGATCCAGTCCATGAGGCACGTGTCGCACATATGAAAGCAGCGGGTGAGAACTGGTTTGGCATCTATGTCCTGCCCCAGGCGGTCCTGCGCCTCAAACAGGGCATTGGCCGTCTGCTACGGACGCGTGAAGATAGAGGGGTGATGGCGATTCTCGATACGCGTTTGCATACCAAAGGGTATGGACGAATGGTGCTCAACGCCTTACCACCTGCCCCTCGTACCATGAATATTCGCGATGTTGAACGTTTCTTCAAACAGCAGGAAAACACAACAAATAGCCCATACTCCTAACGGAGCACCCTGAACCATGAAATTGCTCCCAATTTCAGAAGAATTAGAAAAATACTGAAACACTACCTGAGAAGAAAGTACTAAGAAGTACAGCTACTACAAGCCCTTCAATGTGCTTCCTATCCAGGTGACATGTGCAAGACAACCTGATATACTAAGAAGTGCATTCCGACGCATAATTTAACATTCAAAATTTCGACAGTACAGGGGAGTTCGCGCATGAGCAAAACAAAAATGCGCTGCATTACCTGTGGCAAGTGGTTTCAGTCGGCTAATGCTAGAGAAGTGACTTGCCCTGATTGCACGCAAAAAGCCAGAAAAGAAAAATTGGCGACGAAAAACGCGCCACCCGTGTCAAATAAAATTGCAGGTTCTGGGGTTCAGAATGTTGCCAAACCTGTCGTACCACCCAAACCAAAACCGAAACAGGGCCAGGGGGGAACTAACCAATGGCTCGATAATCTTTCTGATGTGAAAGTGGGACAACCAGACGAACCACCACAACGCCCTAAAGTGGCACCTCCTGTACAAAGAGATCGCAATGCGGGACCAGGAGGCTCAGGAGGCTATCGCCCCAACTATAACGCAGCTAATGCTGGTCCCAATACGAAACGCGATGCACGGAGTTATGGGCCTGGGGCATACCATGTCAGCAACGGTGGTGGACTTGCACCTTCACCAGGACAACGTCCACCCCAAAGCTATCGACCACCCACTGAAGGTGGCCCTACCCGTAGTGGCCCAAAACCCTGGGCAAAAAGTGGTCCTCAGGGCGGCACTAAACCATTTAAAAAGCAGCGTCCGAGCAAACCAGCAGCACCACCAAAGCCCAGGCGCGAAAAAATACCACCACCAGCGCCATTTGAGCCAACACCTGAGCAGATTACCCGGGTTGAAGAGCGCTATCTAGCCCTGGCACAACCAACAGAATTCGATGGCATCCGTACGCAGATTGCGAAAGAATTTAGCATTCCGAAAAAAGCAGTCAAAACGATTATTAAAAACTTACGTGATCGCCAGCATATGCCTAGCTGGTGGGAGATCCAAACCTACAAAGGCAGCCAGGAAGAACTAGAGCGTATTAAGAAGACGTATGAGCCGTATCTGCCCATTCCACCCGTTGGCGTGCATAAGCTGATTGCCGAGGCGATAGACTTGAAACCAGGTACAGTCTATCAAGCGATCAAAACTATTCGTGTTGAATTAAATTTGCCACAATATAATGATCCTTCCTATCATGAAGAAGAGCTTGCCGAAATCATCAAAAAGCAGCAGGCCAAAAAAGAAGCTGCCGCCGCTAAAAAATTAGCCGCTGCCGCTAAAATAGCAGCAGATGAAAAAGCGGAACAGACAGTCACATCGCAAGACAAGCCGCATGCTGAGGATGAGGTAAAGTCGGAGGAGAAGAAACCTTCAGAGGATGTGTCTGCAGGCGAGCATACGTTACAGCCAGAGCTTGTGACGGATGTCAACTCAACCTCAGAAAAGGATTAAATCATTCGTGGTCATTTTAATGAACTAGCCAGACCAGCCAGGTGGATGATCCTGTCTCAACAGCTCTTCCATCTGGTTTTTGAGGTTATACATGGATAATAATTGTATCTTCTGTAAAATTGCAGATGGTCGAATTCCGAGCACAATTGTCTATCAGGACAATGAAGTGGTCGCATTTAAGGATACAAATCCTCAAGCTCCGGTACATGTTCTGCTCATTCCACGACGCCATATCGCTTCAATAGCAGAGCTAACACCAGAGGATGAGCCTGTGATGTCCGCTATCTTTGCAGCCGCGCAAAACGTGGCGCGCCAGGCAGGGGTGGAACAGGGCTACCGTTTCTTGACCAATGTCGGACGACAAGCAGGACAAAGTGTCTTTCATCTACACTTTCACCTCCTCGGTGGCCGCGACATGACCTGGCCTCCCGGCTAAGAAGCATCACCAGTACAAAGGTAATTTCATGCGTATTGCGATTGACTATACAGCGGCGATTCGACAGGGAGCGGGTATCGGGGCCTACGTACGTAACCTCGTTGCCGCACTGCTCGCTCAGGATACCGAGAACCGCTACACATTGCTTACCAGTGGACGCACCTCAACGGAGCGTCCATTTCCACATGCCGACAATCTCCGTGGACGCCATCTCTGGTTGCCGGATCGTTATGTCAATATTCTCTGGTACCGATGGCGCGTCCCCGTGCCTGCGACGCTCTTTACTGGTCCAGCAGATATTTATCATGGACCAGATTTTGTCTTGCCTCCACTCGATAAGCATGTACGCAAAGTGGTCACTATTCACGATCTTGCTTTTTTGGAGCATCCAGAATACGCCGTGCCGGAATTATCCTCTTATCTCCGTAAAGTCGTTCCAGAAGCGGTGGCGGCGGCGGATGTCGTTGTGACCGTCTCCAGCGAGGTGAGCCGTACCTTGATTGAGCATTTCCATACGCCGCCCGAAAAACTGGCGGTCGTACCAATCGGGGTACAGCCCTATTTCCGCCGTATTACTGATCCAATCTTACTGGCAGCCACCAGCCATAAGTTCAAGCTCAAACAGCCCTTAGTGCTGGCAGTAGGAACGCAAGAGCCACGCAAGAACCATAAGAATCTCATCAAGGCTTTCTATCAGGCACAGAAGCAAAAAGGGGGTCCGGCGCTGCTGGCTATCGCTGGCGGTACTGGCTGGCTGTATGAAGAAACGCAGCAACTGGTGCGCGAGCTCAAGCTGGAGCAGAAAGTGCGCTTTTTAGGACGTGTCACCGATCACGAGCTGATCACACTCTATAGCATGGCCGATGTCTTTGCCTTTCCATCCTTCTTTGAGGGCTTTGGCATTCCACCATTGGAGGCTATGGCCTGTGGCGCGCCCGTGATTACATCAAACACATCCTCCCTGCCAGAAGTAGTGGGAGACGCGGCCCTACAGATTGATCCTCACAATGTGGATGAACTGGCCCATGCCATCACGCGCATTTTACAGGATGAGCCGCTCCGTGAAGATTTGCGCCGGAAAGGCTATCAACGCGTGCAGCAGTATACCTGGGAACAGGCAGCACAGAAGCTCTTGAGCATCTATCAACAGGTCCATGCGGGCACCCAAAACTTTGCAGAGAAGGCAGAAATTATACTATGAAAATTGGCGTCAATGCACATTTCTTCCAGTTTCCTGCGACTGGGAGTGGTCAATATCTCATCCATTTGTTGAAGGCCCTGGCCGAAGTGGATCACCACAATCAATATGTCCTGCTCGGTCCACAGCCGCTAGCTCATCCGCCAGTCACAGAATATCCTTATCTGGCCCGGCCTGTGCCAGCGCCAGCCGCGAAGTCTGAGAACATCGAAAAGGTGCTCTGGGAACAATTCAGCGGCCCCCTGGCGGCCCGGCGTGAAAAGGTTGATCTCTATCACATTCCACACTTTGCGCCACCGCTCTTCCCGCTGACGCCAACAGTCGTGACCATCCATGATGTCATCCCACTCCGTTTGCCAGCCTATCAAGCAAGCGGAAAAATCAAAGCATATAACAATCTGGTGGCACGTGCGGCCCGACATACGACCCGTATCATTACTCCCAGCCAGCATGCCAAACAAGATATCATCGATGCGCTCCACATTCCCGCCGAGCGGATTGATGTGATTTATGAAGCTGCGGGCCAGGAATATCAACCAGTCACTGATCCAGCCAGAATCGCAACAGCACAGGCACGCTATGGCATTGGGGAACGCTATGTCTTTTATCTTGGCGGTTTGGATCAGCGCAAAAACGTACTGCAGTTGATACGCGCCTTTGCACACCTGACAGCCCAGCTCAACGATCCTACTCTTCAACTGCTGATCGCAGGCAATCCCGATTTGAAAAAGGGGCCACTCTTTCCAGATCCACGACCGCTCGCGCGGGAATTGGGCATCAGTGAGCGCATTGTCTATCACTTTATTGAGGAAGAAGATAAGCCAGCACTCTATAGCGGTGCCAGCGTCTTTGTCTTTCCATCACTCTATGAAGGCTTTGGACTCGATCCTCTGGAAGCGATGGGCTGTGGAGCACCAGTGGTCTGCTCAAATCGAACCTCGTTACCAGAGGTCGTTGGTGACGCGGCCCTGCAGATCGATCCAGATAATACCGAGGCGCTGGCAGCGGCTATGTATAGCGTGCTCACTAATCCTGAATTACGGGCTGATCTCTGTGCCCGTTCACTTCAGCAAGCCAGACGCTTTGATTGGGTGCGGGCAGCACAACAAACCCTGGCGGTCTATGAAACGGTTCTGGCACAAAGGAAGAAGTAAGAAGAACAACTATGCGTGTATTGATGATTTCTAAAGCCCTGGTTGCGGGCACTTCGCAACGCAAATTGGAAGAGATTGCGAAATTTCCCGATGTTGAGTTAACCCTGGCGACTCCTCCCTACTGGCAAAGCGATGATGGTAGTAAGCAGATGCTAGAACGCCTCTATACCAGCGGCTATCGCATGCTTGAGACACCTATTGCCTTCAACGGCAAATTTCACTGGCACTACTATCCCCAACTGGGTAAGATCATGCAAGAGGTGCGACCGGATATTGTCCATATCGACGAGGAGCCGTACAATCTGGCAACGCTGCAGGCCATGTATTTAGCACACAAGCAGCAGGCACGCGCCCTGTTCTTCACCTGGCAAAATCTTTATCGCAACTATCCGCCACCATTTCGCCAGATCGAAGGCTACAACTATCGCCATGCCGCGCTGGCGCTGGCTGGCAATCGTGACGCCGCTGAAGTACTCAAACGCAAAGGCTACAAAGGTGTCATTCGTATCATCCCTCAATTTGGTTTCGATACCGATATTTATAAGCGTAGCCAGACCCGCACACCTCGTGCCAGCGACGCTCCCTTCAGCTTCGGCTTTATCGGTCGCCTCAAAGAAGAAAAGGGTCTTACCCTGATGGTTGAAGCGTTGACCTATCTTCCAGCCTACTGCCAGGTCGTTTTTGTCGGGCATGGACCGATGAAAAATATCCTTGAAGAGCAGGCGCGGCGTCTGGGTGTCAGCGACCGTGTGATCTTCAAGCCGGGCGTTCCTACCGCTCAAGTGCCGGGCGAGATGGAAAAGTTGGATGCCTTTATCCTTCCTTCACTCTCACGTCCCAATTGGACCGAGCAATTTGGTCGCGTGCTGGCAGAATCAATGTCCTGCGAAACACCTGTGATTGGCTCTAACAGCGGCGAGATTCCCTATGTGATCGCTGATGCGGGTCTGATCTTTCCGGAAGGTGATGCACGTGAACTCAGCCGACGTATTCAACAGCTTCTGGATGATCCCGACCTCTACGCGACCCTGGCACAGCGCGGCCGACAACGCGTTCTGGATCATTATACTCAGGCCCAGATCGCTCGTCAGACCTACGAAGCCTACCAATCCATGCTCGGGAATTAGCATGAAGAGACGGGATGCTGAATACCGTTACGTTCAACAGGCTTAAATAGCCAGTGGTTGACCACATGCGGTACAAAAACGATTGCCAACAGGATTGCGCTCACCACAGACGGTACATTGGTTTAGCAAGTAGCCACAACGTGTGCAGTAGCGCATCTGCGGTTTGTTGAGATGCTGACAGTTAAAACAGGTGTAGAGCATACTCTGACGGTTATCTACCATAGTTGGTGTGCGCGGCGTGGGTGGCTGGAATAGCGGTGATATGATATGTGGCGGCATCAGGTGCGCAGGCAAAAATTGCCCTCCTATCGCCTGCCCCAGGTAACTATTGTTGATTGATGGCGCTGAATTGTGGATGATTGCTAATGCTTGATTAAGCGCCTCACCCATATCGCGAGCTGTTTGATAACGTTGCTGCGGATTCTTTGTCAGGGCCGTCAGGATAATTTGTTCAATCGCTGGATGAATGGCTGGATTCAAGGATCTTGGTCGCGGTGGCTGCTCGTAAATATGACTATGCGCCAGGGCGGGATAATTGTCGCCAACAAAGGGAGTGCGTCCAGTTTGAGCTTCAAAGAGCATCACACCCAGTGCGTAGATGTCCGCACGACCGTCCACAGGGCCTCCCTGACATTGTTCTGGTGACATGTATTCAGGCGTGCCAACACCCGCCCCAGGACGCGTTAGATTGGCCTGTGTGCTGGCCAGCACTTTGGCAATCCCAAAGTCAGATAAAATCGGACGTCCCGAACGATCCATCAGGACATTGACGGGTTTGATATCCCGATGAATGACTCCCTGCGCATGGGCATAGGTTAACGCATCTGCAAGCTGCGTAAAGATGGAGATGAGCTCAACATTATCAATGGTTCGTCTCTCAAGCAGTAAGTTATCGAGACGTTGCTTCAGGGTACCACCATCTACAAACTGCATGACAATATAAATATGACCGTTCTGTTCGCTTGCATCATGAACAGTCACAATATTGGGGTGCGTAAGCGACGCAACTAATCTGGCCTCCAGATTGAAGCGCTCTACGAAACTACGGTCAGCGGCATACCAGGGTGGTAGAACCTTTACAGCGACATCGCGCCCCAGATTTTCCTGATGTGCCTTATACACTCGAGCCATTCCCCCCTGCCCAAGTGTCTCAAGAATGCGATAATTGCCGAGCGTTGTTCCAATCAGATCGTCTTGCTGCATTATGTCCCAGGGCCACGTAAGGGGTTGTCATACCTGTAGACCTATGTTGCGTCTGGTTCTGGCAAACTCCTTCGTGGCCCTTTCCCTCTCTAAATGGCGCTGTTATGCGAGCGTAGAATAGATTTGCAATGGTGCTGATACGAGATATGTTTCCACTTATTTCTTGGCAAAGACAAGGACGGTTTGGCCAAGTTGGACACGATCTCCCTCTTGCAATGGATAGGTCTGGAATTTATTGACCAACTGCCCGTTGACCTTGGTTCCATTAGCACTACCTTCATCCTTGAGTGCGTAACTCCCATTTCCCATATTGACAAGCGAAGCGTGCAAACGCGATACGGCCAGATCCTCAAGGAAAATATCACTTTCACGGCTACGGCCCATGCTCAGTGACTCTTTGCGGATCTCATAGATGCGACCAGGCTCTTTACCTTCATCCACACGGACATATCCTATGCCACCACCTGATTGCGTTCCAGGAGAGCGCAGCATCGTTTTATCGTTATCAGCTCCATTCGCCGCATATTGACCATAACTATCCTGTCCTGGCTGCTGTGGCTGCTGCCATGATGGGGCCTGTGATACAGGCGCTGGTGCAGGACTGCCAAAATTACTGCCGCTCTGTGGTCTGGGAGTAGCTCCCCAGGGATCTTGTGTCTGTGGCTGTGGCTGATTCCAGGCTGGATTAGCCGGATTGGCCGGATTACCATAGGCGGTGGGAGGCTGTGGTTGCTGAACAGGTGCAACTCCCCATTGCTGACCAGATCCACTTTGTGGCTGTGACTGAGGCTGTGGCTGACTCCAGGGATCTTGTGGCGCGGGCGCGGTGGCTTCCCAGGGGGCCTGACCCGCGTTCTGATTGCCCCATGGTTGCTGCTGTGGCGGTTGATTTATACCACTCCAGGAATTATTCGCTGCGGGCTGCGCGGGATTCTGTCCCCATTGCGGCTGCTCTGGTTGTCCCGCGTTCTGTCCCCAGGCAGGCGCTGGTTGCTGCGGCTGCGCATTAGCAGCACCCCAGGCAGGCTGCTGGGCAGGAGCAGCACCCCAGGCATTCGCGCCCGCTTGCTGCTGACCAGCCCAGCTATTTTGCTGACCCGCCATATCGGGAGCATTCCAGCTATTCGCCTGCTGCTGTTGTCCGGGTTGCTGGTTCCACCCTGCGGATGATCCGGGTTGTTGGTTCCATCCCGCGGCTGACCCCTGCTGATTCTGATTCCAGGCAGCGCCAACTCCAGGCTGTCCCTGGCGCTGCCAATCGCTGGTACCACTGGCAGAGATAGGCGGTTTGACAGGATTTTTCTTGCCGCTACGCAAAATGAAAAGACCCCCAAGACCCATGATAATGGCAAGGACGACAATAGCTCCGACAATGAATGGGGTCGAGATAAGGCTGCCCATTACTGCCAGGATTGTGAGATTCGGCTCTCTCATAACAGTTCACCCCTCTAAGCGTAGGGGCGGCAATAAATCTCGCTGGTATTGTCTGGCCCGGTTTTGCCAGAGCAGACGCGATGTGCTGCCACCCGATCTGAATCGGGCACCCGGAATACGGGTACCCCTACAACTGCGACTTAGTGCTATTCACACCACTGCGATCGCAATATTACTTTGTATTCGTATCATTTTAAAGTTGAACCTAAAAAGCTGTCTTTCTATTATCGCAATTCAAAACGTACCTCGACGCTCCCAAAGCGTAAAACGTCTCCATCTTTGAGGGTGCGTTCCTCGTGTGGTGTCAAGATTACTCCGTTTAAACGCGTCTTATTCAGAGCATTCAAATCTTCAACGGTATACGTTCCCTTTTGGTTACGCAAATATGCGTGCCTTCGTCCTACAGTTTTATCCGCCAGGCTGATCTCAGGGTAAATGCCCAGGGTAGGATCTTGCCGACCAACAACCATTTGCTCCCCTTTGAGAGGCGTGATGAGCCCACTAGAAAGAACGATGATACGTGCCTCTTTCACCTGAGGCGCCGGTGCTGGCGTCTTGCTGACAGGTCGGTTCCCAGCCTCGGAGCGTATATCTCGTGGCATGAGCTGCGTGAGCAGCTCAAGCGAGGCAATGAACTCCTGCGGCGTAGCGAAACGATCAGCAGGCGCTTTTGCCAGCGCTTTTTGCATGAACGCATCCGTTTCTGGCGGCAAATCGGGCCGTAAGCGGCAAATAGATGGAACCTTGTCATTGATTTGTTTGATAACGATGTCTACCGCTGTATCCCCTTCGTATGGAGGACGACCAGCTAACATCTCAAACAAAACAGTAGCCACCGAATAAAGATCCGAACGAGTATCCGCTGAGCGCCCACTTTCAGCCTGTTCGGGCGAAATATAGTAGGCAGTTCCCATAAATACATTCGATTGCGTCAGTGTAACAGTGTCCCGACCGCGGGCAAGACCAAAGTCGGTAATTTTTACTATGTTCTGGCTATTAATGAGTATATTTTGTGGCTTTATGTCTCTATGCACTACGCCTTGCTTGTATGCTGTATCCAGCCCTTCAGCAATTTGCCGCGCATAGTCAATCGCATGTAATGGCTCCATGGCCCCTTGATTAATCATATGATATTTCAGGTTTTGTCCATCGATATAATCCATTACAATGTAGTGCATATTGTTGTCATTTCCATAATCAAAGATACGCACGATATGTGGATCACTGAGATTTAAAAGAATATGTGCCTCTCTCTGAAAACGAGCTAACAGTTCATCATCGCTTGAAAGCTCCAGGTGCATGACTTTTAATGCGCAAATACGGTTATCTTCCAGGTCGCGCACAATGTAAACGGTGGCAAAGCTGCCACGTCCACGTTCGTCAATAAGCTTATAGCGACCTTTGATGACACGACCTATCATGTCACCGTTCATCGGCGTGAACTCCTCTAATAGTAGGCTACTGTTAGCGGCTACATTATACACCATCCATTCGCTTGTGTCATGGTGCTATTTTGTGGTGGCTGGCCGCCTTTTGCTCGCAGGGGATATCGTTAAGGATACCCCTTCGTTGTCGCGCAAGGATCAAAGGGATCAATAAGAAGTGCTCACAGGTAACTACGATCTGTTGATCTCAACGACATCGACTGAGCATCGCCCTTCTACAATGAAGAACGCCAGTCCAGGTAACATTTCACACCTATGGGTATGGTGTACTATTTATGCCTGCTTCTTGTCTCTCACCGCATGCCTTTATGTCCTATTTTCCAAGCATATGGATCATCCCGAATTTTTCGAACAGGCATTCGATCCACTTCAATCCGCTCCGCAAGCGAGGTTGCAAGGGGCTCGCCGTCCCTTGCCGGGGTGGCAGGGGTGTCCCCTGCCCTTTTTTCTTTTTCCTCGCGCCGCCGCAGGCGGCATGCAAAAAGGGGAAAAGAAGTATGTGGGGACTCCCCACACCCCGGCAGAAGGCTTCGCCCTCTGCACTCCCATTGTAGCGAACGTTTGTTTCAAAAGTTCGGGATGATTCAGGATTGCAGGCTACTCTTCATAGTCTCCACCCAGATTGTGCGCCAGAAATTTCTCGGCGGCAGCATAGAACTTAATCCGATTCTCTGGTTTGGCAAAGCCATGACCTTCGTCTGGGAAAAGCATATATTCATAGGCAATACCCTTGCTCTTCATCGCCTCAACGATCTGTTCCGATTCCGCCTGCTTGACACGGGGATCATTGGCACCCTGAGCAATCAGCATCGGAATTTTGATGTTGTCGACATGGAAGAGAGGTGAGCGGGATTGCAAGAACTCGACCTCTGTATCTGCGTTGCCAACCCGTTTCTGGAATGAGGCCAGCGCAGTAGACCAGTAGGGCGGGATGGTTTTGATCAAGGTAATCAGATTGCTGGGTCCAACAATATCTACAGCACAGCGGAACACATCCGGGGTCATGGTAGCGCCAACCAGCGCGGCATAACCACCATACGAGCCACCATAAATGGCAACCCGCTGTGCATCAGCGATCCCTCTGGAAATGGCCCATTCAACACCATCCAGCAGGTCATAATGCATCTTGCGGCCCCACTCTTTATCGCCAGCGTTTAGATATTCTTTCCCATACCCGGTTGAGCCACGATAATTGATCTGTAAACAGGCATAGCCGCGATTGGCAAACCACTGGGCCTCAGGATTAAATCCCCAGCTATCACGTGCCCATGGACCACCATGTACATCCACGACGAGCGGAAGATTGCTCTGCTCACCTACCGGAAGCGTGAGGTAACCATGGATCACCAGGCCATCGCGAGCGGGAAAACTGATGGGTTCCATATGCGCCAGTTTATAGGTAGTGAGTTCGGGCATATTGTCAAATAGAAAGTCCACACTCTGCGCTGTTCGATGATAGACATAATAAGGAACCGCACCGTTATCTACGGTAAAGGCAACCACCCAATTCTCATCGGCATCATCGCGCCCCACAATCGAGAAATCCCCCTCGTGAATATCTCGGATGCGATCAAAATCAAGCGCGATTGACTCATCCAATACCTGCCACTCAACACGATCTTTATTGAAGGAGACTGCCTGGATCTCATAGGTATCAGGATGAATAACAACTGCCCCGACATCATACTGCGCATCCTCAGCAATTACGCTCTCTTCATTCGTTGCCAGATTAAGGCGGATCAGACGTCCCGCATTGACATTGCGTGAATCCTGAATATAGAGGGACTGCCCATCTCTGGTAAAGGACAGAGCTCCGCTGGTCAGGGCATCATCTGAATCCCAACCCAGGATATGGCGCCATTCGCTCTCCTCGTTATCGCGTACCAACACATCGATACCACCATCCTCGCGGGCTGCCATAGCGCCGCGTACTTTGAATTGCGTATCGACCACCCAACCAGCGATATTGCCAGGATTCTGCGCCACCAGCGTCAAATTGCCGGTGGTCAGGTTCAGATTATAGACATCGTGAACCTGGGGATTTTCCTTATTCATTGCGATCAGTAGCTCATTGGGGAAATGCTTATCCTGATCGACAATCTGTACTTGCACGTTCTCAAAAGGGGTAAGATCACGTGTCGCATGCGTCTCCAAATCAGTTGCATACAGACGCCAGTTTTCATTACCGCCAGTATCTTGTATATACAAGATATGCTTGTTGTCGGCGGCCCAGAAATAAAAACGAATACCACGCTCGCTATCTTTGGTGATTGGCTGAAACTCCTGTCCACCAACCTCACCAACCCAGACATTGAGTATATTATCCATCGGTGCCAGATACGCCAGGTGCTTCCCATCTGGCGAGATACGCGGGCTGGCCTTGGTAGGATTCCCAAACAAAATACGGCGCGGGATCAGCTCTGTATGTGTTACATTTGCCATAAACTGCCTCTCTCTTCAATCTATCCATGTAAACACGGACTACCCTATTTACCTATCTCTATCGCCTGCGGAGCGAGATAAGATGTTTTTCTCCACTGGAGAGAAGTGTAGGTGCGTGCCGAGGTGCGCTTTCCTCGTCTCGTATCAACATCTCACCCCAATGCTCGACACCATGCCTGGGCACCATTTCAGGGGTACGAATACCCTTCCGTTTTTGTTCATCATTCCTCGTATTGAAACGGTATTACCCGTGAAGGGTGAGTGCTACTAATTCTACGTATGGGTAGAAGGGAAAGTTGAGTCTGCATTACGAAATTTACTTGATAGGGCACGATATGGCTGCATCAATAGACAAATTCATCGGGTTGGGGAGCGGAAAGACGGTTGAGCCTCTTACGCTGTTCTTCCATACGCTGATGCTGTAATACCATACGCTGTTCGATAGAAAGCTCCAACAGGCTACATACCCGCTCAACCAGCACGCTGGGCTGCGTAGGCTTGGTTACATACTCGATAGCCCCCTCCTCAAAGCCGTGTAATTGCTCCGAAAGGTGTACAAGCGCACTCACAACCAGGACAGGGATACGGGGCATCAAACTATTGAGTCGCAACCATTGCAACACATCCCAACCAGAGCCGGGATGCATCATCAGATCGAGAATAATGAGATGAGGCTGAAAATCTGGAATCATCCGCATTGCTTCCTGACCATTGTAGGCTGCCATAACCTCAAAATTATGATGCCTCAGAAAGAAGCAGAGTACCTGCTGGATAGCTCTCTCATCCTCTACAATAAGAATCCTTCTTTTTTGTGTTGCATCATACATTAGCTATCACCTCAGCAACTATCCACCAACGACAATCCTGCCTGAAAAACTTTATGAATGGCTATGTCTGGTAAGTGGGAAACGTACTTCGGAGACTGTGCGTTCAACAGGAACTGCTTCTTCCTGTGAATTACGGCCAGAGAGGGTAAAGGTAACCATCTCGCGTCGCAATGAGAATTTCCCATGTAAATCAGCAATCAGATTCTTAATCAGCGAGAGGCCCAGACCATCGGAACTGCGTTCGGCCGTCTCTCCAAGAGAGACCTCAAAATCCGGCCCAACCCCATCATCGAGAACCTGCACAATTACCGTCCCATCCTCCTCTCGCCCACGAATCACAATTGCCCCGTCTGTTTTGTCTTTCATACCATGCTTGATCGAATTAGAGATCATCTCATTGATGACCAGTGCCAGAACCGTTACGGCACGTGAAGGAATCACAACCGGGCTGGGATCAACCTGAAAGGTAATACGTTTGTCCGGTGGGCACAGATTGGTATGAGCCACACCCACAATTTTCCGGGCAATCTCATCCACCCGGGCTTCACTGACGTCTTCATGCGCCAGGAGATCATGCGTGGAGGCCAATCCTTGTACGCGGTTGACACTCTCAGCCAGCGTGGCACGAATCTCTGGCGATTTGGTACGGCGGCGCTGGAGAGAAAGAATACCGGCGACTGTGGCAAGATTGTTCTTCACACGATGATGCAATTCACGCAACAAGACCGACTTCAATTCAGAACCACGGCGCGTCTCTTCATACAAACGGGCGTTCTCAATTGCGATAGCGGCCTCATTGGCAAAGGTAATCACTAGCTGCATCTGCTCTGGACTTAAAAGATGGCGATGATTGCTATAGATACAAATGCAACCCAGGATCTTCTGTTTGACCTTCAGCGGCACACACAGGACCGAGTGGATCTCGGAAGAGACAAAAGGATCATTGCGCAAGAAACACGATTCATCGCTCTGGAAACAATCTACCGCCATACTTGGTCGTCCCGTCTGTACTGAGCGACCAGCACAGCATTGCCCAACCCCAATTTGAATCGTAGAGGCGAGATTGCTATTCAATCCATAATGCGCCAGCACATGCAACTTCTGGCTTTCCTGATCGAGTTCAAAAATGCACGAGCGTTCGGCACCTGAGAGATGAACAGCCTGCGTGGTAATAATTTGCAGCACTTCATCCAGATTGAGGGTGGAGGCAATAATCGATGATACGCGATGAATAGTGGCTAGTTCATGCACCTTACGGCGCAATTGCTCGTCTGTCTGTTCATAAAGACGACCATTTTCAATATTGATCGCGACAATACCAGCCACCACTTCCACAAAACTGATCTCATCGCGAGTAAACTCGCGTGGCTCAAGGGATTGCACGCTGATCACACCAATTAAACGTTCGGCACTCCCAAAGAAGATTATCGGTAACGCCATCAAGCCATGCAGATCAGTTGGATAGGCATGAGCCTCGGAGGCATAATTCGCATCCGCCAACGCATCGCCAACCAATAATGGACGCCCTTTGTCCGCTACCCAACCGCTATATCCTTCACCCAGACGCAAGGTAAAATGCATTCCCCCCAGAGGACGAGGGCCATTGGTGGCGCGCAAGGTCAGGACGCGCTGCACTTCATCATAAAAGAAAATGGAACAAAGTTCGACATGTAATTCTTCCGCGACCGCCTGAGCTGTAATCTCTAATGTCTGATCCAGATCCATCACAGAATTACTGACGCCATTGATACGCTGTAACGCAATCAAACGATGCTCCAATTGTTGCGTGGTATGGCTGCTGTCAACCTTGTATTGATCTGTCACACCCTGATAGCCGCGAGCCAGCGCAATCGCGCTGGAAGATTGTAACTGAGAAAGGCGAGTAGTGGCTTCAGCCAACATCTGTGGCTGATCGTGGAATATATCGTTCAGCTCAGTTACAAAGGCGTCAATGTACTGCTGCAAACCATGTAGCCGGCCATCCAGCTTGCCTCCCTGCTCGGCTAGCCAGCGCCCCGACTGCTCAAAACGCTCCACAAAGGATTGATCTGTGACACCGTCATTACCAATCAAGGCGCTGAGCAGAAGCCATGCATCACTACCTTCCTCAGGTCCAGAACTATCGCCAGAGACACGCTGCAGACACGCTTGCAAGCGGACTATATCAGAATGTAATACTTGCTCTACGTTGTCGCTTAATATCATGCCTTTTTCCTAATCTGCTTCTTTCCACACTATAATAGCCATACATCTACCACCCATCATACTTTGTCCATGTAACGTATTTTAGTTGGGCTATCTATCAGTGTCAAGGTACGGCCACCGACTGCAAATTTTTGGTGATTACTCCCACAGCCAATTGTACTATCCCAAAACTCCTACTCAACTGTTTTTTTTTACTACGCGATTCCCTGCTTCGTCTTATAGATAACGTTTCTCTGGGATTTTCCATAAAGCACGTGTTCATACGTATGGCATTGCAGGGAAATCAGGCCCGGACGGGATCATGTTGTGTAGTTGTTGTTTGATATAAAGGTTTTGTTATAATTATGAAATGCGTACATTGCGACATGCCGCTCTCTCCATCGCGTACTATTTGTCCACGGTGTGGGGCATCATCTGGAACATCAAGTTTGCGAGCGGCTGGAAAGGTCAGATTGACCCATGTAAGCCAGGACGCAGCAAACACACCCCCTGCTGCTGCTGCTCCCGTCATGACCTATCCTCAAAATGGTCGTCCACAGACCTGGGGAGGCGCGACAGCAAACACAGCAGATGTAGCCGATCAAGAAGTACGCACCACGCCTGATACCTATCGAGAAACACAACCACAGGCTGGTATTCAACCCATATCGTCTGCGCATGCAGCATTTACAGAGACTCCGCATCCCTATCAGGATCAATGGCAAACGCCGCAACAGCCAATATGGGAAGGACACGCTCATAATCCATTTCCGCTACCAGCTACGCCCCCACCGTTTCAAACATCATCACAACATTCTCCGTCCTTACCCTATCTTCAAAGCGGTGGTTCATTATCACAACGTCCCAAAACGCGCCTGGGTTACACTGTCGCGGGCATGTGTTTCATGGCAGCCACACTGATTATGATTTTTGTCTTTATCATGGCCCAGAATCTGCCAGCAACCAATGAGCAGGCGGCAGCATCCAGCAGCACCAACGGGCCGAAAGTTATCATCCAGCCAACCAATACATCACACAGACCAGGCATAACGCCAACTACCGTATCGGTAACGCCGACTCCTTCGGTAGCCGCAGCCGGTTCATACATTCATAATATCAATCTGGCAAGTTCTGTAAACACCGGCACAGGTCAACCAGTACAAACCGCCAACATATTTCACTTCGGGCAGCCAGTCTATATTACGATGACTATTCAGCAAGCAGCCTATAGTGGAGCAGTCTGTCTGCAATGGACAATCAACCAACAGGTCATTCCTTACGCCGCCGCCGCCGCGCCAACCGGAGCAGCCTATCTGACACAAACCAACGCCTATTTCTACTATAAACCAGGAGGCATCGGACCTGGTTCAGTCGACGTCTACTGGGCCAGCACTACCGCATGTGCCAACAAGGTTTTCATACAACATCTCCCTTTCACAGTCGTAAAATAATGCCAGGAGAGAGAAGATGAAATTTATACCTCAGCGGGAACGGTGGTAATAATCTCAAGCAAGCTATGCTGTTCTGGAGCAGTCAAGGGAAGCAGAGGCTGACGAGGAAGGCCACCATAGCCAGCGGTATGTTCCAACGCCATCTTCAGACCTGCCACCCCAAAGCGCGTTGTCACTGCCGTATTAGCCGGTATCAAACGGCCCTGTAACAAACGAGCCTCCTCAAGCAGTCCCTGTTCCACCAGCGTTTGAACACGGCATACGGCCTGTGGAAAGACATTGGCTAATGCCGCGACAGCTCCTACAGCCCCACCAATCAAAGCGGGCAAAATCACATCAGCGCTCCCGGCAAAGACGCGAAAGTCAGATGAAACCTGCGCCACGATCTGCATTAACTTGGCGACATCGCCAGCGCTATCTTTGACCCCTACAATATTAGGATGTTGTGCCAGGGAACAAATAAAATCCGCCTTTAAATTGATGCCAGCCGCGCTATTGGGCATATTGTAAATCAAGACAGGGACAGGACTGGCATCGGCCACAGCACGATAATGATTGTGCAATGTTCGCTCATCCATCCGTCCTGGATAATAGGCTGGAGGCAGGATCAACACGAAATCCGCGCCATGCCAGGCCGCTTGCAGGCAAAGCTCAATCGTCTGCCGGGTAGATTGAGCACCACAGCCCACAATCAACGGCATCTGCTTCCGCAAGCCATCCAGTACATCCCTGGTCTCCTCCAACACCTGCAAACGCTCATCCTCCGTCAGATGTACAGCCTCGCCATTGGAGCCCATCAACACATAGCCAGCAATACCGCTATCAGCCAGGCGTCGAATATGACGTCGTAACGTCACCACGTCCAACTCTTCATCACGGGTAAAAAACGTCGGCACCGGCGGATAAATCCCACCAGGCACGCCTGCCTCCCACAAAGCCATAATCCCCTCCTGATCACAAAAATCTAATTGTTCTTTAATCGAAAATACTGGAAAAAGTGGGCAGAGCACGAAGCACAGCACAGCACAGCATAGGCCGATGCTCCCGTGACTTGTACGATCATCTCGCCCCAACGCTCTCTCCTATCGACAGAGCGCTTCCTTGATTATACAGCATTTTTAAGGATTAGGATTAGAACCGACCTGACAGGAAGAGTAACAGCAGGATGAAGATAATCACAAAGACGCTGATCCAGAGGAGGCGCAGGGCTAGTGCACGCCGATCCGCTTTTTGCCGTAAGTCGCTGACACGTGCATCCTCAGCTGCGGACCAGCGCGCCGTAGCACAATAGGGACAGAGAGGGAAAAGCTCATACGGTGGACAGAGCCCGCCTTTGTCAGCGCCATGCTCCCCACCATAGGAATAGCTGCCAACCTCATAGCGGATCTGTTCGCTTTCGAATACAGCGCGACAGTGCATACAGCGCAACAGCAGGTACTCAGGCCAATCCAGGGCATGACATTTAGGACAATAGCGCGGGGCTCTCTGCGATCCTCCAACCCGTTCCTCGCGCCAACGATGATGGCAGCGGTGACAAAAATACTGTTGATCTTTTGTGCTGTGCGCGACTCCACGTAATAACCCCTGGCTGCGCAATTGTTGCGCTTCATCTGCGGAGAGTGCATAATCAATATCAACCAGATGAATATTGACTGGTTTGCCAGGAGGAAAGGCGGGAAAATCATAATGCCGTTGTCGATCACGTCGCGCTCCGGGAGAGACGGTACTTCCCTTCTGCGAGCGATGAGATTGCGCGGGAGGCGCTGCTGATCCACTATGCGAAGTCGATGCCGAAACATGCTCTGGAACGTGGCCGTCTAAGAGATGCTCCGAGCGCCGGGCATCATACTGTTTGCGCGTAGCAGGATCATTCAGGATTTGATAAGCTTGCAACAATTGGCTCATACGCTCATTCGCATCCGCGCCTTTATAGACATCAGGATGATAGCGTAGCGCTAATTTCTTAAAGGCTGCCTTCACCATTTCTGGCGGCGCATCAGCAGTGACGCCAAGCAGTTCATAGTAATCAGTAAAAGTATTCATCAAACCCATTCAACCCGACTAACGGAGCAAGCCACAATCAAAGAACATTTCTGACTGTATCTCAATACAGTATAACCATTTCGTGATACTTACGCTAGCACCTGCTCAGAAAAAAGGTGCCTTCTAGTACATAGACGAATAACAGATCAAAAGGTTGTAACATAAAAGGTTGTGATATATGGTAAAAACACGCGAGTACCAGGCTTTGCTAAGTGCCTGTTCCCAGGAAGGATGTCTCCTTTGTAATGGAGCATTGGAAAGCGTTCATCGCTATCTCGATGCCTGGAAATATGAATTGTTCACGAATATCGATATTCGACAAGAATTACGCCATACGCGAGGATTCTGCCATGAACACACCTGGCAACTGGTACGCATGGGAGCTACTTTGCCGGTCGCGCAAGCCTATCGGGATATTCTCTCTGATATGATCGACCAGCTCCAACAAAATGTACAGCCTTCATCCTCAGGAAATCTGCTGCACCGTCTCTTCGAGACCAGACCAATCCAGCATAAACAGATCTGTCCTGCCTGTAAACAAAAAGCCCTGGCCGAGGAACGCACTATCCATACTCTCCGCCAGGCCCTGCTGGACGACGAATTCTACCAGCGCTTCTCATCCACCACCGGACTCTGTCTGGAACATTTTCGTCTGGCAAATGAATTAAAGACCCCCGAAGTTCCAGGCGATTGGACGACACGCCTGCGCCAGGTCCAATTGACCTGCCTGAAACGCCTCGATGCGCAACTGGGAGAACTTATCCGCAAACATGATTATCGCTTTAAAGAAGAGGAACGCGGCCCAGAAATGCACTCATGGATACAGGCAGCCGGTCTCGTCGCCGGTGAAAACACCCCTGACTGAACATGCAACGGATTATAGAAAATGTCGGAAAACGTAGGTGCGGGCCTACGTTCTTGTTCATTTCATGCAGAAGCGAGCGGGATGTCCTTATTGACACTCCGCTCGCTGTTGTGTAGCTGTTTGGATATGGATTAATGGGATACGCTTAGCAAGCCATCTTGCTCATTGGCATCCACAAAATCACGCACCGAGGTTGTATTGCCCTGGGGTTGGACTCGCCAGAAGGAATGGCTGATCTGATCCCAATTTGCTAACAGGTCTTCGGCATATTTACTGCGTGTCTTGCGTGCATGCAGCTCGACTACAGCACGTAGAGCCTCCAACTCACTATCATCCTCAACACGACCTGGGATCACCATTTCCGTATTGCAACGTCCCAGAAACTTCTCGTCACGATCCAGAACATAAGCGATACCAGCCGACATGCCAGCGCCAAAGTTGCGGCCGGTATCACCCAGCACAACCACCATACCGCCAGTCATGTATTCACAGGCATGATCGCCAACACCCTCGACGACTGCGAAGCCACCGCTATTGCGGACTGCGAAGCGCTCACCCGCTCGCCCTGCGGCAAAGAGGGAACCACCGGTCGCTCCATACAGCGCGGTATTGCCCAGGATAATATTATCCTGTGACGCAAAGGTTGAACCAGCAGACGGGGTAATCACAATCTGTCCACCAGCCATACTCTTACCCACGTAGTCATTCGCCTCTCCACTGAGGATCAGACGAACGCCAGGAACATTGAAAGCTCCGAAGCTTTGGCCCGCCGAGCCAGTGAAGTTTCCTGTGATACTCACACCTGAAAGACCGCTATTGCCATGGCGACGGGCAACCTCGCCCGCCAGGCTCACGCCAATCGCACGATCATAGTTGTGAATCTCATGCTGTGTGATAATGCTCTGCTCGCCACTCAAGGCTGGCTCGGCCTCCTCCAGCAATTCTACCGCGACATGTGACTGTGGCAGCTTGTTTTCGTAAGCTGGATCAGAAATGACCGGCAGCGAGACCAGGAGGGAGGAAACATCCAGGTCGCAATCTTCCTCACAATGCAACAGATCGGCACGACCCATCACATCCTCAAGACGCGAGAAGCCAAGCTCTGCCAGCAATTCACGCACCTCTTCAGCCACCTGGGTCAGGTAGTTGATCAGGAACTGTGGACGACCAGTGAACTTCGCACGCAGGTCATCCCGTTGTGTGGCAATGCCAGCGGGACAGGTATTCAAGTGACACTGGCGTGCCATATCGCATCCCAGTGAAACCAGGGCCGCTGTACCAAAGCCATACTCCTCAGCACCCAACAGAGCGCCGACAAGCACATCACGCCCGGTTTTCAGACCACCATCTACCCGCAGCTTGACGCGCTTACGCAGACCATTCTTCACCAGAACTTGCTGCGCCTCCGCCAGACCGCGCTCCCAGGGCATACCGACATGCTTGATCGATTGAATCGGTGAAGCACCGGTACCACCATCATGACCACTGATCAACACATAATCCGCATGGCCTTTGGCGACACCAGCGGCAATGGTACCAACACCAGCAGCCGAAACCAGCTTCACGCCAACCTTTGCCGTTGGATTAATCTGATGCAAGTCGTACATCAACTGAGCAATATCTTCGATGCTATAGATGTCATGATGCGGGGGCGGTGAGATCAATTGCACACCAGGAGCGGTATGGCGCAGTTTCGCGATAAATGGGGTTACCTTGAATGGTGGCAATTGACCACCCTCACCTGGCTTGGAACCTTGAGCCATCTTAATTTCTAGCTCTTGCGCTCGCACCAGATACTCAGGAGTCACACCAAAGCGGGCCGAAGCAATCTGCTTGATCTTACTGCTGACGGGATATCCTTCCAACGTCTTGGTATACCACTCAGGATCTTCACCACCCTCACCGGTATTGTTGCGTCCTCCGATGCTATTCATAGCAGCGGCAATCGTTTGATGTGTCTCAGGACTTAACGCGCCGACAGACATGGCCGAAACCACGAAGCGAGCACGAATGGATTCCATCGACTCAACCTGATCCAATGCGATTGGATTGCGCTTCGCAAAGGTGAACAGATCACGCAAAGCGGTAGCGGGACGGTTATAGACCAGCGAAGTATATTGCTGATAATCTTCTTTGGTGCCGGATTGAGCTGCCTTTTGCAGGGCACGCACAATCAAAGGATTAAAGGCATGATATTCAGCATCGCGGCGGAAACGGAAACGTCCCAGATCCGCGAGCTTACGCTTGCGAGCAGTTGCCGTTGACTCTGCAGCCACTACTTCCTGACACAAACTATCTGACTGCTTGATCAGTTCCTCTGCGACCAGCGTATAGGTAATCTTACCGGCATGGAACATCGAACCGCTAAAGCAGCGCTCAGCAAACTCAGAGGCCAATCCCAGAATCTCAAATTGACCGGCACCAATGATGTTGCGCAGTGTCGAGATACCCATACGGGCCATAATTTTACAGAGGCCATCTTCAATCACATGAATATAGCGCTCAACCGCAATCTCTTTGGTGATATGCTCCAGACGGCGCTCACCAGCCAGAGCACGTACGCTCTCGAAAGCCAGCGTTGGCACAATCGCCTCGGCACCATATCCTAATACCAGCGAAACCTGATGCACATCGCAGACCGTTCCTGTCTCACAGATCAGCGAGACGCTGGAACGCAGACCCTGTGCAATCAAGGCACTATGAACTGCCCCGACAGCGATAACCATGGGGACGGGAATGTGGGTGGCGGAAGCCTTGTTATCACTCAAAATGATCAATGTAATTCCGTCACGCACAGCAGCAATTGCTTCTTGCTCCAGGCGATCCAGGGTGGCCTCTAATGCACCGCTACCAGCCGAGACATCAAAGGTTGTATGTAAAGTACGGGAGTGGAAATGCTCATTGTCAAAGCTACGCAACGTCTCTAATTGCGTCTCTGTTAACAATGGAGTCGCCAGATGGATCAGACGTGCATGCTCCGCGCTCTCAGTCAATAAGCTGCCACGACGGCCAAGATAGCTGTCCAGTGACATTACAACCCGTTCGCGCAATGGATCAATCGGAGGATTGGTCACCTGCGCAAAACGCTGGCGGAAGTAATCTGAAAATGAACGACGTTGTTGTGAGAGGACAGCCAGTGGCGCATCATCACCCATACTCCATGTCGGCTCTTTGTTATCCGATAGAATTGGGCGCAGGACCATCTCGACATCCTCATGCGTATACCCGAAGATTTGTTGCCGTGTAAACAAATCGCTGCTTTCAATAGCATCGCGAGCATCAGACTGCTCAACAACTGGAGCAGGCAATTGTGCCAGGCTCAAACGATAGCTATCCAACCACTCCTGATAAGGCTGACGTTGCGCAAGCCCTTCTTTAATCGCAGCATCACGCAAGAAAACGTGATTTTCAAGGTCAACGGCCAGCATCTCACCGGGTCCGAGACGACCTTTCTCAACAATATCGGGAGCATCGAGCGAAACCACTCCAACTTCAGAGGCGACGATCAGCAGACCTTGCGCCGTCAGGACATAGCGGGCGGGACGCAGACCATTGCGATCTAACGCAGCCCCAACAATATGTCCATCGCTAAAGACTAAAGCGGCTGGACCATCCCAGGGCTCAACCAGACCAGCATGATAATCGCACCACGCACGCTGGGCAGCATCGATCTCATCATCATGCTCCCAGGCTGGTGGAACCAGCATCTGCATGCTCTGCAATAGATCGCGGCCAGAGGCTGCCAGCATCTCTAATGCATTATCCAATTGGGAAGAATCACTGGTCCCAGGCTGCACAATGGGCAAAAGATCCTGAAGTTGCTCATCCCAATAAGGGGTAGAGAGAGAGCCCTCACGCGCTTTCATCCAATTTCTATTTCCCTGAATGGTATTGATTTCACCATTGTGGGCCAGGATGCGCATCGGTTGAGCAAGCGGCCAGGCAGGGAAAGTATTGGTGCTGTAACGCTGATGGAAGACAGCTAATGCGCTCGTATAACGGGGATCACCCAGATCCAGGTAAAAATTCGCCAGATCGTTGGGAGCAAGTAATCCCTTGTGCACAAGCACAGTATTTGACAGTGAGGTAATGTAACAATCGGAGATCTGTGCCTCTTGTAATCGCTTCTCGATCAAACGGCGCACATGATATAAGGTCTTTGTGTACAGCTCGGAGGTAAAGTGAGCAGGGCATGAGATCAACACCTGTGCTATTTCTGGTGCTATTTCTCTCGCACGAACGCCAAGAACTTCATAACGAATCGGGGGGGTACGCCACCCTGCTACAGTTAACCCATTTTCTGTCAGGGCCTCTTCGATAATTTGACGACATTGCGCGGAGTGAGCGTGCCCACGTGGAGGAAGGAACACCATCCCAACTGCCAGATCAAGCGGATTGGCAATGGTAATATGCTGTTTCTCAAGTTCCTCAAGAAGCAATGCTCTAGGAATTTGGGTTAAGATACCAGCGCCATCATAGACTTCTGCTTCTGCATCCTGTGCACCGCGGTGAGTAAGACGCGCCAACGCTTCGAGAGCCTGTTGCACCAAAGTATGGCTGGCCTCTCCAGAAACTTGCGCTAAAAAACCGGTACCGCAGGCATCGTGTTCCCAGCGGCTATCATAAAGCGGATACATTTGACACGCAGATTCGATGGCTTCATGCTTGTGCGTCATGCATTGCTCTCCCAATAAAAGACTATCTTGCGAATGCTTAGAGGCACCTGCGCCGGGGCCAGAGGGTTCGACGAGCAGTCGTTGACCGTCGAATTCTATTTAGCGTTTTGGGTACTGCAAGAGGGACATCATTCAGTGTTTTCAGGTATAAGGAGCACCTTGTTGCAACGTTGGGATGATTATGAGCACCCTAGCTCGTTAAAAAAGGGTAACAATATCACTTGTTTTGAGAGTATAGCATACAAATAAGCATCCAAACAAGCTTTGTATATGTTGAAAATGCCTATACTGTTTCAGGGAGGGTAGTATATTTTTACCTCCCTTTTCCAATTACCATCAGAATGAGTCGGGGATCAGGGCAAAGTATACAAATCCAGAAGAAACAAAATGCAAGAAACAATCCAGCGTACAATAACAAAAGAACGATTTTTTCGGCTCTCTATGGCTATGCAGAACCTGTTATTGTCGCCTATGAGCAAGCCCGACAGGTCTTAGCGTATGTTCAATAGCTCTATTTGATACTGGACGGTTCATACATATAGGAGATACCAGCGCGCAGGCAAGGGATCAGTGAGCTGTATTATGCACCATCTGAGCCGCTACCCCGATCGCAATTACCACTAAAGCCAATGCAATGATAATTAATACGACCAGCAGGATCTGATGGCGCCAGGTACTCTGACCTGGTGTTTCTGGCTCATAGGGTACCGGTATTACTTCATTCAAATTTTGCAGTGCATGACAGAGATCGGGCATTGTTTTATAACGCTTATCAGCATCGCGCCGAATCGCCTTCATCACAACGGTCGCCAACTCAGGAGACAGCTCAGGTTGGCTATCCAGAATAGATGGTGGGTCTTGCGTTGCATGCTGGTTCATTACAGCAAATACATTTTCGCCTTCAAATGGAGGATGACCACAGAGCATCTCATAGAGAATCACCCCAACAGCATAGATATCTGAGCTGGCGGTACCACGCTCCCCACGGATCTGTTCAGGCGACATATAATCTGGTGTACCCACCGTTCCAGTCAGTCCGCGCCAGGTGACGCGGCGTGCCCCGGCCAGCAGCGCCACTCCAAAATCGATCAGCTTGATCGTTCCATCATCCTGAACCATAATATTTTCTGGCTTAATATCCCGATGGAAGACCCCATGTACATGACAATAGGCCAATGCATCACAAATTTGTAAGGTCAAGCGGATAGCTTCGGAGGGAGGAAGAGGATTACCTTCACGCTCCTCTAACAGGGTGCGCAAAGTCTGACCCTGAATATACTCCATCACAAGATATTCTTCGCTACGTGGCTCACCAGTATTGAGCATACGTTGTACGTTGGGATGATTGACGCGATTGCCAATCTCAGATTCACGCTTGTAACGCTCGTATACACCGACATTACCAATCAGGTCATCATTGGGAATTTTAAGGACAACTGTCTGTTGATTATGCAGATCGCGCGCAAGGTACACACGACTCATCCCCCCATGCCCAAGCATCTGGGTTATTTCATAATGATCTATTCGTGACCCTGGTGTATATGCAATTGGCATAAGTCTTTACACGCTCACAATCACAATCATTTTTGCATCAAAATTACACTTCATCTGTTGTTGACAATGCACCTGAACACATTTAAGCCTCGTTAGCTCCGCAAATCTAGCTGTATCACATGCCGTCAACCATCTGCCACGTGTTGCCTCAAGTATAGCACAAGCGAGAATGCAAAACCAGAAACATATTGGCTATGTTTTTTCCTTCCATATAGCATATTTGCTGATAGCAGATACGATGATAGGTCCCCACCTATTCCCAGGTGGAGACCTATCACAGAGAAGGAGAAAAGGAGGGCGGTTGTATTGGTATGCAGTCTTACTCGCCGCTGGCTGTTCCCACAGAAACTTCTGGCGTTATGCCCACATTTTGCTTGTAATCCTCAGCATGCAAAATGGGAATACCCTTCGTAACCTTTCTGAAGAAGAGGAAGGCAAAGCCTATCACCAGCCAGGCAATCGCGAAAATTCCTGCGATGATAACGTTGCGCTGGGCATCAGAGTTCCCAACAATGGCAAAGTAGATGACGCCGAGCAACATAGCTACATTCAATATCGCACCAGCAATAGGCGCGATCAGTGTGTTTAAGATGCCGCGCTTTGGCATGCCTGCAAATGCGATCAGACAAACAATGCAGGTCAGGCCATAGAGAATGAAGGTGCCAATATTGGAGATCAGCGCCACCTGGACAAGGTTGTTGCTACTTAAGACGCCGTACGATCCAATGACGGCGGAAATGACTGTGAGTACAATCACGCCCACATGGGGGGTGCGGAAACGACCATGCAAGAAACCAAAGACGGCTGGCAGCTCGGTATCTTTTCCCATCGCATAGGTGACGCGTACACCTGTATTCAGACAGGAAAGCGCAGTACCAAGCAACGCGATGACCACCGACACCGCCAGAATCGCGGCGAAGGCCGTTCCAAAGGAGCTACCACCAAAGATCTGAGCCAGATCTCCGATTGGCGCAATTGAACCGGCAGCGGCATCAAAACCAACGGTTTTACCACTCTTATAGAAATCACCCATCACGAAGTTCGCGGCAAAGTATTCAAAAAAGTAGAAGATGACGGCCTGGATGATCAGAGAGAGGAGCACGCCACGAGGAACATCACGCTGTGGATTCTTCGCTTCAGCCGCTAACGCCGTTGCGGATTCAAAGCCCACCACTAACAAAATTGCAATGGTTGATTGATAGATGAAACCATTGCCATCATGTGGGATCAGGACACTCAGCGCGCTGGGATGCGCGTAATGATAAAACGGATGATTGAGACGGAAGACAATAGCAACGATGGAGAAAACGAGGAGCGCCAGAATCTGGATTATATTGATGACGATGTTGGCAACCGTTGAACCGGTGACACCAATGTAAGCAATCGCACCTACGATAATCGAAAACACGATACAGATGGTGATGAGTTGTACTGGTGTACCAAAACCCGGTACAAAAAAACCGATAATGTAGGCGATAACACTGCCCATAAAGGCAACCATCACGCCTGGATAGACCCAATAATAGAGGTGTGAGGCCCAGCCAACCAGAAATTTACTCAAGCGGGCAAACTTGAAATATTTGTGCTCTTCCTTATGCAGCACCGCAACTTCTGCAAAGTAATAAGAACTTCCCGTACCTGCCTCAGGATAGCGCTTCGCCAGGGCTGCATAAGCCAGGGCGGTCAGCAGCGCAATAACTGTGGCGACGAACACAGATGACCACATACTGGTTGCGCCAGTGCCAGCCTGCGATTGAAAAGTAGTCCAGAGGAATGCGCCTGGAGCGATTAACGCCATTGCGTTAATGGTGACACCGGTGAGCCCTAATGTAGGCTTCATTCCCGTGTCAGTAGAGGCTTGAGCTGCCATGTCGTTCTCCTTGTTCGCATACATCCTTTACTCAAGATTTTATGGGCGGCTTCATTACCACACAAGAGAGCACACACGGCTTCATTCAGAGCACATAGAGCATTCATTGCTCCACTTCTGTTTTCCTACCCTGAGCAGAGATCAACAGTGTGAGAGTAAGGTAGAGGTCTCTTCGGTACACCCTACAAAGATATAGATAAAACTACTAATAAGAGAAGTATACGTAGAGCAGCATTGAATGGTAACAGGCAAATTAGCAGAAGTGTACGCGTCATTTTTTGTACATTGTGCACAAGAAAAATTTTCGTACAAGAGATATTTGTTCTGGCTAAGCTATCTCGTTTCCGGTGAGGATGCGCGAAACGTTCTTACATGCCTGCCTATGCGATCGCTGATTGGTTGTGCAAAATAACTATATCATTGGACCTGCGGGTATGTGCTAGAATGGTGTCGAGGTGCACAAGAACAAGCCAGAGTGTGCAGTTCCATGAGGCAACTCATGCGCTGCTCTATTTTGAAGTGTACGTAGGCAATAAGAGTGCTCTGTTCTCACTAGAATATACTTAATAAAGGACAAACTATGTCGGAACATGTTTCCCGCCGCGAGAAAGATAATCCACTACGACAGGATATTCGTATCCTGGCCAATGCATTGGGATTATCAATTCAACGGCATGAAGGGTTCACAGTCTTTGATACCGTGGAAAAGTTGCGAGGTGCCTGTATACGTCTGCGTGAATGTAGCATGCAACTGGCCCAGGCACATAAAGAAGAACAGGCCCGCATTCAAAATGAAATCGCAAGCCTCGAACAGGAGATCATGCATATTGTCAGCGATAGCGATTTAGATACCGCTATCGACACAATCAGAGCGTTTACCACTTATTTCCATCTGGTCAATACAGCCGAACAATATCATCGCATCCGTCGCCAGCGGGCGCACGAGCTTGATCCTCAGAATAAATTACAGCGAGGCTCACTCGAAGCGCTGGTCGCGTTCCTGAAGCAAAATAAGCTTGACACGGCCACGCTCCAGTCCCTGTTCAATCAACTGGCTATTGATCTCGTTTTTACCGCCCACCCCACCGAGGCGACGCGTCGAAGCTTGATTACGAAATCCCGTCACATTACAGAATTGCTCGCGCGTAATGATAACGTCAATTTGATGACACAGCGCGAACGTCTACGCTGGCAGCAGGAACTGGATAGCGTGATCGATCTTTTGTGGCGTACAGATGCGGTACGCAAAGTACGCCCCAAGCCACTCGATGAGATCAAAATGGGCATTTACTATCTGGATGAGATTATCTATGATGCCCTGCCTGACCTGTATGCGGAATTTGAAGAATTGTTACAGCAGGATTATCCAGATGTCACGGTCCCATCATTTCTCCATGTTGGCTCCTGGATTGGAGGCGACCAGGATGGGAATCCATTTATTAACTCGGATACCTTGCTCACAGCACTGAGCCTGCAACGCAACTATGTACTTACCCACTATCGCAAGGATCTCTTCGCGCTGGCACGTGAGTGTTCACAGTCAATTGAACACTCAACCATCACGCCAGAACTTGAGGCTTCTTTACAAAAAGACATGGAAAGCATGCCTGACTATGCCCAGGAATTAGGACCTCAAACAGCTCTCGAGCCCTATCGTGCAAAACTGTCATTTATGTGGCGTCGCCTGGGTGAGACAAAAGCCAATCTGCCCATTCCAGAAACCTTTTCCTGGAAATCAGGCGCCAGCCAGCCAGAACAGCCGTCAATTGCCTATACCTCTGCCGATGAACTGATCGCCGATTTGCGTCTTGTCCAGGATAGTCTGATCGCCGATGGTGAGATAGCTATTGCCAGAGGTATCCTGCATTCTCTGTTGCGTAAGGTAGAATTGTTCCGTTTCTATTTCGCGGCTCTCGATGTGCGACAACATAGCGAGCGCCATGCCTCTGCGGTGGCAGAATTACTCCAGGTCACTGGTGTCTGCAAAGATGACTATAGGACGTTCGATGAAGAGAAACGTCTGGCAGTGCTGGGAGATTTGCTACGCGATCCACGGGTACTGACTCGTCCTGGCCTGGAACTCAGTCCAGATACGGCCCATATTCTGGGCACCTTCCAGACGATCCGTCAGGTCCGCGAGGCCTTTGGCAAAAAAGCTATCACATGCTATATCATTAGCATGACGCATCAGCTCAGCGATATCATGGAAGTGCAGTTCTTCTGCAAAGAAGTCGGCATCTATGATCTACAGATCGTGCCCCTGTTTGAGACCATCAATGACCTGCGCGAGTGCACCGCTATTCTAGAGCAAGCCTTCAACAATCCGCTCTACAGCGCCTATCTGGACAATTGCAAGCGTGAGCAGCAAGTCATGCTTGGCTACTCGGATAGCAGTAAAGACGGTGGTATCCTGACGTCGAGCTGGGAACTCTATCAGGCTCAGAGCCGATTGGGCGAGCTCAGTGAACGCAGAGACATCGCCATCAGGATCTTTCATGGCCGTGGTGGAGCTATTGGCCGTGGTGGTGGTCCGATCTATGAAGCGATTTTGGCGCAACCACCTAAATCCGTCAATGGACGCATTCGCATCACTGAGCAGGGCGAGATGCTTTCCTTTAAATATGGCATCCATGATATCGCGATGCGTAACATGGAACTGGTAGTCGCTGGAACAGTACAATCCAGTATCCCAAATCAAGATATCATCGAGAGGCAGGTGCATCCAAAAGCCAGGCAGGAATGGATCACGGCACTTCAGGATCTCTCAGAGAATGCCCTGCAACGCTATCGTGCATTGATCTATCAAGATCCAACCTTCGTAAAATTTTTCGAGCAGGCGACACCGATCAGCGAAATTGGCTGGTTAAACATTGGCTCACGTCCTTCGCGCCGCAATGCTGGTCGCGCGATTGAAGAATTACGCGCTATTCCCTGGGTCTTTTCCTGGATGCAGAGCCGTTACGTCCTGCCCAGCTGGTACGGCGTTGGCGGAGCCTTCGAGGATCATATACGAGAGAATCCTGCGAACCTGCCCCAGCTCCGGCATATGTACCAGCACTGGCCATTCTTAAAAGCATTCATCGATAACTTGCAAATGACGCTCTCAAAATCTGATATGAGGATTGCCCACGAGTATGCCGCCACCCTGGTTGAGGATCAAGAACTCAGCGCACGTATCTCACAGGCCATCCAGGCGGAATATGAACGCACCCGACAGGCTATTCTCGCCATTGTGGGCGGTAACGACCTGCTTGATAACTCCCCGGTACTGCAAGAGTCGATCAAACGGCGTAATCCCTATGTTGATCCACTCAGCTACTTCCAGATCGTGCTCCTGAAACGCCTGCGCAAACTGGGCGGTCCCCTGACGCTCGATCCAGAGACGGAGAAGGACGCCACTGCTGAGGAAAAGGAACGCGCCCGCCTGACCTATGGTGTCTTACTCACTATCAACGGCATTGCGGCCGGCGTACGCAATACAGGCTAAATTCAAACATCGGCTCAAACGCAAAGAGGGAGAGCGTATCGCTATATGGAGATACACTCTCCCTCGGAATGACACACAAACTGGAGATATTTGACCTATTTCTTTGTGCCGGGCTTTACGGTCGGAGTGGCGGCAGGCGTCGCCTGAGCTGCTGGTGTCGCCGGTACACTACCACTGCCCAGGTTGATGCTGGTATCATCAAAGGTTTGCAGATTGACAACATTTCCACCGCCAGCCATATAGGTGATGGACACAGTATCGCCTGACTGAACCAATGGTAACTTGGGCGAGAGGGAAAGATTGGCAGTAAAGATGCTCGGTTGACCAGCGATCTGCAGGTAATAGATGGTGTTTGTTCCCTGGACGACCGAAGAGATACGCAGGACTTTCCCACTGACGGTCTGTGGTTTGGTACTGGTCGTGCCACCGTTATCACCGCTACCCCCTTGATTGGTTACCCATTGCTGATAATCCCGCAGTCCCGAAACGAGATCGGGATCAAACTGGACATTATTGCCATTTAATTGACGCGCACCCACTAATCCAACGGCCTGAAAGATGTCACCACTACTGGTATTTTGCACATAGATGGCAACCCAGGTAGGGGTATTGTAGATCTGATAAAGTTGGACCGAGGCGACATTATACCCACGAATATTGGCGCGTGTTGATTGGAAGGTTCTGGTCACATTGTCCCCGATACCCAGACCTGCCGCTTTGGCATAAAAGGTAGCTTGATTTTTATGCGTATCAAACAGGAATATGCCAGTACTGGAATTATCATTCATCGAGGAAGAGGTCATCGGAATCAACCAGACGGGCTGGTCAGTTTTATTATAAAGCAACTCAGGCGCACTGGCCGGTGCCTGTTGTCCCAGGCCCGAAGGATTAAACCAGGGAGCATTGTGATAGAGTCCCCACCAGCTCAGGTATTGAGTGACCGTTTCAGCAGGCATGACACGATCGACCCAGGCCGGTACATTTTGTGGATCATACGCTTTAATATCCCCCGTATGGGCATCTACCAGCAAGACCTGCTTCAAGGTATCACCTGTATACCCACGCGCTGGCTGCATCAATGAGATGGTCCAGTAGGGATGTAAACTATCATCTAGCTCCAGAGTAGGATCTGCCAGACGTCCATAGACATAGCCACTGAGGTAGACATGATGCAATAAGTCCTGGTTCAGGAATGCACCGGGCAGATAGCGAATCGTCGCCTGCGCTTCCGTGTGCAGTTGTGGCGGCTGCTGAGGATTTTCCGCGTCAACCATCACAAAACCCGGCGTGGTGGGATTGGATAGATTGACAAAAAGATTGTTATAGCTCAGTTCCGCGACATAATAGAGATGATGATTGATAGATTGTAAGGTATAGCTGGTCGGGTCCAGATTGTAGGCTGACCCCAGATTCTGTCCGGTCGAGCCAAGAATTTGCTGGCCTTTATACGATGCCACGCTCTGGCTCACCAGCACAATATTACTGGCATCCGTAGGAGGTAGATTGGGTGTCGCGGCGGTCGTGACATGAGGAATGGCGGCCAGGGCTTTAGCATTCCCATCAAACCAGGTCGTAAAGACGTTGATCAGAATGGTGGCGGCGATGCCCAGCACAGCAACCACGACGATCCCAAAGATGCCAGCCGCGATCGAACGGCGTGAGATCTTCTCACTCCCCTTCGGCGGTGTATAGACCTGACCCTGACTGATACTCAGACCCATCGCCAGCGCGCCTCCCGCGCCTCCCGCCACGGATAACAGATTAATCACGCTGCTAATCAACAACGGCCATAATACCCACTGCCAGCCCCAGAATGGCCCGGCCAGCGCTGGTAAGGATATGTAGAGTTGCGCCAGTGAGAACAGGTAATTGAATACAAAAAAGAAGAGAAACCAACGGATAAATGAACGTGCTTGAAAAGGCTCGGCACGTCCAAAAGCTAAGCGTCCAATAGTCAGACAGGCCATTATAATCAGCGTTCCTATTAGAGCCAGCAGGAAGATCGCCATATCTATCACCCCTTGGGATAAAAAGAGGAACAAAATTTAGTTAATAACATTTTGCTATTTTATTTATAACTTATTGCAATTTTTTTGTCAAGATCTACAAGCACAAATGCATCTCATAGGTTTTTCAAGCGCCGCCGCATGATCTTTTACAAATAAAAATGGTACAAAAATGAAAAGGTGGATGGCGGAAACCACCGTAGCGGCCACTGTTCTACGGTGGAGTCGTCCACAAAGCTCGCCCCAAAGGAGCGAGCAGGTGTCAGGGGGTGACGCTCAGAACCATCACCTTCACATTTTTACAGGTAAAGGTCTTGTTTGAGCAACCATTTCATTTTTGACGATGGAACAGCCTTCTCCTGCTTTCCCACTTCAAAGACCAGATCGTGAAGATCACAGTAATAGAGTTTCTGCCATTTGGCTTTCTTCTTACGCGCTTCGGGCCACGTGCTGATCGCATAGAAGAGGAATAGGACTGAAAGGCCAATAATCAAGCTTGCTCCCGCGAACCCTCCAAAGGTTCCTGCACTGGCAAGAAAAACGCCATAGAACAAACAGAAGAGAAAGGTGATCACAGCAAAGCCCATCAGCGAATGAGGTGGGGCCAGTTTTCGTGCTAGTTTTGTTTGAGACTGAGTGTTTCCAACGGAAGTATGAACCTGGAATGAATTTCTTCTCACGCGTGGTTGAAAAAAAAAGACCGTTGTCTGATGGGCGGTCCCTTCATCAACGATAATACTGACCTTTTTGACATGTGTTGTATCACCGCAGGCAGGGCAATTAAATTGTTCGGGTGATTGGTACATCGTATGTTATCCTTTCACTTATCGAATGCGATAAGAGTTCTTTACTAATATTCCCTCTTATAATAATTTCACATGGACTTCTCATAGATGGTTATTGATGTGACAGGTAGGAGAAATGTCTCTCTGTGTGCCTATTCGCTCGGATGAGCTTCACCCGATTTGATGGCTCTTCCGCATAAACGATACTGCTGGCGAACCTTTGAGGCAGGGCTTTTTGGTAGTCCCGTTTTACCACGAAAGCTTGTCAAGAAGCAATTGAATTGCTTCTTGAGGCTGAGCACAGAAATGCCGCATGTACTTTGCAACGTTGGAAGCACCTAACCAATC
>NZ_BIXY01000025.1 GCF_008326305.1 Dictyobacter arantiisoli | reverse complement strand
GCGCCCTTTTTATGGTGTAGTGCAGGAAAGGTGCACAGCACCTTTCCTGCACTACACAATAAAAAGATGTTTGAGCACCGCAGGTGCGAAAACTCATGCACAGAGATCCTGGAGACCACGGGAGGCTGACACACTCACACCCTTTGTCTGGAATGGCAAGCGCCGCAGACGAGCGCGTTCCCGTCGTCTGCGGCGCTTGAGTGGATCTGGGGCTGCGACTTTTTTGCAAGCCAATTGCCAGATGACCCACTCGTAAAAATACTGCTGAGCAAGCAAGCAGGAGAGAGAAAGTTGAGCCTGTTACCCCTTTACTGCACCAGCAAAGGCGTTAATCACATGGCGTTGAGTGAATACAAAGACCAGGATAGTAGGCACGAGCGAGATCATCGAAGCTGCGCAGAGCAGTACCCAGTTTGTGGAAGTCTGAGCGATGAACGCGTATAGGCCAACAGGGAGTGTACGCAGGTCGGAATTGCCCAGCGTGAAGACCAGCGGAATCAGGAAGTTATTCCAGCTATTGATAAAGGTGAAGAGACCAAGCGTTGCCAGCATCGGACGAGCTAGCGGGAACATCACTTGCCAGAAGAGCTGATGGAAGTTGGCACCATCCACACGCGCTGCGTCCTCCAGTTCGCGATCTATCGTCGCGAAGTAGCCCATGAAGAGAAAGGTGCTGAAGACCATATTCCCTGCCGTCTCTACCACGATTACAGACCAGAGGGTATCGAGCAAGCCAAGGCGCTGAATTAGATCGAAAACGGGTACAATTGTGTAGCCGTGTGGCAGGAAAAGGGTGATAGCGATCAGCGCGACCAACCATTTTTTTCCGGGGAAATTGGTGCGAGCCAGCACGAACCCGGCCATCGAAGTGAAGGTCAGCGTAAAGGCGACCGTCAGGACTGTAATAATGACCGTATTGAAAAAGTACTGACCGAACGTTGCCTGTGTCCAGGCATCGGCATAATTCTGCCACTGAAACTCTTTGGGAATGAAACTCAGACCCTCACTAAAGAAGCCTACCTCACTTTTGAGCGAACTGCCCAGCGCCCATAGAAAGGGATAAACCCAGAAGAAGCCGCAGACCAGTAGGATCGCGTGCAGTAGCAGCCTTCTCGCATTCTTCCGTTGTTTGAAGTTGTTCACCTGTTTTCGTCGTCTCTCTATTTCGCGCGCTGTTGTCTGTGGGATTGAGGTTGCCATAATTATGAATTCCTTTCCATTCTAGCTAGCTGCTATGCTGCTCCGGTCTCGGTAGAGGATATAGCATTTCTGGCATTGTTGCGGCGTACATATCGCCAGCCGAGGGCCTGGATGCTAGTCAGTGCGATCAGGATCAGGCCAAAGAAGAATGAAGCAGCCGAGGCAAAACCGACGTTTGGCTGTATTACCCCTGCACCGGAGCCACCGACGCTGATGCCGCCAAAGGCCTGTTGATAGATATAGGTGCTCACGACATTGGAGGCGAAGTATGGGCCGCCGCCGGTTAGCACCTGCACGAGGTCAAATACGTTGAGGTTACCCAGAATGGCGAGGAAGAGGATAATCATGCCTACACCGCGCAGCATCGGGATAGTGATTGAGAAGAGCTGAGCAGCCCAACCGGCTCCATCGATGTGCGCGGCCTCATAGAGTTCGGCGGGAATAGTCTGTAGCCCGGCCAGGAAATAGACCATATTGATGCCCAGGGTATTCCAGATTTGGATAGCAATAATGATCCACAGCACAAAACGGGGATCGGCTAGCCAGTCAATATGTTGATGGATAATGTGGAGCTTCAAAAAGATGGCATTGAAGTTATCGCCAAAATTGCTGATCATCAGATTCATGATCACGCCGATTACCGCCGGAGACATCACGACCGGCAGAAAATAGACCGAGCGATAGAACGTAGAGAAGCGCAATTTGGTGCTATTCAGGACCAGAGCCAGAATCAGGGCCAGGGTCAACTGAACAGGAACTACTACGGCAGTAAAGATGAAGGTGTGGGCGAAAGATTCCCAGAAAATAGGATCGGTTGTCACTTTTTGAAAATTGTCGAGGCCGACGTATGCGGTCGGATCGCCGATGCCATTCCACTGATAGAGCGTGTAGCCCAGAGAAGCGAAGATGGGATAGACGACGAAAGCTAGCAGCAAAATGATCATCGGTGCAAGATAGAGGTATGACCAGCGCCTGCTGTATATATCCTGCCAGAGGCTTTTCTTATGAGGAGTCATGGTGACATGTTTCTCCTCCATCTCTGGTTGTATTGTTTTTACTTCCTGAGCTCGCATGAGTTGAAAGTCCTCTCTTTTAGTTAGCCCAATGTGTAAGTTAGTGCGCACGTCTGGCTTTGTACGTATGGCGAGAACGCAGCTAGACATGCTAGCTGCGTTCAGTCGCCATGCAAGGAAGCTGCGCGACGCGTTTGCCTATGCCTGGTTGGGTTTGGTGATGTAGTTTTTGGTGATATCCCAGTCCGGGTAAGTGTAGTCGTTAATGGAGACTTTAACGCCACTGGCCTGGGCCTGTGAGATGCCTTTCTGGATGTTGGAATTGGCACGGCTCTCAATGTCGCTGAGTGCGGCTTTCATGTCGTGCAACTGGCCGGTCCAGAGGCCAACTATCGCATCATTCAAATTGGGCGACAGAGAGTTGAAGATGACTTTCGCGGTTTCAGGATTGCGCATGTTGGGATTAGGATAGGTAAGGTTCAAGGGCGCGTTGGCGACATATTCGGCAAAGGGCTTGAACTTGATTTTCGAGGGATCGTTGAGATTCGCGAAGATCGAAAGATCTTCGTTGTACGTCTGCACCCAGCGCTGCTCCGACTCATTGCTATAGAGCCAGTTGAACCACTGCCAGGCCTCTTCAGGATGTTTTGTTTGGGCGGAAATGGCGAACTCCTGACCACCAGGCGTGTGATAGTAGAAGCCTTTGCGCGTTGTTGTCGGTCCCACCAGCGTGGTCAAGCCATAATTGGTGAATCCGTGCGTCGTCCATTCTGCCTGGTTCCAGACGCCGCCAACTATCATTCCGAATTTGCCACGCTCGAAGTAGGCACGTGCGGTTTCGTCAGTGATGCTCAGAGAATTGGGATAGAAGTAGCCCTTCTGCTTCCATTCCAGGAGCAGGGTGATGAAATCCTCCCAGTTGCGATCACTGGAGAATGTATATTTGCCCACGCGGTAATCGAAGCCATCGTACCAGGTGCCTCCGGTACCCCCAAAAGCGCCTCCAGGTACGCCAGCGGCGCGTATGAAGAGATCAACCCAATTGGTGATAGAGCCGCCGCCACCTGCTCCGAAGCCGAGACCATAATACTGCCCATTGCCTTTTTTAGTAATGATATCGGCAAAATTTGCCACATCGTCCCAGGTTTGCGGCACTTTGGGCGTGCCATCGCTGTTGGTCAAGCCAGCGGCTTTAAACACGTCAGTGTTCAGATAAAGCTGCTGGAAAACACCACTACCGCCAAGAGGCGCGGTGTAGGTCTTGCCGTTGAACATATTGTTGCCCTGGTAGAAGGTGCCAGTTGGGAAACGGTTCTTCCACGTCGCATTAATCCACTTATCAACCGGCAACCACCACCCCTTCTGCATCTGCTCGTTGTAGGGAGTCGCAGTGCCCGTAACCATAAAGACATCTGGCTGTTTGTTGGCTTTAACAGAGAGATTGAATAGCTGGTCATAGGTGGTGTTGTTGTTGATGGTCCTTTTAATCTTGATATTGGGGTGAGCGGCCTCGAAGAGCTTGACCTCGTTATCAAGCCAGGGCGACTGACTGACATAGTAGTCCCAGTACTGGAGGGTCACGGTGCTGCCGCCGCTGGAGGTGCTGCCGCAGGCGCTCAGGGCGGAACCCAGGGTTGCTGCGCTGGCTACCGTGCCAGCTGCCTTCAAGAATGTGCGGCGGTTAAGCCGCGACGGAAGAATAATCGAAGAAACGTCCATGTTGACACATCCTCTGTTTTCTTAAATACTTGCGATACACTATTGGATCGCAGATCATCGACAATGATGTAGATAAACGAAAAGGCTATCAGTAACGATAAATGTTTGCTTTACTGCCTGCTTTCCAATCAGATTCACACTAGATTCCAATCGAGTGATGATCGCCCGGAGCCACATGAATTGCGCACGGTCAAGGTGAGCGGAAGCTGGATCTGACAGGATGGCCAGACATGCCTATCGGGGCTTGTCTGCTGATTCGGATCAGAGGGAACCGCAAACTCCAACCAGTTGCGCGAAGGCTCGAAGCGAGGATCAAGCAGTGAGAGCAACATTTCGACGGCGCACTGACCGATTTCATAGAACGGTTGGCGCACCGTTGTGAGTACGACGGGACTTTGGTAAGGTGGAATGACATCATCGAAGCCAACGATGGCTATATCTTCGGGTACGCGCCAGCCCAGCTTTCCCATCTCCATAATCACACTATAGGCCAGATAGTCGTTACCCACGACAATGGCGGTGGGTGGAGTGCTCATTGCCTGAATTTCTTGCAGGCATTTCACGGCACTACCATCATCGTACAATGCCAGCATGGGATCTGGTTCTATACCAGCTTCCCGTAACGCTTGACAGTAACCATGATAACGATCATGGAAGCAAGGTAGATCAGGACTGGGAAAGAGAAAGGCGATGCGCTCATGTCCTAATGAGAGCAGATGGCGAGTTGCCAGGCTCGCTCCGCCCGCATTGTTCACACTTACCCAGGGACTGTCTAGTCGGTGGGCCGTCAGGTTGATTATCACGACGGGCAGACCACTGCGCGCGAGAGTAATCAGGTGCTGGGGCGAATGGGTATGAATCGAGGCCAGGAGACCGGAGGTGAAATTAGTTGTCAGCACCCGGTCGATCACGCTGCGAAAATCTTTGTGACCAGCCGAGCTATAGAGAATAATCTCATAGCCGTTTTCCTCGACCACGCCAGCGATGCCCCGTATGATTTCCGGCATAAACGACCAGAGGGCCGGAAGAAGCATACCGATGAGCCGGCGATCTCCACGTGCCAGATGCATCGCTGTCAGATCAGGCACGAAGTTTTGTTCCGCGATCACGTGCTGTATACGCTCACGGGTGATGGGGTCGACATTGGCACTGTTATTCAGCACGCGAGACACCGTCGACTTTGAGACGCCAGCCAGGTGCGCGATATAACGAATAGTTGGCTTCTTTGCCATACACCCTTCCTGTAAACAGATTGAAAAAGACAGTTAGGATACGGTGAAAGGGTTCATAACGATTTATGGGACCGATCCCATAAATCGTTATAAAATACTAATAAATGCGTACTCATATATATATGCCATGAAACCGGTCCCACAGTCAAGTGTTTTGCAGACGAAATTTGGGTCTTCGGAAATAATTGCGTGATTTTCGCCAGGAATTAACGTTTTGATGCGGGCAATGAGTGGCCCATGGTGGAGTTTGGACGAACAAAGATAAAGTTCTTTTTTTATTGTATACAAGGTTAGGAGGTCTTTCTTTGGAAATAAACGCATTCATCCTGTATTTCAGTGATGAAAGCGCATGAGTTGTTGCGATTTCTCCACGTCCCTCAGTGAGAGGCGTTGGAGCCCAATGCTCAGCACCAGGGCGAGGGCCATCACGCCAATGCTTCCCGCATAGACCGCCCGTGGGGCGATGGTGTCGAAGGCAAAGCCTCCCACGATGGGACCAAGAATTAAGGCCAGGCTGAAGGTTGCCTGGAACCAACCCAGAAGGCGACCAGACAGTCGTTCGGGGCCTGCCCTGGTGATGAGTGCTTGCAGGATAGGCCACACGATTCCATAGCCGAGGGAGAAGATGATCACATACGCGATGACAAGCCAGAGGGTGGTGGCTGTGAACAGGCCCACCGTGGAAATAAGCAGGAAGACACTGCCCAACAGGATGGCTTTCTGCTCACCCAGGCGGCCTGCCAGCGGATTGAGCAGAACAAGTTGTGTGAGAGTCATTACCAGGCCCAGCACCGTAATGATCCAGCCTACTGTGCTAACGACGACGCTCTCAGGCTGGCCAGGCAACAGAACCCGGTCAGCGTAAAGCGCGAATGTCCCGGAAAGCCCCGCCATATACAGCCCAACGAGAAGCGCTGTTGCCAGGATAAGCAACACTGATCGACTCAGCAACACTCGAGTGAAAGACACCTTCTCAACTGATTTCGCCTGGTTGTCCGTTGTCTGCGCGCGAATCGGTGGTTCAGACAACCAGAGCAAGGTCAGCAGCACCGTCACTCCGCTGACGATAGTGGCGGCGAAAAAAGGCGCGAACAGATTAATCCCTGCAAGTAGTCCAGCGAGGGCAGGACCCAGAATATGCCCCAGTCCGCTGGCACCTCCCACCAATCCGAGAGCCTGGGTGCGTTTCTCTGGTGTGCTGATGTCGCTGGCATAGGCCCCGGCCACGCTGATATTGCCGCCAGTCAGCCCATCAAGCACGCGCGCAAGGTAGATGACGGCCAACCCCGGCGCGATTCCCAGGCGCAGACCAGCATGAGCGAGGAACGCCCCCAGGGGAGCCGCAAAGATCAGCAGGAGGTAGGAACCAATGGTTCCCACCTGACTCAACAACAGGATGGGGCGTCGCCCAAAGCGATCTGCCAGACTCCCAAGCCACGGAGCAGCCAGAACCTGGGCCACATAGTAGGCCGAAATCACCAGAGCAGCCTGGAACGGGGTGGCATGAAACTGCCCCAGGACCACCACCGGGATAATCGGGATGATGGCCATAGCCCCCGACATATCGGCAAGCACAATCAAAAAAAGCGTTGCCATGCGTTTTGTGTCCATCACAAACACCGCGTCCTTTCTCAAGATGTGATAAGTTTACTTTTTGCCTTTAAAAAATGCTCGTAGACATGAGTTGTCTCTCTTATCTTTCTAGAAACCATCCTGATCTCAACCTTTACGCAACAGACCGAGCACGAGCAACGGGTTTGCTCTTGCGCAAGATGAGCAAGGCGCTCCAGGCAATGGCCAGCCCTTCAGCTGCATACCCGGTTATCTCGACCCACATTGGCACCATCAGGTCGATGCCCAGAATCACGCCACCAACGAGAAACAGCAGACCAATAGGCCACGGTAAAAAGCGCTTGAGCAGGATGATGATCCCCAGGAGCCCAATGCCAACGATAAGGAGGAGAGACATCAGGAAGGGAGTATAGAGTGCAATCCCGAAGCTCTGAAGCAGAGGACTATGAGTTACGGCTTGAAAGAAGTCAGGCGAATGGAATTGGGTTTGCAGCGTGGGATCAAAATGCGCAAAAAGGGGGTTGAAGAACCCATCAATAAACAGAAGCCCCGCATACGAGATCTGCCCAAGGAGAGCCAGAATCAAGCTGAGGGGCGCGATCCTCCCCATACGATCGTGGTAGTGCAGGTAAATGGCGATCAGCCCAAACCCGGCCAGGATGGTACAGTAAGCTCCGATCATATGGGCTGCCATATAAGCAGCGGCACGCGGGTCAATCTCCACGGCGCGTCGTCCGCCATGAAGAAAGGCCTCATAGAAAGGAAGAAAAAGCGCGGGAAGAATGCTGACTCTCGCTAACAGGCGAGTTATGCGAGTGAAGTTCGCTGAATAGGTGTTGTACATACGAATCCTTTATCTTCTTGTTCTTCTTGAGAGAAGAGGCCAAAGGCCTCTCCATTCTCACCTGGAATGCTACGCTCTGGCGGCTGTTCCCAACAGGCATAGCCAGGTGATTTCTGGGCCTCCAGGACTATCTGGCACGTTCATATGGACGACAAGACGAGTAGACGACATGCATTCCTTTTCCAAGAGAGCATGCCAGCCTTGCAGCTTAATCTCTCTGACTCAGATGAGAGAAAGATCTTCTGGCTCCAGTACCAGATAGCTTCGCTTGTCGTACTTCCCACTACTTGATACAATGAAAATACAAGATAACGATGAAAGAAACAAGTACGCAAAATATTTTGCGGTAGTCTAGAAAATCATACTATTGGGAGGTGCAAATTATGAAACAGCAAGCGGCGATATGTCCGGTCGAAGCAGCGCTTTCGATTGTGGGAGGGAAATGGAAATTGCAGATTGTCTATTGTTTGCTCAACGGAACCAAACGCTTCGGAGAGTTACGCAGGCTCATTCCTGCGACGACTCAACAAATGCTTACCCTGCAATTGCGAGAGTTAGAGCAGGCAGGAATCATTTCCCGGCTGGTCTATGCTCAAGTTCCCCCAAAGGTGGAATACTCACTCACTGAGTTAGGGCGAAGCCTGGAGCCAATCGTCCACCAGATGCATGCATGGGGAGAGTGGTACTGTAAGCAAAACGACATCGAGTACTGGCAGTTGAGTGACCACATGGAAGGTCATGTCCCTATGTGAGATCAGTGTGTAATTGACGTTTCACCCTGACATACGATAAGAAAACTGGCGACGACGACTGCCGACCCAAGCAAAGGTGAGCACTCCTTACCCGCATCGAACGAGAGTGCCCTCCTCTCCTTGTCTTTTCTCCTCATCTTATTCTTGGGGTCAGCGCATCGAAAGGTGAAAATGGGACGCGAAGTTTTCTGGGCACATTACATATTTTACCAAGACGTGGTTCCAATGTGTTTCTGGCACTTCTTGACAAGCTCCTCATCTCTGAGTTATCATGTTAGTGAACATTCACTCACCTGGAGAAAAAACGCATGGGAGCAACACGAGAGAGAATCCTGGAAGCTGCTGAAAAGCTGCTGTTCTTGAAGGGTTCAGCACATGTCACCACCAAAGAGATCGCACGCGCAGTCGGTCTGTCTGAAAGCGCGCTCTACCGGCATTTCGACCATAAAGAGGACATCTTCTTCGCGCTCATGGCCGAGCATCTGCCAGCTTTTCATGAGGTGTTTCGGACGCATCAGGCGGGCACAGCAACGGTCAGAGAGAATCTGGTCGCGCTCGTGCTGGCGGTTGTCCATTATTATGAGCATCTGATTCCTATGGGCGTCTCTTTCCTGGCTGACAAGGAACTCCTGACACAATTTCGTGCCACCACCCAGCCATTGGGAATGGGCCCACATAACGTCTTTAAACGCCTTGCAGCCTACCTTGAGGAGGAGCAGCATCTCGGACGCCTCGGGCAACATCTCTCTGCTTTGACCATGGCGACGCTGTTGCTGGGTCCCTGTTTTCAGCGAGCATTCAACCGCCAATTCATGGGTTTTGATCCACTCCATCAAACGGAGCAGCAGTTTGCTGAGGAGGTGGTCCAGGGGCTGCTTCCTGCGATCCTGCCTTCCTGACTGGGAGCATGAGAAGCCCAAAATTCTCGGCGGAGTGTGAAAGGACTTTAAATATGTCAACCGGATGAATGGATGACAAGGTATGTTTTTGCCAAGAACGTAGAAACAAGAAGATGCATGAATGTTGACCTTCGCAGAAACTTTTTTGCTCAAGAGGAAAAGTGATGTTGAATTATCCTCCCTTCCTGGGTTGGACGCGGCATATGCTCATAGAAAGGACAACCAATGACAATCAGTGCCGCCATTCCGTATGAAAAGCACTATCAAACCGTGCTGGGATACCAGATGGCCTATATCGAAGCTGGCGAGGGCGATCCGATTGTCTTTCTGCATGGCAATCCCGCCTCTTCCTTTGTCTGGCGCAATATCATTCCACACCTGCAAGGGCTGGGACGCTGCCTCGCCCCTGATCTGATCGGCATGGGCGATTCTGACAAGCTGCACAACAGCGGCCCTGGTTCCTATGGGTTCTTTGAGCACCGCAGCTACGTGGAGAGGTTGCTTGATGCGCTTGAGGTGCGCGAGCGCGTCACGTTTGTCCTGCATGATTGGGGAGCGGCCCTCGGCTTTGACTGGGCGAATCGTCATCGTCAGGCCGTCAAGGGCCTGGTGTATATGGAACCGGTTGTCAGACCGTACAGTTGGGCAACCTGGCCGGAGGCCACTCGTGACCTCTGGAAAGCCTTCCGTTCCAACGCGGGCGAGCGCCTGGTGCTCGAAGACAATGTGTTCCTCGAACACCTGCTGCCTCGTGTGGTATTGCGCGAACTGAGTGAGGAAGAACGGGCGGAATATCGCCGTCCCTTCGCTCAGTCAGGTGAGGGGCGTCGCCCCATGCTGAGTTGGCCCCGTCAGGCACCCATTGATGATGAGCGTGCGGATATGTTCGAGCTGATCACAGCGTATGGGGAGTGGCTGGCCCGGAGCGATGTCCCGAAGTTATACATCAACAACGATCCAGGAACGGCTACGCAAACGGCACGGGAGTTCTGTCGGTCGTTTCGGGCGCAGGCAGAAGTGACCGTCAAAGGAAGCCACTACCTGCAAGAAGATTCGCCTGGTGAAATCGGTACCGCGATTGCGACCTGGCTGCAAACCCTGGTATAGACGCATCCGTTCTGCTCCGGAGCTAGCTCACCTGCAACCGAGCAGCAAGCTCCGAGCAGACAATCATAAGAAAGAGCGACAGACTATGAGCGAAAAAACGACGCATACCACGCGACAATACCTGACCACACCCAGGAAAGGCCATATGACTCTGCTGACCAGCTTCCGCCGCAACGGTGTAGGCGTCGGCACTCCGGTGGGTACGGTCGCCTCGCACGGCAAACTCTACTTCATGACAGCAGCTGATACCTGGAAGGCCAAGCGCCTCGCCCACGATCCGCGCGTCACCCTCGCGCCAGGCAACCGCAAGGGTGATGCGCTCGGCCCGGCAATTACAGGCACCGTGCGTCGCCTGTATGCTGAGGAGGCCAAGCGCGCGCGCGACCTCTTGCGTATAGGCATCGTGGGCCGTTTCTTCGGGATCGTCTTCGACCGCAAATATCCTGGCGAGAAAACAGCGGTGTATGAAATGGTGCTGGATGAGAGAGACGCCGACATGGGAAAGAGAGGCATTGAGAAGGGGCAGCCTGCACATTCCTAAGCTGGATGAACACATAATTCGAGAAAATGCCTGAAAAAAGAAAGGAGCATCTTATGCCTGTTTCACCACGTCTTCGTCTAATCGGATTGCTCTGCCTGATTGGTGGAATCCTTCAGTTATCAGATGTGCCACTTGATCTGTGGTGGTCGGCTCCCACAAGTCCGCTCCACGCTGTTGCTCGCTTGATCTGGGCCATCGCGAATCTCGCGCTCATTGGCGGACCCATAGGAATCATCGCCCGTCGGTTTGCCTCTCCTGGATGGCTCGCAATGGCTGGAGCGGGTGTCTCCATTCTGGGCACTCTCAGTCAGGCGAGCGGGATGATCTTCTACCTGCTTCTCCCCAATTCTGGCGCAGGACAGGCGTTGACACCCCCTGGTGGCATCCTGATCGCGCTCGGCATGGTTGCCCTGGGAAGAGCGACGTTGTTGGGAAAGAAGGTGTCTGGTTGGCAAGCATGGACACCTCTCCTCGTTGGTCTGTATTTCATCGCCCAACTGATCCTTATCCAGATTCCTTTCTTTCTGAGCAAGGGGCATCTGGTTTTTGCTCCACTCGTCGATCTCTGTGGCCTTTTCTGGGTCCTTCTGGGGGTGGTGATTGTCCGGTCAGAAGTTGTGCCAATCCAGGTTCCTCTTGTTGCGCGGACGCAATCTGAAACCGCTCGCAGGACGGCTTGAAAGCAGAAAGGGAAAGTTTTTACGGCTTATCTGCTCGTTGGCCTGGGCGCATTCGCTTTGCCTGGCAACACCGGAATGCACTGCCTGCGCCTTAAACAAAGTGACTATGAGATGAGCAGACAGCCGTAGCTCATGCGATCAGTAAGGAGATAGTATGATGGTGAAAAAGTTCATTATGCGCCAGAGATGAAATCTATGCAGATCAACGGAAGCGCGCAGGCCACGATTGGCCCCTTTACCTCCTCTGGTACCTTTCGGTTCTATTGTCCGATCCATCCTGGCATGAATTTGACAGTCATTGTCCAATGACAGGATATAAGTATATGACAACACTCACTGAAATGTTTCCCCTCAATGGGAGAACGATAGAAACGGTAGCAGTTTATGTAGAGCAATTTGTTGACGACACTAAAAAGAGAAATGAGAATGAGAGCGATGACAGCAACGAAAACCATGCGTGTGATTCAATTTCATCACTATGGTGGACCTGAAGTGCTCAAGCTGGAGGAGAAGCCACGGAAAGCGCCCCAGGCGGGCGAAGTGCTGGTGCGAGTCCACGCGGCGGGCGTGAATCAGATCGACTGGAAGATCCGTCAGGGCTTGCTGAAAGATGTCAGGCCTGTGGTGTTTCCCTCTACTCCCGGCATAGAACTGGCAGGTGTGGTCGAAGAGGTTGGTCCTGGGGTGACAGCCTTTTCACTTTGTGTCATAGCATGATTTTCCTTTAACCGTAAGAGCAATACAACGAATGGAGTAGCATAATAGAGTGCCTATTGGAGACGTATTTTGAGGGGAGAGGTTCGGACTCTCCTTATGGGCTGACGCTTGTTGATAAAACTTTATTGGATGGCCATTTTCTTCAAGACGCTCCCTCTCTGTTAGAGTATACTCGTGTTGCTAACTCTTCATGTGAAGAAAGCGGCTACACTGGTTAAATCAGAGTTGAACGATAAAAGGAGCATGCTATGAGAAAAATCATTTCTCTGATCCATCTTTCGCTGAATGGCTTTACCTCGGGTCCCAATGACGAATTGGATTGGATTGCGTATGATCACGAATTGGAGCAGGATGCCCATTCCTTGCACGTGCTCACAGACGCCGTGATCTGGGGGCGTAGAACGTATGAAGGCATGGCCAGCTACTGGCTCACGGTGCCAGGCAATCCCGCCAGCACTCCAGCCGAACTCGAACACGCGCGCTTTCTGGATGCTGCCACCAAGATTGTGGTTTCGCGCACATTGGAGCGCGTTGCATGGAACAATGCACAGAATACCGTGCTGATCAAGGATCACATCGCCGAAGAAATTAATGCCATCAAACAGCAGCCAGGCAAGGATATCTGGTTCCTCGGCAGTCCCATGCTGGCGCGCACATTTATGGAACTGGATCTGATTGACGAATATCGCATCAATATCAATCCAACGGTCCTTGGTGAGGGCAAGGCCCTCTTTGCTGGCGTCACCCGTTCATTCCCGCTCAAACTGCTGGCCTCAAAGACCTTTCAGAGTGGAGTTGTGGCCCTGCGCTACGAACCGGATCGCTCGGCAAAGTAGCAGAAGGCAGACGCAGCATATATGAACGCTTGGTGTAAGTTAGAAAATACTTGAAAAAAAGGTATCCAGGCTCTAAAGTAAGCTGAAATTAAGAACCTTCTAGGAGCTTACAATGGAACACCTGGATACCTTTCTAACTGTACTCTACGTCATGGTCGATGACCTGTGCAAGCAGCATAGTTTGTCGATTCAAGCGCTTTTCCCTGCCACGCAATACGCATCTGATTGGCTTGCCCACGGGATGCGCAACGAGATTCCATAACTGAACAGGAAAAGGGGCCTCTGATGAGCCAGCATACATGCAAACCAGTTACCGATTTTCCCCCTGATAACTGGAATAGCACTTGTGTATTGTCCTATTTTCAGCAGTATCAGAAAAAGGAAAAGGGAAACTTCTATGATTACCGAACCAAAATTGGAGAATCGCCATGAGCAACACTACGTGGCGATTCGAACCCAGGTCACGATGCAAGAATTGGATACCACGATCCAGTACCTCCGCAGGGAAGTGTTGGCCTGGATAGCGCATCAGGGTATAGCGCCAACCGGAGCGCCTTTCCTGCGCAATCGTGTCATCGATATGGAGGCGCTGCTCGATATCGAGGTGGGCATTCCAGTCGTGAGTGTCGAGTCTCCCGATGACCGCGTCAGGGCGGGGGTTCTGCCAGCAGGTTTGTATGCCTCGCTCGTCTACACCGAGTGGGACAGAGGCATCGAAGCCAATGCAGCGCTGCTGGACTGGGGAGCGAAGCAGGGTCTGGTGTGGGATGCCTGGGAAACGGAGAAGGGCCAGGCATTTGGTGCACGTCTGATGTCCTTGCTCACCGATCCAAACGAGGAGCCGGATCAAGCGAAATGGGAAACCGAGGTGGCGATTCGGCTGGCAGACCCTCAACCCCGATAGCCGTCTGTCCCACGTGTCAACTCGGCACTCGGGCTGACCTCTGTCTTCTTGAGAGACATCAAGCGGTGTGAAGTATTCGTTGCCGCAGCAGATCAAACTTCGCGTGCCATATCCCGTTATGATGGCATCGACTCGCCACGGAACACAGCGGCGTTCCAACCTGCAAACTCTCCAGGAACGTCGCGCCGCCCTCCAGCGTTTTTTGGCGATCCTCCTGCCGCCTGGGGAGCGCCTGGACTTTTTGCTGACACGGCTCATCGAAAACCGGCGTGAGCATCCAGAAGTTGCCCAATTACACGAGCAAGTGCAAAGCGCTGAGGCCACGCCACCTGACCTGCGTGAACAGGCGAGGCAGGTGAATCAGGCGTTCGCTGACCTGCTCCGGCAGTTGATCGTCGAAGGCCAGGCCGAGGGGTCCGTCATCGATGCCGATCCCGATCAGCTTTTGACTGTGGTGTCGGCAACTCTTGATGGGTTAACGAGACTGGTGGTGAGCAACCCGGAGCGTTACCATCAGCATTTCCCCGATGCGAGCATCATCCTGACGATGCTCAAGCCCTCTCCACTGGGAAGCGAGGAAAGGAAGGAATAAAACAGATGAAGCTCATCTGATCACCTGCAAGCCACAGGCTATCCGGTCCAGGACAGCAACCTGGAGCATCTGTCACCGATTACCTCGGCCCATATTCATTCGGGCCTAATAGGCTTTTACACGTTGCGTATTCTGTGGGGGGGTCTCCTGCCTTGCCTGTGGCAAGAGAAAGCCCTCCTCCTGCCTCTTGTGAGCAGTGGGGAGGGCTTCCTCGTGAACTGAGAGATCGTTAGAACTCTTAAGCTTTGGGAGAACTCTTAAGCTTTGGGCTTGAGAACAAATGCGCCCACCAGGCCAAGGATCAACAGCACAGCGCCAATTATCAGAACTGTGAGACCATGCGCCTGGCTGGACACTTTCAGAATTATGCCAACTATGACGGCAAGAATTCCAATCACTGCAACGACAAGGGAACCAACTTTCATGAGAATTCTTCTTTCGTTCTTCAAAAATAAAATATGTATGTATTGAAGATAATGCATACATATTTAGAAAACGTCTTCTGAGCCAAGAAGTAACGCTTGTTTCTTCTTTGAGCAAGAGACGGTCCTATTTTTGGCAGTTATAGCCACTTCCGGTACTGGTAATGAAGTGTCAATCACGGAATGAAATGGGCCAAAATGTGATACGTATTGATCTGTTGATCACGCTGGATCGCGAGCACAAGACGTCACTTCATACTCAATTGCCCAACAGCTCCGCCAAATCTATTACCGATGGATATTGGGACGCCAGATCGCAATGGTCTCTTCTAGGATATGGAGGTCTTTCGGCACAAGACGTTTTATCTACTGACGATGTTTATAGAGAACTCGTTCATGTTAAGGCATCGGGCGTTGAGCTACCTCTTTCTGCCAGGTCACATTGGCCTTGATCGCGGCAGCACTTTGATGGGAGTAACGCTTTGTGTCTTCTCGTACACGTTTGTTGTACGATTCCCAATTATCAAGGTGACCAATCAGTAGGTGATGCGTGCGGCCCCTGATTTCGCAGAGAGTGATTAAGTTATTTGGGTCAAGTTCGAGTTCCGGGTAGAGATGGAATGGTTTGATATGATGAACCTGTAATCCTTTTCCTCGGTGACCACAGACCACACAAGCTGGCTGATGGCTGAGATGCTCATGAGCTACTCTCGGCCACTCCGGACTGCGAGCTCTGCCATATTGATTAGCAATTCTGGCACCAGGATCTTTTTGCCAGGATGGAATGCGTCCATTTACCTTCGGAATGCCTTTCTCATTGATCGAAGTACGTTTCCGAGCGGGAGCTTGACCCCTGGTTGAGCTATGTCCTCGTCTACGTCGAGGGCGCGTTCTAAGATAAATAATGGCGAGTATAAGGACGAGAAGCCCAACGATTACGGGCGCAGTTGCTAAAGGTGGGGTATGGATCGAAATATGCATGTCTCTTTTTCTCCGCTATGGGCAAAAACATTCAAAGTAGGCGTGCTAAAAATGTTCTTTGCCGATAAGTTCTTAAAAAAGAATATATGAATTTAAAAGAAAATACAATCCTTTAAGGTCTATGGCTCTCCGATGTGTATTCTATGAAGGAAGTAGGGCTCTCCGTCCTTCCGAAGAAGGACGGAGAGCCTTTTTCTCTTTTTTTATGTGATTTTAAGCACCACAAGATCCTTCAGGTGCTTGAGGTCCACAGAATATATTTCCGTCACTTATAACAAGAGCATCATCCATAGTCAACATTGCGGTGACTGGTTGGCCGGTATTATCCAGGGTACTTTTGACAATCTTGCCATACGCGACACCGATTTTCACCGCTGTAAACACTATATCCTCTTGAATGCCATCGACAATCATGTTCCCATTTAGAGAATCACAAGGAGGTTTGCTACCCGGGTCGGTACACCATTGATATGTTCTGGCTTCAAGATGAGCATGACCATCGGCTTTGATCTCAATGGAGCCATAATGAGCAATCCACAGACCAACAAAAGGGGCGACCGTCTGAGCTGTTTTGTTCGGTGTAGTTTTAAGGGAAAAGGGAAATGACATGGGAGTCGGAGTCAGTACAGGAGGAGATGCAAGGTGCGTTGGCGTTGGCGTTAACAGCTCACCATCTATCCCTCTTGCCTGGAAAGCAGTCAAGGTTTGGGAGGAACTCTGTGGTTGTGCATTGGCATGTGCCATGAGAATAGTAGGGCTAATCAATACCACAAGGAGACAAAGGATACCAATCACTCCGATATAAGGCAACCAGGGTTTCAGCTGGTAAGATGTGCGCTCCATATGTCTTCTTCTTCATCTTCTTCAATTGCTATTTATATCTTCATAATAACGTAAAAAAACTTGACAAAACCACGTATACACATGTATGAATTAACATAATTGTAAAGAATACCTGCTCAAATGTCAATTAAAAGGCATTTTCTCTACCTGCTGTTTTGATCAATGCTATAAGGGATACCTGTATGGTCGTTATTTTGATCTGGGCAATCGTTGGGATTGTCAGTGGTCTGTGCTGTATGTTGCTCGTTGGCTTTCACATGGGCAAAGGCATACGACAGTATCTGGAAGTTAGCTTTATTGGATGCGTAGGTGGCATCGTCGGCGGCGTGTTGGTACAAAACGTCGACATATGTCTCTCGTATCTCTTTGGTGCCCTCTATCGCGAAACTGGCTTTTTTACGGATGGGGTGCTGGCTGGTTTGCTTTTTGCTCTGATAATTAGTACTTTTTATTTTCGCGCATTACGTCCATCCACACGCAAATATATCGGGATGATAGGCTTCCTGATGATTTTAGGGATATCACTTGTCATTATTATACTGCTCTTGTTGACCGTCCTGGCCCGCACGCCTATTGAAGAGCTTTATCTTATTATAAGTATATCCTCTTTTCCTTTGAAAAGCCTGCCAGCAGATACTATTCTGGTGACAGGCTTTGCTCCACTCTGTGGTGGTTGGCTCGCAGTATTGCTCATTGCAATCTCCTTCCAGTTTTCGAGTATCTCAATCGTTATCTCACCTACACCGGTGAACTCATTACTGTTGTATCTTCTCGTCTTTCTGAGAAATATCCCTCGGCAACGGCATACCACAGCATATTTGCGCCTGGGAGATCATCTCGGACCAGTATCGTCTCTTTCCTGGTCGCGCAATGGAAAACAGCTCATATCCATCAGTTCACATCATGTCTGCATCAGTGATACACAGACGGGTGAGACAATCTATTCGCATGATCCTATCGTCGTCCCAGGCACGGTCAACTGTTCTTCGCAGGGCTTCTCTCTCGCGGTAGCCAGCCAGTCGGTTAAGGTTCTGCACATTACCGGGGATATGCCATTTCAGATTACCAGCTCTGAAGGATTTACAACGTCTCTTGTCGGTGACAACGTCGCACCTATATGGTCACCTAACGGTAAATTTATCGCTCTCGTGATAGATGGTCGTACGATCTGTATCTGTTACGCACATAATGGGAAGGCTCTGCTCGAATATAAAGAGCATGTGGCTGATGTTCTCGCACTTGCCTGGTCTCCTAATGGTACGTTGATCGCTTCTGGAGACAAAGAAGGGACGATACATGTTTGGGATACAGTATTGGGCACTACCAGTACCACGCATAAAGATCACACAGGGGCAATCTATACACTGGCATGGTCGGTTGATAGCAAACTGGTAGCGTCGGGAGGCGATGACAAAACCATTCGTACCTGGGATGCTGCGCTCGGCAAAACCATCCATCGTTATCAAGGCCATACTGCAACGATTTGCGCGCTCGCCTGGTCTCCTAACAGCAAAATGATCGCTTCTGGTAGTACAGATCAAACAGCCTTGCTCTGGAATGTAGAGACTGAGAAGATACTCACTCGCCATCTGGCGCACACGCACGCTATCACAGCCATCGCCTGGTCACCGAATGGTCTGCTCATCGCTTCGGGTAGCCGCGATACCACTGTCCATATTTGGAGAACACGAAAAGTTCGCAAATAATGTCAGTACTCTATCACTCCACAGGAATAGATGAGAATAATAGAGCTACGCGTAGTTCTATTATTCTCGTATCCTTCATGCGTATGTATTATCATTGCCGAACAAGTAGAAATAGCTATTTGACGCTGCTAGACTGCCAATAGTCTTGTACTGCTTTTCCCAAAGGAATTGTCCTGTATTTGCCATATAGGCATAAATTTTATTTTGATAGTGCATCAGAAGTGTTCCATTTATAAACACTTCATCTGTAACACTCGTACTGGAAATATCCTGCCACCACGCTGTTCCTCCTGTAGAATAATCTACCGCTTCCAGCGAGAGGCCGCTACTGTTGCTTTCAGGCAGAGAAATTGCACGTGTGATATAGATGAAATTCTGTTTGGTGTTGAACAGATGGCTGCTCCCATCAAACTGATCAATGTCATCGACAACCAGATTTGCAGCAGGAAATTGCCATAATTGTCTTCCTGAAGAGATATCGATCGCGGATGAATCTATATAGGCTATACCATGGAAAATAGAAAAGACATTTTCACCAGGAATGGCATTTTTTCTAGGCACAATCCATGCGAAGCTATGATCGTTTTCATGTAAGGCAAAGACATCCTCTGTATCACAGACAAGAATAAGCCCGGAGACGGTAGTTACAGACACAATCTGAGCTAGCCCTTTGCGCTGCCAGAGAAGGTGACCATCTTGCAATCGATATGCATACAATGTCGCATCCCCCGCAATGTAGATAGCTCCTTTATCACTTGTTATAACCAGCGATCCACTGATTGTTTTGTTCCAAAGGAGTGCTCCACTTCGTGCATTGAGCGCAAAAAATATGCTAATGGTATCAGCTTTTAGGGTATATGATAGGGTATAATAAAGCACATTATTTACGATAGCAATATTGAATATACGGGTGTGAAAATCAGCAGGAGCCCCTTGAATCCCTTCAGCAGCAGTATGGTGCCATAGCAGCGCTCCATCACTAGTGTGTAAGGCAGAAAGCATGTCACTACTTGCTGTAAACACATAAAGCACATTTCCGCTAACCTGTAAAGGACGATTGTCTCCAAAGGAAACCGCGGACAAATTATGTTTCCAGAGTGGTGTGCCATCGCGTAAATGAGCCGCATAGATACCTCGGTATCCATCGTAATAGACCACTTCATGATCAACCAATACCGGATCCTGCTTTACATATCCTGGATTGGGAGAGAGAGTGCCCAGCGTAGGATCTCGATAATTGAAATTATAGTGACCTTCTACCGCGCCGGTAGCCGCATTGACTGTATATACCGCATCATCGACACCATGCAAATAGAAATGAGGAGCTGCGGCTGGAGTAAAGCCGGAGAGTAAGTTTACCCCTATGGCACTGGCACTGGTACATACCAGAAAGAGAGTCGTTATCAAACAAAAGGACATGCCAACCAGGATAAAACGCTTTTTTACTATTGCTGCTAATGGCGCTCTTCCCATTCTGTACTCCATACAAAAGGCATCGCATATCTTATAGTTTTTTCATAGCAGCTAGCAATGAATAATGCCATAGAAATTACTACTACGAATATTTACTTGTTATTTTATACTATACTAGCTCATACTTTGTTGTCAATAAAAGGTAGATATGGTATTGTTTTGTATAGGACGTGCTAGTAGTAAAATGGTGCAGGTGAATTTGCGAATCATGCCATCTTCCTTTGATACTTCAATTGTCTATATTATGGACGCAACCGGAAAGTATGTGATTGGTGCAGGCTTTCTCATTTCAAACATGGAGATTCTCACCTGTGCGCATGTCATAGCACAAGCACTTGAGCTGCATGAGGATAACGATCATAGACAGGCTCTTCCACAACACACGTTGATTGTTGGCTTCAAATCCGCTCCGCTAGAGCAACGCTACGCCACGGTAAGAGAATGGTATCCACAGGGAGATAAAGATCTTGCTGTGTTGCGTTTAGAGAAAGCGTACCCGGACGTCGCCAATGCAACCTGTATGGTCGTAGTTCCCTATGAGGATATGTGGAACCATACGTTTCGCGCTTTTGGTTTTCCTGATCGTTACGATAATGGGGTCTGGACCAGTGGGAGAATCCTAGGACGCGATAATAGGGGCTTTGTGCAACTAGAAAGCACACATGTCACGGGACATCGCATCGAGCAAGGCTTCAGCGGCACTCCGGTATGGGACGAACAGGCAAATGCCGTGGTGGGTGTGATTGTTGAGGCCGATAGACAAAGTGCGACAAAAACTGCTTTTATGCTCCCTACTCTACTGATACAAGATATTAGCGCACGACTCGGTCGAAAATTTCTGAGCATTGAGCAGCCAGTAAGGCACAAAAAAATAGTTCCCAGTACCATTTTTCAACTGCGTATCGAAAAAAAATACTTCACCGCCAAACATATTACCATATATGGACTTAGTCTCCTGCTGCTCTGTATGCTGCTCTTTTTTATGCTCAACTACAGTACATTATTCTTCACGAAAACAACAACCGGAGCAACGAGCCCCACACCGGCACTCGCAATCTCCTGGCGCGATACGATCAGTCCAGATATACAAATACCAGCGAAAGTTCCCGAAAATGCAACAACACAGAATTTGCAGACAGCGTCACAAATTGGCATTGTGCATATTTTTAATGCCCACAATCCACCCTCAACTATTCCTATGTACCACGTTATTGTGGATGCAAGTAACCAGAGCCAGAATCATGATATTTTGACCATCAACGCTGTCTCATGCCATATTGTTACTGTATCTACTCTCCCTGCACGCCTCAACGTCTGGCATCAACCAGCACCACAGCCATATTCTTCCGACCTTTATACGGCGGAGTATCATAGTTCTGATACCGCAGGGCTACTTATAGAAGCTTATCCGGCAAACAGCAATCAGCAACCGATCATCTATCCTGGTCAACATCAATCGTTGGATATTGGTCTCAGTTCCACATGGCCTGCCGCATTGGATTTCTCAATAACGATTACGTACCAGACACTCAATCACACATATACGGCATCATCCTCACAGATATTCCATGTGTTCTTCGTTAGCGATGAACACAATTGGCATTTCTATCAGCCCATAGGGGCAGGTGGAAAATTTGTAGCTAACAAATCATGAGAAGTATGAAGGAGTTACTCATGACGGCATCATATAGATACGGTAAGCACAATATCTTTTTTCTTTTCTGTTGTTCTATCTTATTCCTTCTTACAGGCTGTGGCTCGAACGGACCAAATACAGCGACACCCATGAAGAATACTGCATCTACTATTACCGTGAACGCACAAAGTATCTACTGCCCGGATAGAACCGCTATCAAGCAACCATCGAATAATCTGGTGTTAAAGACGGATCAGACACAATATGATAGCGGTGAAATACAACAAATCAAAGCCTATGTTCAGAAAGCCGCTGTAGGGAATATCAGCCAGAATGGCATCGCGCATCCCGAAACAATGCCTGCGGCACTGGAGTGGATGTATGGCACCACAACGGGGGGAACTGCACAAAATGGTTGTTCGATGACGTTAACATTAGTAAATAGTAGCAATCAGCCCTTTTTGTTCCATAATATTACTGTCAGGGAAATACAAACGCCCGTGAAAAACGATGCTGTGTATCACCTGCTGGATTATTGCTCGCTGGGAGCCTTAAATCCGACGACCTGTACACCACCGACCTGTACACAATGTGGCGCTGGAGGGGGAGATACGCCATCGAGAATATATACATGTGAAGATACTATTCTCTTGAAGAATACTGCGACAACCTTTGTTGGTACCACAATGAATACCGATAATCAGCCACTATGTACTGATACCTATCTTAATCCTCAAGATACGCTTGTTGCCACCATTCATATAAGTTCACAACAAAACTTCATCTATAATATAACCGCCACTGCATCTATTCAGTTGCCTGATGGAAACAAAGACTATCCGATCTTACAAAAGACCGCAATAGCCTTTGCCAAACCAGAGCAAATGAGTTGTTACCAGCTCCGCAACAATCTCTTTTATCTGATCCCCCTTAATGCACCGAATAGCTGGTGTCTCTAGTTGCATAACCTTAACACCAGACACAGTTGCTCTTATTTATCGCTTTTCTGCCAGCGCACAGTAACGGAAAAGTTTGCTTCGACGCTGGCAGAGGCGATAAATGCGCCAGCCTCAGAGCCGAGATTGACGCCAAAAGAGATTTCAATTTCATCAGGTTTGTCTGTTGTGGAACGTAACTTCTCGACAATGCGACGGGTGGCCGGCAATACACGATCAAGAGCTGCCTCAAATGTTTCTTTTGCCTTCTCTATTCTCTCTCCTCTACCAGCACGCACAGTCCCACCTGTGTCAGGCTCGTTTACCTCGATGACAATATGTTCGCCTGTATCTAGCGGAAATTCTACCAGATGCTTCATTCCTGTTCTCCTGCAAATATTTAGTATCGTTATATATGAATATTTACTTGTTTGGATTATATAACATTTATAAAAACCATAACAGGTGCGTTGAAATGAGACACACAGAAAGTTGGTTTTGGCCTGCGTGTGCTCCAGCAGACCATTGCCCGGCTTTCGCGCTAGTGCAGCGATATAACCAGGCAAGCTAGTCGATCACGTAGGCGTAGTAGAGAAGGTCTTTGAGCTTTTCCTGGATGTCGTGGAGCTTGCCTTCTGAGATGTTGGGAAAAAATGGGAGCGCCCCGATGCGATCATTGTCCTGGATGTGTATCTTGCTGCCTGGATAGATGCTGTAGGCGCTACTGACAAACGATGGTGGTAAGGCTCCTCTTGATCGGTGAGTGGTGGGTGTGGGCGCGGATCGTTGATACCGGATGCTATTGAAGTAATTATGCATCGTATCCATGTCATCTGGATTGGGGACGAAGGTGTTCGTGCCATGGCGTTTCCAGCGATATTTGGCGTCGAAGATTAAGGCGGTTTGTGCTTCTGCTCCTCTATATACTTCGACCGCCATGTCGGGTGTGAGTTGACCTCCCTTGATAGTCGTGGAGACGATGGCTGGGAACGCGAGTCCACGCTCGTTTATATTGTGATAATAGGGTTCATATTTGATTACGACGCGGGTGTCGCCTTTCTTCAGGATGATACTGGCGGTGTTGGTTTTGACGCTGAAGTGGAAGAGGTTTTCGGCGATTTCAAATGTGTTATTAGCGGTCATCTGGTAGCCTTCTTTTTCCAGGATGTCGGTGATCAGACGCGTGACACCAAATATGCTCCACATTTCATAGAGGGCGCTCACCCTTCTGAGGGAGATGGCGGTAATATATTTGTCAGTCTCAATGGTGGTCTGGAGACGTTGCTGAAATTGTAAATAGAGGCGATAAAAGCGGCTGTAGGTGGGATCTTTTTGTAGGATCTGGGTGACATGTCCGGGTATACCGAGCGGTTGGGCTGCTTGCAAAAAGGGCTCATTGGTCCAATACAGGCAACGCTGCTTCATCTCTTCGCATTGCTTGATCGCCTGTTCGAGCTTGCCCACAAGTTGCAAATCTTCCTTATTATGGTAACGGTGATAGTTGTCGTTTACTTTTATCTTCTCTTGCTCTGCTCGCTCTTGTATGCTTCCCAGCCTGGGAAGCAGTTGTTGTTTGATAAAGTGTTTGAGCAACCGGTTCTCGTAGCTATCGTAGCTCAGGATGGTGCGCCGCGTCATCCACTCCTGGGGAATGACTCGCTCCCGCTGCACTGCCTGACCGTTTCGTGCGGGTACAGCTATCCTTGCTCCTGGTACAGGTTGCATGTCCGGTGAGAAGTGCCTGATTTGCTGCAGCTTTTGCTGGACGAGTTCGGTATGCAGGATGGTCTGTGGTGCCAGGCGTATGCGCAATATGATATCGCGCATCTCTCCGATAATTCTACGTATCTGCTGATAGTCATGCAGGGCTGAGGTTTCCCTGCTATGGGATGTATAGCTGGCGCGTTCCAGGGCCGGCGAATTGAGATGAAAGAGCAGGTCGATGGCGGTCCTACTGAGCTCATCCTTCATATGTTCGTAGGCCCTTTGAGTGAATTTGTGGGGAAAAACTCGTAGCCAGGTTGCTTGATCTGGCTGACCAGGGGCCCTGGCGATCACTTTATAGAGTCCTGCATAATGAGAGGGATGAAATTTCCACAGACCATAATGTTCACTCTCCACTTTTTCATCATCCAGGTAGAGTGATACATCCTCAGGAGCATACGGAGTGACCTTGATGGTGTAGTCGCCGTATTCTTGAAGTTCGAGCTGCTGATTTTCTTCTTCGGGACGGAAAAATAGTAAACGTCCCTGGATTGAGAGCCAGCTGTTAGCGCCAGAAACTGGTGTAGCCATCGCGTTGTAACCTGTATTTCATTGCATCTAGACGGTTTTCGGTACGGCTCAGGCCGTTGTTGCGGGCAAAGGCGTGCAGTTCGTCGATGTTTTTTTTGATGGTTTCGGTGCCCCGGACACGGGGAAGGATGCGCTGCTTGACCTGGAGATCAAAGGCGACGCCTGGTTCCAGGAGTTCTTGACTATTTGCCAGGTAGCGTTCGATGTCGTGGAGGATACGGAAGCCCAGGCCCATGTCAGCGCGGTTGAGGATTTTACTGATCTCGCTGAGCTGTGGCCGAAAGGTGGTATCTCTCCTGGTGCTGACATAGCTTTGCCAGGTATAGGCTGAGATGTTGAGTGGTGAGGGCGGAATCTCCGCTGGCAATGGCGCTTTTTCCAGGTCAACACTGAAGAACTCCAGGGTGTTGGCTCGGTCGATGACTTTGTCGCTGATAGACTTTGTGGTTTCGTCGACATTGATGGTGCCGGTAAAAAAGAGGTTGGTAGGCAGTTGGAGCTTCGGTTGCAAGCTTGCCTTTTCTTCCAGCCGCTGGTATACGTTGTCTGCCATCAGGCGTACGGTACGCTCTTCAGGATCTTCTTCTTCCATGGCGCTCAAGAATTGCGCGAAGTAGTGTTCGACGTGGGCCAGGTTCATTTCGTCCAGGCAGATGAAATACAGGTTGTCTGTGTCCTGGTTGGCTTTGAGAATAAAGTCCGCAGCCTGCTCGGTGATATATTGGCCGCTGATCGTATCAAAATAGCCGAGCAGGGCCTGGTCGCTATACCAGTTGGGACTGACGGGCAGGCGGAGATAGTGTTTTTTATGGCCTAGCGCCTCGGCGTAGAGCTGCGAGAGCTTGGATTTCCCGGTGCCTGAGAGTCCCGCTAGAATGGCAAAGGGCCTGGTTTTCAGGCAGATATGATAATTGTCGAGCGTTTCCCGTTCAAAATAGTAGCCTCGATCTGTAATATACGCTGCAATTGTATCGAGGAGTGATCTTTCTTCCATCCTGCTTCCACCCATCATTGTCTCTATCACAAACGTGAGGTCGTTGTCGCTTAATTGCTGTGTGCTGTTCTGGATGCTATTGCGTTGAAGCGAAGGGATTGTCGCGATATCTGCTAGCTTTACCGTTTGATTGTAAATCTTGTCCCGCTTCAGTGTGAGCGCACCTGTACCACGGTTGAGCGCTTCAACAATATAAACGACCGGCAATATGTTTTTTTCTTTCTGATCTTGAACCAGTAGGATACGATCTCCAACCTGCATGTGCGTGGCATGCTGATTCAGCAGCAGGCGTGACTGCTGTGCCGAGATGGGCCTGGAGCTGGAGGATGAAGAGAGATACAGGAGGTAGGATTTACTCATATCTCAGCTTTCTGTAAATTTGAATATATGGAAGTATAAGCAAAATGAGCGCCGCGATAGGTTTCACTATGGTTTTCTCACTTTACTGTAATTACAGGGAAAAGTCAAGTAAAAAGTGTCTTCTGATTCATTTGGTATTTATTGACAATAAGGAATGTGCTGGCTATAATGCACAAGCAGAGTTGTGTTTCCTCAACGAGGGTTTGCGATGAATATTTTTGATCTACGTCGTCAGTTGATTGATGATTACTCTTCCTATATTAAAAGCTTTATTCAGATTAGAACTCCTCGCATTCGTGAATATGTACAAAATGAATTGTTTCATAAAAGTATGCTCTGGCCTGATCCATTGATTCAGTTGAATCCTGTCTTTGAACCAGGCCATACCATTGATGAACTGGTGACGGAAGGGATTTTGCATCCGGCCTGTGCTCGTATCTTTCGTCGCGGCAAGGATGAGGAGCATCCTCTGGGTGAGCCTTTGCGCTTGCATACGCATCAGGATGAGGCGATTCGGGTGGCCCGCGAGGGGCAGAGTTATGTGTTGACGACCGGCACAGGTTCGGGGAAAAGCCTTTCTTATATTATTCCGATTGTGGATTATGTGCTGCGTCATCCTGAGCAGCCAGGCATTAAGGCCATTGTGGTCTATCCGATGAATGCGCTGGCGAATAGTCAGCTTGGTGAGCTCAATAAGTATATCCAATTCAATTTCCCTGCTTCTGCCCGCGAGGTGACGTTCCGTCGCTATACGGGTCAGGAGCGACAGAGCGAGCGCGAGGAGATTATTGCTCATCCCCCTGATATTTTGTTGACGAATTATGTGATGCTGGAACTGGTGTTGACGCGTTTACGCGAGCGGCGCTTGATGCAGAATGCACAGTTGCGCTTCCTGGTGCTGGATGAACTCCATACGTATCGTGGTCGTCAGGGGGCCGATGTGGCACTGTTGGTGCGCCGGGTACGGGAGCGGCTGACTGCGAAGGGGGCTGCGTTGCAGTGTATCGGTACTTCGGCTACTCTGGCGAGCGCAGGCACTTATGCGCAGCAGCGGCAGGACGTTTCGGTGATGGCTTCGCGTATCTTTGGGTGTGAGGTTCAGCCCGCGCATGTGATTGGGGAGACCCTGGTGCGCGTTACCGATGAGGTCGATGAGGCTTCTCCCGAATTCCGCGGCGTGCTCACGCAACGGGTGGCGCACTATCAACAATCGCAGCCGCAGCACTATAGCGAGTTCCAGCATGATCCGCTCTCGATCTGGATTGAGAGCACCTTTGGAGTGCAGCGGCAAGCGGATGGCCGCCTGGGTCGCAAAAAGCCGCTGCGTATTACTGGAACCGGCGAGTCTGAGTGTGCGGCTGCCCTGCTGCAACGGGCCACGGGCGCGTCTGAGCAGCAATGTATCGCTGCCATCACCCAGGGATTGTTGTCCGGCAATGAGAGGATCAGCAGTCCTTTGACCGGTCGAGCCCCCTTCGCTTTTCGCCTGCATCAGTTTATCAGTAAAGGGGATACGGTCTATAGCACGCTGGAGCTTGATCCTGAGCGCCATATTACGTTGCAGCGGCAACAGTTCGCGCCCGGTGGACGTGAGCGGGTCCTTTTCCCGTTGGTGTTCTGCCGCGCCTGTGGTCAGGAATATTACTCGGTGCGCTGGCAGGATGAGCATTCGTTTGTGGAGCGCGATGTGCAGGATCAGTTGCGCTATACCGGCGAGGGGATCGTCACTGATAAAAGATCGCTGGTTGGCGTTCCTGGTTTCCTGTATTTTTCGCAGAATGATCAGGAGCAATGGCCTGCTGATCCGGATGGTATTCTGGCCCGTGTGCCTGGCGAATGGAAAGAGGTCCACAATAACAAAGAGCGTTTGATCTCTTCTTCAATGCGCAAGAATGTGCCACAGCCCTATTATGTCAGTCCTGCGGGGCAGGTGCTGGAAATGGATGCTGATGAGGGCATGCTCTGCCATTTTGTGCCAGCTCCGTTCCGTTTCTGTCTACATTGTGGTGTTTCCTATAACTCTTATGTCGATAATGACTTTGAGAAGCTGACTGAGTTGAGCTCGGAGGGGCGCAGTACTGCCACCACGATTCTGAGTTTGTCGGCGATTCGGCATTTGCGTGAGGCGCAGGAGCACGGCGATGCTTTACAGATGGCCGCCAAGATGTTGAGCTTTACCGATAATCGCCAGGATGCCTCTTTACAGGCCGGTCACTTCAATGATTTTGTCGAGATTGGTCAGTTGCGTTCAGCACTCTATTGTGCCGTGAAAAAGGCCGGAGACGCTGGTATCCAGCATGATACTCTGACGCAGCAGGTCTTTGATGTGTTGCAGTTGCGCCCTGATAAATATGCCGCCAGTCCTGAGGCTAAATATAGCGCGAAGATCAAGACCGAGCAGGCGTTGCGCAATATCCTGGGCTATCGGCTCTATCTGGATTTGCGGCGCGGCTGGCGTATTACTTCTCCTAACCTGGAACAATGTGGCTTGCTGCGCATTGAATATCAGGATCTGCATGAGATCTGCGCGGATCAGGAATTCTGGCGGGAGCCTCATCAAGTAGGGGATCAGAAAGTGAAAGTGCTGTATCATGAGGCACTACGCTCCATTCCTGCGGACGCACGTTATAAGCTTTGTCGTACATTGCTGGATCATATGCGGCGCGAACTGGCGATTCGGGTGGATTATCTGGACGATACCAGGCAGTCCGAGTTTAAGCAGCAGAGTAGCCAGCACCTGATTGCTCCGTGGGGGCTGGATGAGAATGAGGAGTTGCTCTATGCGACCCGTTTGTATCCCCGCTCACGTGGCAAAGAGGATGATCGCAGCGAGCGTTATCTGTCTGGCTTGAGTAGCTATGGTCGCTATGTACGCGCTATTCTGCGTGGCTTTGGTTTTTCCCTCAAGGCGGATGAGACGCAGAATGTGATCAGAGATCTGCTCGCAGCCTTGTCGACGGCAGATCTGGTTGAAGAGGTGCGACCTCCCCGTCCAAAAAGGAAGGGCAAAAATGGGGAGTCCGCGACAGACGAGATTCCGGTTGGTGGGTATCAGCTCGCGGCGTCCTCGATTATCTGGTATGCCGGTGATGGGACTGAGCCGTATCATGATCCTTTGCGTACACCCAATCTCCCAGATGTGCCGGAGAAACGTGTCAATCAATTTTTCTTGCAATTTTATCAGGATAATGCGGCTGATCTCCAGCATATGGAAGACTTGCATGCGGCCGAGCATACGGCGCAGGTTCCGGCGCAGAGGCGTGAGGAGCGCGAGAATGCGTTCCGCGCCAATGAGCTGCCGATCCTTTATTGTTCACCAACTATGGAACTGGGCGTGGATATCGCCGAGCTAAATGTGGTGAATATGCGTAATGTGCCGCCAACACCAGCCAATTACGCGCAACGCAGTGGGCGCGCCGGACGCAGTGGACAGCCCGCGCTGGTCTTCTCCTATTGTTCTACCGGCAGTTCCCATGACCAATATTTCTTCCAACATCCCGGCACTATGGTCAGTGGCGCGGTCAGTCCGCCACGACTGGATTTAACGAATGAGGATCTGTTGCGTGCCCATGTGTATGCAATCTGGCTGGCGGAAACGCATCTTTCGCTGGGTGAGTCGCTGAAGGATTTGCTGGATGTAGAGGGGGATGAGCCAGGTTTGCAGTTGCAGCCACCCATTCTGCATGCCCTGCGTGATCCTTCGGCCCGCCAGCGGGCTAATTTGCATGCGCGCCGGGTACTGCAAACCCTGGAGAACGATTTGACTGAAGATACTGCTCCCTGGTTTACCTCTGATTGGGTGCGGGTGCAACTGGATACGATTGAGCAGAGTTTTGATGCTGCCGCCGACCGTTGGCGCGGGCTGTATCGAGCGGCCCAGGCGCAACGCGATACGCAAAATAGTATTATCCGCGATGCTTCACGTAGCGAGGAGGATAAGCAAAAAGCCAGGCGCCTCCGCTCAGAGGCTGAGGCTCAGTTGGAGCTCCTGACGGCCAGTAGTTCTTCCGAGCGTATCGAGTTCTCGGAATTCTATAGCTATCGCTACTTTGCCAGCGAGGGCTTTTTGCCCGGTTATAATTTCCCTCGCTTGCCTCTCTCGGCTTATATTCCGGCGCGGCGCGCCAGACAACGGGATGAGTATCTTTCCCGCCCCCGCTTTCTGGCGATCTCGGAGTTTGCACCCCGTGCGATTGTCTACCACGAAGGGTCTCGCTACATTATCAATCGTTCTATCCTCTCGGTGCGTGAGGATCGTTCGGGGGTGCTGACCAGCTCGATCAAGCAGTGTGATCGTTGTGGCTATCTGCATCCACTGGATATGACCCACTCGGTGGATGTCTGTGTGCGCTGTAAACATGACAAGCTTTCAACATTGACGACCCTCTATCGCTTGCAGAATGTTTCGACCCGGCGGCGGGACAAGATTAATTCGGATGAAGAGGAGCGTCAGCGGCAGGGTTATGATATTCGGACAGGCGTGCGTTTCCCTAATCGCCGTGATGGCAAGCCTTCGTTTTTTGTGGCCTATGTCGAGGATGCACATGGCGAGCGCATCGCCAGATTAACCTATGGACAGGCTGCCTCTCTGTGGCGCATCAACCTTGGTCCGGTGCGTCGCAAAGATAAAGATGTTCATGGCTTTGTATTGGATACGGAGCGCGGTTATTGGGGCAAGGAGGATGAGTCGGCGGATGATCCTGGCGATGCGATGTCGGGCAGTCGGCTGCGCGTGATCCCTTATGTCGAAGATACCCGTAATTGTCTGTTGTTTGAGCCGCTGGTCTCGCTGGATGCTACCCGCATGATCTCGTTGCAGGCTGCCTTGAAGAATGCTATTCAGGTGCGCTTTCAGCTTGAAGATAATGAGCTGGCTGCCGAGCCAATGCCGGATGCGCGAAAGCGGAGCATGATTTTGCTGTATGAGGCTTCGGAGGGTGGCGCGGGCGTCTTGCGCCAGTTGATCGATGCTCCGTTAGCTGTCGCCGAGGTGGCTGCGGTGGCGCTGGAACTGTGTCATTTTGATCCTCAGACGGGTGAGGACTTCGGGAAGGCTGAGCGGGCGCTGGAAGAGTGTGTCGCTGCCTGCTACCACTGCCTGATGACCTATGCTAACCAGAAGGATCATCGTTTCCTGGATCGCCAATCCATCAAGCCGTATCTGCAACGCCTGATCGGCAGCACGCCTGTGATTGATGCGACTGAGCTGATAACGGTTGATTCCGGGCTTTCTGCGCTTGAGCAGGAGTGGCTGACACAGGCGCATGCTCGTCAGTTTGTCTCGCCTGATCAGCATCATGGCGTTGTTCCCACTACATCGACGTGCCCCGATTTTCTGTATACGCAGGATGGTCGTGCCCTGGCGGTCTATGTGGATGGGGATGAGCCGCAGCGTGGGGAGCGCGATGGCGCTCTGATTGAAGAACTGGAGAACGCCGGTTATATGGTGGTGCGCTTTGGCGCGCGTGAGCAATGGGATGCTGTGTTCGCGGAGTACGCGGAGCTATTCAGGAGGGATGCATGATATACGCGGTTGGTTCGCTGGTCAGGGCACGGGGACGTGAGTGGGTGGTCTTGCCAGAGTCGGATGAGGAGATGTTGATTGTGCGGCCTCTGGGTGGGACGGATGAGGAGGTTTCCGGGATCTTTTTGCCGCTGGAGGGGCAGTCTGTGACGTCTGCTCAGTTTGAGTTGCCCGATCCGACGCAGTGGGGGGATTATCGTTCCTGCCGCTTGCTACGCGATGCGGTGCGTCTGGGCTTTCGCTCAAGCGCCGGACCTTTTCGCTCGTTCGCGCATATCGCTGTGGAGCCACGTCCCTATCAGTTGGTCCCGTTGCTGATGGCGTTGCGCCTGGACCCGGTGCGCCTGTTGATCGCCGATGATGTTGGGATCGGCAAGACGGTTGAGGCTGGCCTGATTGCGCGCGAATTGCTGGATCGGCGTGAGGTGGATCGCCTGGCGGTCTTGTGTCCACCACATCTGGCGGAGCAGTGGCAGGCAGAGTTACAGGAGAAATTTCATATCGATGCGGTCCTGGTGTTGTCCAGTACGGCGGCTCAGTTGGAACGCCACTGCCGTCGGGATGAATCGCTGTTCCAGCATTATCCTTTTGTGATTATTTCGATTGATTTTATTAAGGCTGATAAGCGGCGCACTGAGTTTGTGGATGCCTGTCCCGATCTGGTGATTGTGGATGAGGCCCATACCTGCGCCTTTTCCAATGAGGCTCGTGGCGGGCGTCACCAGCGCTATCAACTGCTGACCAGCCTGGCTGCGCGTCAGGAGCGCCATATAATCCTGGTGACGGCGACCCCGCATAGTGGCGATGAGCAGGCCTTTCGTTCTTTATTGACCTTGTTGGCTGAGGATTTTAAGGCGTTGCCGGACGACCTGAGCGGGCGGCAGAATGAGCGGTATCGCCAGCAACTGGCTGAACATTTTGTGCAGCGCCGTCGGGCGGATATCCAGGCCTTTCTGAAGCAGGAGACGCAGCTAGAGACGCCGTTTCCTGGCCGGGATGATCAGGAGCAGCATTATATTTTGACGCCGGAATATCGCCGCCTGGTTGATAAGATTATGAGCTATGCGCGTGAGACGGTGCGGGATACCAGTGGAGGGCGTAGGCATCAGCGGGTGCGCTGGTGGTCAGTGCTTGCGCTCTTGCGCTCGATGGCTTCAAGTCCGGCTGCGGCGGCTACGACTCTGCGCAATCGTGCTCAGGTTGCGGGGGCTGAGAGCGAGTCGGAGGCCGATGCCATCGGTCAGCGTACCGTGCTGGATCTGACGGATAGCGATACGACGGAGGGCATTGATATTACGCCGGGTAGTGATTTTGATGATGATGATGCTACTGCCGGGGGTGAGAAGAAGATGAAGACGCGTCAGCGCTTGCTGGCGATGGCCCGTGAGGCTGAGTCGCTCCATGGCGCGAAGGATGCCAAGTTGCAGCAGGCGATAGCGCTGATCGGGCAGATGGTCAGGGATGGTTATCAGCCGATTGTCTTCTGCCGCTTTATTCCGACGGCTGAGTATGTGGCGCAGGAACTACGCAAATATCTGCCGAAAACGGTGGAGATTGCGGCGGTGACTGGTGTTCTGCCTCCAACCGAGCGAGAGCAGCGCGTCGAGCAGTTAGCGCAATCTCCCCAGCGTGTCCTGGTGTGTACTGACTGCCTGAGTGAAGGGATCAATCTCCAGGAATCTTTCAATGCTGTCTTTCACTATGATCTGTCCTGGAATCCGACGCGTCATGAGCAGCGTGAGGGGCGCGTGGATCGCTTTGGGCAGGCGCATCCACAGGTGCGCGTGCTGACCTACTATGGCAAGAATAATATTGTGGATAGTATCGTGCTCGATGTGTTGATCAATAAGCATCGTAAGATCCGTAGTACGCTGGGTATCTCGGTGCCGGTGCCGCTGAATACTGAGCAGGTGGTAGAGGCGCTCTTTGAGAGCGTGTTGACCCATGACGAGGATCTGTCGGAGCAGCAGCAGTTGCCGGGCTTTGCTAATCCGATCCATACGCAGCGCGAGGAGCTGTTTAAGCGTTGGGATGTAGAGGCGGAGCGTGAGCAGGTGTCGCGCTCGCTCTTTGCCCACCATAGTCTGAAGATAGATGAGGTGCGGCGGGAATTGGAGGCGGTGCGCTCGGCGATTGGTATCGCAACCGATGTCTCGCAGTTTACCAGCGAGGTGTTGCAGGCGTATCGTGCCTTTGTCAGTACCTCGGCCAGTGGCGAGATTGTGAATTATCGTCTGAAGGATGTGCCGTTGCCGGTGATGGATGCGATTGGGGCGCAACACTATGCGCTCAAGGGTGAAGATAAGCATCTGCTGCTGAGTTTTAGTCGCCCTGGACTGCCTGAAACGCTGTATATCAATCGAACGCATCCTCTGGTTGAGGGGCTGGCGGGATATGTGATGGATACCTCGCTGGATAGTGTGGTGGATGAGAAGAATCCTGCTCTGGCGCGCCGCTGTGGGGTGATTAAGACCAGTCAGGTGAAGACGCGTACGACGTTGTTGCTGGTGCGTATGCGCTTCCATATTACGACTCCGCAGCGTCCTGGCAGTGAGGCGCAGCCGCTGCTGGCCGAGGATTGTCGAATCTTTGCCTTTGAGGGCATGCCCGCCGCTGCTCGCTGGCTGGATGATGAACAGGCGATTGAGGAGCTGCTCTCTGCCACGTCCGGGGCCAATATGCCCGCGATCCAGATTCAACACTTCTTGAAGCAGGTGCTCAATGGCTATCATGAGCATCTGTCTCCCCATTTGCAGGAACTGGCCTGTTCACGGGCTGTAGCCTTAAAGGACGCCCATCGGCGCGTGCGCCGCGCTTCATCCTTAAGTATTCGGAATGTCGCGGTTGAGCCGCAGTTGCCACCCGATGTGCTGGGTGTCTATGTGTATCTGCCAATGCAGGGCTAAACTTGAGAGAGGATGCGGTCAGTCTATGCGTAATCGTCAGCGGTCAACCTTTCCTACTGTGACCAGTGAAGGGGCACTCTTGCCCATGGATGTCTTGCAACGTATCGCTCAGCTTGATCCTGATCTGAGCGGGCTGCGACCACAGGACTATTATCATGAGGGTGAGAAGCTGAATGAAGTGATCAGTGCTTCGTGGTCGAAGGTGCTGCGCTCCTGGCAGAAATTTCAGCATGCTACTGATAACCTGTCGGAGAGTCAGAGCGGGACCACTCAGACGCGTGAGTACTGGTTGTTGCCGCTTTTTTCTGAGCTGGGTTATGGACGTTTATTTACTATGAAGCCCCTGGAGGTAGGCGAGAACAGCTATCCGATCTCGCATGGCTGGCAACACCTGCCGATCCATCTTGTGAGCTATAAGGTGGATCTGGATCAGTTGAGTCGGGGCACTACGCTGGCTGCGGGTGGCTCAGGGAGCGCGAAGCGCAGTCCCTCTAGTCTGGTGCAGGAGTTATTGAATCGCTCCACGGACCATCTCTGGGGGATGGTCTCGAATGGTCTGCAACTGCGGCTCCTGCGTAAGAATATCAGCCTGACACGCTTATCGTATGTCGAATTTGATCTGGATACGATGTTGCGTGGCGAACTCTATGCTGACTTTGTGCTGCTCTGGTTGCTTTGCCATCAGTCGCGGATCGAGGCTGAGCGTCCCGGCGATTGTTGGCTGGAGAAGTGGTCGCGCATGGCTCAGGATCAGGGGATGCGTATCCTTGATAAGTTGCGCGATGGGGTGACGACGGCGATTAATACGCTGGGCTCAGGCTATCTGGCCCATCCCGCCAATAACGTGCTGAAGCAGAAGTTGCGCGATGGCGTCTTGCTGCCACAGGATTACTATCGGCAGGTGCTGCGCTTTGTCTATCGTATGATCGTGCTCTTTGTGGCTGAGGATCGCGATGTTCTGTTTGCGCCCGCTGCCGATGAGCAGGCGAAGGCTCGCTATCTCCGCTATTATTCGACGGCCCGCCTGCGTCGCTCTGCCGAGCAGCGTGTGGGCACCCGCCATGCCGATCTCTATCAGGTGCTCTGGCTGGTCATGGAACAGATCGGTGGCGAAGCAGGCTTTGAGGGTTGTCCTGGCCTTGGACTGCCTGCCCTCAATGGTTTCCTCTTCTCCTCTAAATCAGCCCTTGACCTGGTTGGCTGTCAACTGGCTAACCACGACCTCTTAAAAGCGGTGCGCTCGCTCTCACAAACCTGGGATAATAATGTGCCGCGCCATGTGGACTACAAAAACCTTGGCTCTGAAGAACTGGGGAGCGTCTATGAATCCTTGCTGGAACTGCATCCTGAACTGGATATCGAAGCTGGTCGCTTTGAATTGACGACGGCCAGTGGCAATGAGCGCAAGACCACTGGCAGTTACTACACGCCTACCAGTCTGATCGACTGCCTGCTCGACTCGGCCCTTGATCCCGTTCTGGATGAAGCCTGTCGCGGTAAGAGCAAAGACGAGGCTCAAAAAGCTATTCTGGACCTCAAGGTCTGTGATCCCGCCTGTGGTAGTGGACACTTCCTGATCGCGGCTGCGCATCGTATTGCGCGCCGTCTGGCAGCGGTACTCACGGATAGCGAAGAGCCCGATGCTGCCGCACGTCGGGCCGCCCTGCGCCAGGTGGTCAGCCACTGTATCTATGGCGTGGACATCAATCCGATGGCCGTCGAACTGTGTAAAGTCAACCTGTGGATGGAAGCTATCGAGCCCGGCAAGCCGCTCTCCTTCCTCGATGCCCATATCCAGTGTGGCAACAGCCTGCTCGGCACCACCCCGGCCCTCCTGCGCAGCGGCATCCCCGATAGCGCCTTTGATTTTATTGAAGGCGACGACAAAAAAATTGTGAGCAAATTCAAAAAGGAAAACAAGGATTTTCGCAACGCCGGACAGTTCACACTCTTCGATGCAGCGGGTGAGGTGCCCTGGGTGCGCCAGGACAACCTGGCCGTCAGCATGTTGCAGATGGAAGAGATGGATGATACTACCGTAGAAGCGATTCATCGCAAAGAGGAGCAATATAACAGCCTGCTCACCTCCAGTAACTACGAAAACAGCAAACTGCTTGCCGACGCCTGGTGCGCCGCCTTTGTCTGGAAAAAGAACAGCGAATTCGCCTATCCCATCACACAGGAAATCTTTCGCCAGCTTGAGCAAAATCCCTATAGCAGCGTCGGCTGGATGAAAGACGAGATTAAGCGCCTCGCCGACCAGTATCACTTCTTCCACTGGCACCTCGCCTTCCCCAAAGTCTTCCACCTCCCCGCCAAAGACGAAACCCCCACAAACGAACAGACCGGCTGGTCCGGCGGCTTCGACGTAGTATTAGGAAATCCACCCTGGGAACGCATCAAATTTCAAGAGAAAGAATGGTTCGCATCGCGGCATCGCGGTATAGCTAATGCTGCTAATGGCGCACAGCGGCAGCAACTCATCAAGAAACTGGCTCAAGAAGATCCATATATGTATGCTAACTTCTTGGATGATCGGCGTAAATCAGAAGGTGAAGGGCACTTTCTGCGTGATAGTGACCGCTATCCCTTATGTGGTCGCGGCGACATCAATACCTATGCCGTCTTCTCTGAAAATTTACTAGGGGCCTGTGCACCTAAAGGGCGCGTTGGCTGTATCGTACCATCCGGCATAGCGACAGATGATACAACGAAATATTTCTTTCAATATTTAATAGAGGGTAATCATCTTGTAAGCTTGTTCGATTTTGAAAATCGATCTAAGATATTTCCTGCGGTTGATAGTCGTGTCAAATTTTGTTTACTTACATTGACTGGCTCTTCGCAACGGAATAATCCTGGTATTGATTTTATGTTCTTTGCTCACACAGTTGAAGATTTAAAGGATGATGCTCGGCGTTTTACACTCAGCGCGGATGATATTGCTCTACTTAATCCAAATACAAAGACATGCCCAATTTTTCGCTCACGTCGTGATGCAGAGTTAAACCTATCGATTTACAGGAATTTGCCAGCTTTTGTAGATGAAGTTAACAACATTAATAATTGGGGTATCTATTATATACGTTTAGTTCATTTAGGTGATCATGCAGATCAGGTTCATTTTAAATGGGAGGTTGGGAAAGAAAACTGGTTAAATCCTTTATATGAGTCGAAATTAGTCAATATATTCGATCATCGATATTGTACATTTGCTGATGTAAATGAAAAAGATTGTATTGCTGGACAAGCTAGAAAGTTAACTTATCCAGAGAAAGAAGATCCAAATCAAAGCATTATAGCAAGATACTATTTATCCTCCAATTTTGCCCACGAATTGTTTGATAAATATCCGAGTTATACTCATCCCTGGCTACTACTATGGCGTGATGTAACGAATGCCACTAACGAAAGAACGTGTATTGCAACCATTATCCCTAAAACTTTAGCATCAGTGACTTGTCCTGCTTTAGGCTTTTCTTCAATAATTAATGCTAATGTTTTAAGTGCTAATTTAAATAGTTTTGTTTTTGATTATGTTGCTCGCCAGAAAGTGGGGGGTATGCATATGACATTTTCTATTTTGAAGCAATTGCCTGCTATAGAATCTGAAAAGTATTTATTACCTCCTCAATGGGATGAAGATATTAGTTTATATGATTGGGTTTTTACCCGTACTCTAGAACTCATATATAATGCCTGGGATCTGGAGGCTTTCGCTCAGGATTGTGGCTACGATGGTCCTCCGTTCCGCTGGGATGAAGAGCGGCGTTTCCTGTTGCGTTGTGAACTTGATGCTGCCTATTTCCACCTGTATGGCATCCAGCGCGCTGATGTGGATTACATTATGGAAACCTTCCCGATTGTGAAGCGCAAAGATGAGAAGCAATATATCGATGCGGAAGGCAAGGGCGAGTATCGTACGAAGCGGGTGATTTTGGATATCTATGATGAGATGCAGCGGGCAATTGAGTCGGGAGTGCCCTATCAGACGCGGCTCGATCCGCCGCCAGCTGATCCTGCGGTGGCGCATCCGCCTCGGGCCAGGATTGAAGCCTGGCCTTCCATTTGATCTGGGGAGGTAAATCTTTCCGTGTACCAGTAGCCATCACTTATCCCCTGCAAGCCAGATCTTGAGTGATGGTCTGAAACAGGCCAGCCTGATCTCTTCCTGATGAGCGTTATCAACCTTTGCCGGGTATCAAGCTTGTGCCACTAGCAGGCACGGCCTTGATCCCCTCTTTTTTGTTTGTTAGCAGCCGCAAAATACGTTTCTCTCTATACAACAGGAAAATCGTTGTGCTATTCTAATCTCTGCAAGAGAGAAAACATATCATCTCGTCCAGACGCTCGCCATAGCATCAAATGAACAATAACGTAGGTGTGGCACGAAGCGTCGCGTAGGTCCGCGCGTCCGTGAATCGCACGAGCCCCGCGCCCCGAAGACCTACACCCTACCTACCGCTCCCAATCATCTCGCCCCGAAGGTAATTCCATCCAGCAAGATTGGTAATCGAGCCCCTTGAAGAGCATTGCTCTTTTTTTGCTGATCCACCTCTGTTACCATAATTCTTCTAATTTGTCATAAGCACCTGTATTTATTTTACGGTATAAATGAGTAGCGTCGTGATCTTAAAAAGAGGCCTCTTCGCAGAAATAGCCAGGAGATCTCTTCTAGATTTACATTCACTAATGCATTTGTTGAGTGGCATTCATATGTGTCTCACACCAAAGAGCTCATTCCCCGCTGTTCTCATCCCAGGGCCTATTCATCGGCTCAGTCCTTACAGAGCCGACGGGATCTGTTACAGGATCGAGGCGTGAGGTTCCAAGAAGGCTGTGCTTGCGCAACCTGGAAACATGCGGATCTTCCTCTGGTGGATGTGGAGGTAATGGTGGGGCAGCTAGTGTATTCATGTCCTGCTTTGGTGTTGTCGTCCAGCCATTATATTCTGGTATCTGACCGTTTATGAGTCGTTTTAATGATGCTTGACGTATGCCAATTTTTTTGGCAAAAGAGGCTCTCTCGCTAAGAGGAATATCATGCCTGGTGCCACCAGGACTGTATACAGGACGATTCCCCAGGAAGGAGTGCCTCAAGCCGCTTCTCTGGCTGTGACACGCCCTGCCAGTCTGGGGGTCCATAGAAGTCAGATTGGTACGGGAGGATAATGGTCGGGGCGTCGTTTGTTTCGTCTTCCCAGGGGGCCGTGATCATTTCCTCAGGGAGAAGCAGTAAGATGTGGGGAGCCAGCAAGAGGTGGCTCCCCGCACGCTCAAAGAGCTGTGCCCCATTTCATGTCAAATGAAGAGAGAGCTACACAAAGGGAGTATTGTTGCTCCACCAGTTCCAGCCGATCCAGCTATTGGAGCTGGAGGTCCAGTTGTGCCACATGCGCCCATCCGAGCCTACCGCGATGAGATCCTTGGAGCCATCGGTATAGGTGATCAGGGTTGGAGCAGCAGCGGCAAAGGGAGTATTGGTGCTCCACCAGTTCCAACCGATCCAGCTACTTTCGGAGCCAGAGGTCCAGTTGTGCCACATGCGCCCATCTTTGCCAACGGCAATGAGATCCTTGGAGCCATCGGTATAGGTGATCAGGGTTGTTGGCGCTGTAGCATAGACCGTATTGGTGCTCCACCAGTTCCAGCCGATCCAGCTATTGGAGCTGGAGGTCCAGTTGTGCCATATACGCCCATCAGTGCCAACGGCGATGAGATCTTTGGAGCCATCGGTGTACGTAATCAAAGTTGGCGAGGCGGCAGCAAAGGGAGTATTGGTGCTCCACCAGTTCCAGCCGATCCAGCTATTGGAGCTGGAGGTCCAGTTGTGCCACATACGTCCATCAGTGCCAACGGCGATGAGGTCCTTGGAGCCATCAGCATAGGTAACCAGCGTGGGGGCGGCGGCAGCAAAGGGAGTATTGGTGCTCCACCAGTTCCAGCCGATCCAGCTATTGGAGCTGGAGGTCCAGTTGTGCCACATACGTCCATCAGTGCCAACGGCGATGAGATCCTTGGAGCCATCAGCATAGGTGATCAGAGTGGGGGCGGCGGCAGCAAAGGGAGTATTGGTGCTCCACCAGTTCCAGCCGATCCAGCTATTTTCGGAGCCAGAGGTCCAGTTGTGCCACATACGTCCATCCGAGCCTACCGCAATGAGATCCATAGAGCCATTGGCATATTTGATGAGCGTCGGAGTTGCATTCGCAAAAGGAGTGCTGTTGCTCCACCAGTTCCACCCGATCCATTTATTAGAGCTGGAGGTCCAGTTGTGCCACATGCGCCCATCTGAGCCAACGGCAATAAGATCCTTGGAGCCATCGGCATAGGTAATCAAGGTCGGTGACGCATTTGCTTTGGATGGAGTGGGAGGTGGTGGAGTCCCGCTGCCCCCATTCGCTGAGAAATGAATCCAGCCACGAGTGATACGGCCAGTCCAGCCGCTATTATCGACGATGTGATATCCGTTGCTCAGGTGTTCCAGCGCAAAAGAATGGGTTTCACCATTATGCCAGTTCTGCTGTACGACGTTTACTGTGTTGGACGTTACACCGGTAACGACAACAATATGACCAGGATCGCCTGCGATTTGGCCAGAGGTCCAGTGTACACCGTCGGTGACATCCTGGAAAACCAGGAGATCACCTGGAACAGGGGGAGCCGAGTTGTTCCCCTGGCTTGCGTCATCAACAAGTGTCGCGCCATATCCGGCTCCACGTGCTGCACCTGGCACCTCAACCCCATTTTGGTAGGAGTCGTAGTAGGCAAACGCATCAACCCCAATTTCGGGAAGATTCCACTCCTCATTGATGAAACGGTTTGCCAATTCTGTACACTGGAACAGATAGCTGGACTCCCACATATATCCGCCACCAGAATAGTAGTCGTTACAGACCGCAACTCCTTCACCAAAACTGTTCGTCCAATTGGGATCGTTCGGAGAGACCATCTGTCCCCCAAATGTCGCATCACCGGTAGGAAAATTCCCCCACATCTCTGGACCAGGATTTTGCATGATTTGGCCACAGCTCTGTACAGAATTAACCGGGGTTTGTGTTTGAGGCATTGCCTTTGAGTTCGCTGATGTAATAGCATGATCATGATAGGTTGCCAGCATGCTCTCAAATTGTGCAACATGGGCAGAGGCATCTTTCGCACACCATGAGGCTGTCACTATATCATTATGTGCCAACAGAACACGTACCAGGCAAGGAAAAGCGACATTTTTTCCTCCATGCGTATCCATTTGAAATGCAGGGTAACCGCCAATGGCCAATTTCGCTTTGCCTTGCCGAGCGAAATTGGCCGGGGCAGCTGAACTACGTTCAACGTTGATCTCCAGGTGTGTACCTGGTAATGCAGTATTTGTAAAGATCACATCAGCATTGCCAGTATTGTGGATACTCGTATGCGGTGTGGCTACCCAGCCTGTGGGGAGTTGTAAGCTAAAACCCAGTGTCTTATTGATATATGTCGATTTAGGAATTGTTGAAGTTGATGCTGCGTAAGCGGGAGTAGCTATCATGCTTGCCAGGCCCATAAAAAGCAGGCTGATCAGGAGCACTATCGCTTGTCCACAGGAGATTCCGTGCCAGGAAAAACGATGGGCAGACAACGGTTTTTGAATGTGCATACTATGATTCCTTTCATGTGCATTGATAATCGCTAAGAAAGTATTGAAATGTATGAAACAAGATACGTACTTTTTGGCAAATAATAGGCTCTCTCTCCTTCCGGGGGATTGAGAGGAAGGAGAGTTTGCGAGGACTGTCATGCCCCCGGCATGCCTGCCATCGCGCTCCGTCATGAGCTGCCGCCCCTGTACCCCGCTTTCACCCGCAAGGACGGAGATCCAAATAATACGTATGAAAATCGTAGCACTCTCTACTTACGCCCGAATTATAGCGTAAGATGCTAATGCTCTACAAAAATGAAAAAAATCAGATTTTGATCGTATCTTCGTAGAAATCGTATACTTATGGTCAGAGTGGTGAGAGATCTTCCTCAACCGCCTGCAAGTTTTTTTGCGTTTCCTGGTGCCAGAAAAGCCAGGTTTCATCCCTCGCCAGTGACGGATCTGCTGCGCATAAAGCATTTAAGTCGGACAAGACATCTGCGAATCGTGTGTGTGCCAGGGTTGCCTGTTCCAAATGCTCATAATCTCTCTGGCTTTGTCGGCTCAGGTACAATGCCAGCATCGCCTGATCAAAGCGCTCTAAAATCAGATCTATTGCCTCATGTATGGGTGATGATTCCTCAATCACCAGCATTCTCCTTGTTGCCGCTAAGCCTCTGAACTGCCCAAAGCGTTGCTGTAATGCCCTGATCAACACTGGAAACAATTCCTCTGCGGCATGCAGAGCATTCTCTGGATCGATGCGGTTCATGAGTGTTTCCTCTACCGCTGTCGCGAGAATCGCTGCACGGAGTCGAATTTGTTCATCTCCCGTGAAGGCAAAGCACATACTCACCTGCTCAAGTTCTTCGGGATTGAGGATATGAAACTTGGGTTGTATCAACGATCGCTTGAGCCGACGAACTTTCTCTGGATGCAATCCTGCCTCGCTCACCAGATCATTGAAATTCCATCCATGCTCACGCAAGCGATCCTCAAGTTCACGTGCAAAGAGATTCCATCGTGCACTCTCCTCTGCATGCTGCTTCATAGGTTTCTCCTCTCCTTCCTTCCTTTTGTTTCTACTATAGCTGTCTTTCTGCTTTTTTTTCTAGTCACAGATATGTGACTAGTATTTTGAAAAATATGTAACATCATGTTATAATATTAATATCTATTTTAGCTTCTATTGCATTCGAAAACGCAATCATAGTTTAAGGAACACATGCATACACAGCTCTGCTCAAGGAGTGATAGACTTCATGGATGAACGTGTTTATCAGGAAGCATATACTACGATCAGCAGCGAAAATGCCACTTCTTCTCAAGCGCTTCCTCCCGCTCTGTCCTCAAATCTTCCTGGTGGTTATCCCTATCTGCTCCAGTTGTGGCTGGATCTTCCAACCACGCGTGAACAACGTTGCTTTCTCGAAAACCATAGTGTTCTGCTCACTGAGTACAATGAACAGATTCTTCGCAGACAACGTGCCCAGGAACTCGAAGATACAGAGCAAGCGCAAAGAAACTATGAGGCTTCCATTCTGCTGCAAGATGCGAAAAGGCGTGGAGGAACAGTAGAGGCTGTTCGTGAAGCCTATGTGAATCTGTATGGTGGCTTTGGTCTCGACCTGCCGCCCTGGCTGGAAACGGTCGCGCAACAGGTGTCCAAATTGCTCATGCTAAATCGTCCAGACGAAACAGCAGAGATGCGTGTAGCTCTTTTAGAGGAAGCGTTGGAACAAGTTCAAGGAAATGCAAGCACATCACCAGAGCTTCTTGCGACTCTCTGTTATGAATTGGCCAGCGCCTGGATATACCATCCCCACGCTGATCGTATCCAGGCGCTCGAAACAGCAATCGACCTGTGTGAGAAAGTCTTACGTATCTATACTCTGGTCGACTATCCTTATCAATATGCAAAAGCGCAACACAGCCGGGCTCGTGCGTACTGGGAGTATACTACTGGAAAGAGACGAGACAATTTAGAGCAGGCGATTGCTTGTTATCACGAAGCCTTGCGTGTACGCACTCTTGCCATCTACCCACTCGAGTATGCGACAACGCAAAACAGTCTGGGTGTTGCTTATGAAGACCGTGTAGCGGGAGAACGACGGGAAAACCTTGAGCGAGCGATTGTTTGTTATCACGAAGCTTTGCGTGTGCATACACTGGATACCTTCCCGTTCGAGTATGCAAGAGCACAAAACAATCTTGGTCTGGGATATTGGGAACGTGTAGCGGGAGAGCGACGGGAAAACCTTGAGCGAGCGATTGTTTGTTTTCATGAAGCCTTGCGTGTGCATACGCTGGATGCCTTCCCATTCGAGTATGCACGAACGCAGAACAACCTGGGTGTTGCTTATCATGAATGTCTTGTGGAAGAGCGACGGGAAAGCCTTGAGCGAGCAATCGTTTGTTACCACGAAGCCCTACGTGTGTGGACGCTGGATGCCTTTCCGTTCTCTTACGCCATGGCACAGCAAAACCTTGGCAATACCTATCGGGAACGTGTAGCGGGTAAACGGCAGGAAAACTTTGAACAAGCGATTGCCTGTTTTCATGAAGCCCTACGTGTGTGGACGCTGGATGCCTTTCCATTCTACTATGCTAGCATACAGCTGAATCTGGGTATTACATATAGAATGCGCTTTGTAGGAGAGCAAAGGGAAAACCTCCAACAAGCTATCATGTGTTTTCATGAAGCCTTGCGCATCTCTACTGTAGAAGCTTTTCCACGCGTGGCTCGTGAGGTGTTTTTGCAACTTGCCGAAATCGAGGCCCAACGTGCAAATTGGAAAGAGGCACAGGCTGCCTATGCCGCTGCGCTACAGGCTGAAGACCTGCTGATCATCCTTGGAACTGGCACTCTGGGACGCGATGCTATTCTTAAAGAGGGGCGCGATGCTGCTATGCGTCAAGGGTATGTGTTTCATCGTTTAGGACAGGTGAGAGAGGCAGCCGTCGTTATCGAACAAGGGCGTGCTCGCGGACTCGCCGAAGCCATGGCCTTTGATGCTGCTGATCCGGCTCTCATCACTCAGGAAGCACGCCGGTCACGCTATACGGCTACACGAGCAGAGTTGGTTGCCGCGCAAGTTGACCTCCATACACTCATCCCACATGATCTGGATGAGCATGGGCGACGTCATCTGGATCTAGAGCGTACAGGCACATACCGACATGTCAAAGCTACCTTTGATGCGCTTGTGACAGAGATCCGTGACGCTCATGACCCCGACGATTTTTTGAGCACTTCTCTTGATGCTACAACCATTCTTCGTGCTGCCACTCATATTGGGCCAGGACATACCCTGGTGTATCTCGTAGCAACTCCATGGGGTGGAGTAGCGGTGGCAGCCCATGGTGGACGTGGACAAAAATCATCTTCATCTCAATTTGCCTCCCTGGATCTGCCAGATCTGACTGAATCATTTGTCAATTCATTAATTGAGACACGCTTAAGCAGCGGACCAGAACAGTTCATTGGCGGCTTTATGCTTGCTCAGATAGGAGAAGGATTTGAGCACCTGTGTCAAGAGTGGGAAGGGGAAACATTGCAGTCTAAGGTACAAACATTACAGACTGCATGTCGCAACGCACAGCAGCATAGCACTATGGAGGAGGCTACACACAGAGCAATGACTTGTCCCTTGTTTGCTGCACTGGCCTACCAACCGCTTACCTCGCTCACTCGTGAAGACCGTCATCTCTTAGCCGCCACCTTCGATGCTTTTTTCCTCCAACAAGAACTCAGCAGATGCTTGCAATTGCTGAGTTCTTCAGTTCTCTCTCCTGTGATGACCTGGCTGCAAGAGCAGGGAACGACGAGCCTCACGATTATCCCTTGTGGACAGCTTGCATCCTTTCCTTTGACTACTACTATTCTTGCAGATGGACGGTTAGTAGGAGAGATATTTCCCACCAGTGTAGCTCCCAGTGCGCGTTCTCTCCTCCGCACAACGCCATTGCGCAGCCATCGGGCTGGTATCGCAACTCTCGGTGATCCTCATGAGAATTTGGGCTGGAGTGAGGCAGAGGCGCTGGCTCTCACCACATTGGCTCGTCGCGCAGCCCTCCCTGCCGAGGTTCATCTCAAAAAACGGGCTACCCGTGAGCGATTGCTTGCCGCACTTAAGAGTCGATGGATTGTAAATGTGTGTTGTCATGGGATATTTGATACGCAGGACTTCTTACAATCCGCTTTGCTCCTGGCGGGGAAAGGACGTATCACCATGGCAGAGATGCTTAATCATCTCGCTGATTTACGGGGGGTACGTCTGTTGCTTCTCTCCGCTTGCCAGACTGCGTTGCTCGATTTGCAAGGAGCCCGTGATGAGGCCCATAGCCTGGCTGTTGCGATGCTTCAGGCAGGAGCACAGGCCGTGATTGCCGCGCAATGGGCAGTCGATGATAAGGCAACATATCTCCTGATGGTACGCTTTGTTCAGGAATGGTTCCCCCACCTGGAACAGGAACCACCTGTAATGGCTTTAACACGCGCACAGACATGGCTGCGTTGTGTTACGAACGCAGAATTAGCCGTGTGGTACAGAACAATGCCAATGGCTACCGGGTTCGTCCCCATGACACGATTACCAGAGCAGCATATCACGCGCTCATGGCAACGCATTACTGTGCGGGGACGATCGTTGCGCTGGCACGATGATGATGCCCAGGTCATCGTCCGTCTTGATGCGGAAAAAGAGGATCCGTTTGCTCAACCATATGCAGATCCCTACTATTGGGCCGGATTTCAGGTGATCGGCTGGTAGCAATTGAGCGTACTCTAACATAATCAGCCTTATGAAGACCAACGAACGGGTGTCTGAACTCGACCAGAAAGTTCTCTGGCTCCTTTTTATCCTCTTCAGTCACATCATCGGTGCCATTCTCTACGCCCTTATCGGGCGCCCCAAAAAACAGACACCGTAGAAGATCATTCAGAAAGACCTTCCAGTCATCAGGATTCTCGCCATAATGGACAGATGGCTTCTCACCTGTTTTTGGAGCAAAGCGAACAGGTGAGAAGCCATCTGTGTGAGCTAGCCCTGTTTTTGTAGATAGTCTATTCTCCCTTCCTCAAACACGCTAGTATCCAGATATCCCTCGTAATCAGGACAGAAATCAGTCCTGATTGGCTCCCTGACACCATGGATAAGATAGTATGAATGGATTTAAAACGCAAAAGTGCATCCGAAAATCCTCTCTTGTTTGCAGACAAAAATCGATTTTCGAAAAAGCTTGACCACAACGCCAAAATCGCGTATAACAAGAGAGAACATGTAGCTCTGAGAAGCCAAAACAAGGGCCTTGCTCAATCTCAATGGCATATGTGTCAAAAAAAGTACTGACAAAGCCCTCGGTTGCAGAGGAATCGATCCGAAAGAGGATCCTGTAAGACTTTGTTATCAACACGCTTATCAAGGCTATTGATGTTGCAGAGGAATCGATCCGAAAGAGGATCCTGTAAGCATTCTTTCCGGCCAGCATGGGGACAATCGCGTTATGAGTTGCAGAGGAATCGATCCGAAAGAGGATCCTGTAAGAATATATGTTTCTCTCTTCGGCTTTCTGGCAGATTAGTTGCAGAGGTATCGACCCGAAAGAGGATCCTGTAAGCTGGCTCAAGTACGATGTATGGTGGATAGTCTGGGGTTGCAGAGGAATCGATCCGAAAGAGGATCCTGAAAGATGGGGCCAGGCTTGAATATTCTTCAAGCATTCTTGAAGTTGCAGAGAGATCGATCCGAAAGAGGATCCTGTAAGTAGTCAGGCTTTCCGTCATAAAGACAAAGCCGAGCGTGTTGCGATGAGATATGTCACGTATATCTGTTTCATGAATTGAGGCTGCTTTCTCAATGCTCGATGAGTGGCTAGCTTGAGTGCCACGGCTAGTCAAGAAGCACGCAGATGCCATGACTGCCGCCCAGACATCAACAATATGGAACCGCTCCGCGTGGTTGACGAGCGCTTTCCAATTCTTTGGTGGCGCGCCCGGCTGCCAGGTGAGTGTGGCACTGTTGATAGGGATGGTACCGATAACCCTGATCAAGATCCAGGTGAGTACAGTTCGGCCACGGTTACAACCAGTTCAGCTTATCAGGATTGACTATGTAATAGAGCTGCGAAATCTGCCCGTTCTTGATCTGGAAGAGAATTGCACCGACAGGTTTTTCGTTGAGATAGGCGACGATGGCTGGCTGGCCGTTGACCTCGGTGATACGTGTAACCACGCCGGGGGGTAAGCTACGCAGGGCACCAAGATAGCCACGGGAGACTTTCTGGGATCCATAGATTGGCAACAGGCCAGCTTTCAGCGCGGCTTTACCGCCGCTATCGCCCATCGAGACAATGTCGTTGCTTAGCAGGCTGAGCAGTTCCTGCATATCACCGTTGAGGCTGGCCTGGAGAAAACTGTTGGTGATGTGCTCCTGCTGCTCGCGTGAGGCTGAGAATCGTGCGGGGTGCTTATCAAGATGTTGTTGGGCGCGGTGAAAGATCTGGCGGCAGTTGACTGTGCTTTTTTCGACGATGGCGGCGATCTCACTGTATTCGTACTCGAAAACCTCGTGCAGGAGGAAAACAGCCCGCTCCAGAGGATTGAGCTTTTCCAGCATCAAGAGAAAGGCCAGCGAAAGCGATTCTGCCTGCGCAACTGTCTCAGCCAGTTCAGGCATCTGGCCCGTTGCTATGGGCTCGGGAAGCCAGGGACCCACATAGACCTCTCGCTGTTCTCTGGCCGAGTTCAGTTGATTGAGGCAGAGGCGGACAACAATCGTTGAGAGATAGGCTTTGGGAGACTGCACATCTTTGTCGGAGGCCTGAAGCCAGCGCAGAAAAGCATCCTGGACGATATCCTCGGCGTCGGTTGCGCTGCCAAGCATACGATAGGCGATGGAGAAGAGAAGCAGGCGATAGTGCTGAAAGATTTGCGCAGTGTATTGTGGTTTGTTCATCCTCTATTCATTTCTCATTCTTACAAAGTGCTTGATTCCCATCACCAGCGGGATCTTGCTGCTCACCTGCTGGCAGGCGCGTGCGCGCCTGCGCCCTTTTTAGTATGTGGTGCAGGAAAGGTGCACTGCACCTTTCCTGCACCACATACTAAAAACTGTTTTGAGCACCGCAGGTGCGAAACCTCATGCACAGAGATCGTGGAGAGCATGGGAATCAAACACTTTGTTAGTGCTTTGCTGGCAACTCTCACGCAAGGATATCTCATGCAAGGATATAAAGAATATCAGCTTATGGGAAGACCTTTCATCGCGGCATCAGTTCGTTTTTCCAGACCCTCAAACGGACTTTCTTCTATTATCTTTGTATCTTCGTTACCGGTGTTTTTAGATACTGCTATCTTATTTATAGACATTGCCGCTTTCCTGATATTTCCGCGTATATTCTTCTCCGCTTTGATTGCGCCACCGTCGGTAAGCAGTGCCATGGCCGTTTTATAGCGTACAAAAGCATCCATAACTTCTGTTGGTTCGTGCTTCATTCCTGTTGGATCAGTAAAGGTAAAGCCCCTGGCCGCCAGCTTATCGAGAGCATCCTTCTCAGAAACCGCCTCTAACACATGGATGTTGATAGATTTTTGCTGCTCGGAGGGCACCTGAGAAAGATGAGCATTCTGTTGAGGGGTCTTCTCTGAAGAAGACAACAGGTTTCTGACCATCTCTGAAGCAGTTTGAGCACAAAAACTGAGCTTCTGCCGTGTTTCCTCATCCCTATCAGGATTAAAGCGCTTGCGCATAGAAAACCACGACTCTGCTTTAACTTCATCCCTGGCCAGTTGATTCAGTTCTTCCTTTAGATTCCTATCAAAAAGATCATCAACATATTGTTTTTTCACATTTTCCGAGAAGAAGGTGTGCTTGTTTTGTACAACCTCTTCTGTCCTCTGCAAGGCACGATTAATAGCATCATAGTAACGCCGATTTTCGGCTGCAACGTTATCATCGGGCACATATTTTTTATCTATTTTCCCATCATTATTTGTGCCACGCTCGGTAGGCTGACTATTCTCTGCTGTCTTCTCCGTCTTCTTCGTAGAAAGCCAGGATTGCTTATTAGCACCAACAATCTCCGCCTTTGCAGCCTTTATCTCTTGACCTGTTTCTGTCTGATCTATTATTGTTGCCATATCCCTTGTTATGGAATTTTCGCTTTTAATTATCGCGCGCGCGTGTCTGCCACGCATGTCATGTTTAAAATATCTCGTATCCGTTATAGCTACATGCGCCAGAGCAGCCGCTGCATACCCGAACACTCCTGCCCCCAGGCCAACCGTTGCATAGGTAATAGCTCCGGCCCCAAAAGCCAGAGAAGTCGCCACACTTTCCATAGAACGTTTGAATGGTTTGATACCCCGATAGTGTTTCATCATATGCAAGAACAATATCTCTTTAAGTTGCTGTCGGGATTCAAGATCATGCTTTTTGAGATTATCTGCGGGTAATAAAACGCCCTCCTGCCCCTTCTCTTCTGAAGGCTTTGAAAGGGCTTTATAGCGGTTCCACGCTTTATCATAATCAATCTTGAAGGGAGATTTTTGCTTCTTCTGGGAGATTTCGTCTCGATTGATAATCCACTGGTGTTCGTCTGGAAGTTGCTTCACCTGATAAAACTGCTCTTCTGTAAAGCCTTGTTTGAATTGTTGTAGTGCTCGTTCATAGCGTCCTTGCAATTTATAGCTTGCGAAACCTTTTACAGCATGTATAGCAGTATTAACAAGGTAGAGAACGCCTAATGTACTATATCCCCCCTCTCTATCCGCTATCGTTGCCCCAAAATTCACTCCAACGCCGTGGTTCTGGAGAGCGACCGTGATTCCCAATCCCTCGTACATCATTGGCTCTCCGATCCAAAGGTGAGTAGATAAGCCGTCAAACAGCTTAGGGACGTAATTATCTTTGACAAATGAGCTGAGCATCTGCAATCCTGCGCTTTGATCAGACAAGGTATCAGTGGTGTGAAGCTGATCAAATTTGAGACCTATTGCCTCTATATTGTTGCCCATAACTACTTTTGTGAATTGTAGTTGCATATCTTTCAATTTTTCTTGTTGCCTCAAGAGATATGCTGTATAATATGTTTCATCCTTCGCCTCTCCTTTACCAAGTGCATAGAGGAGTGCTTTACCTGTAACCAGTTTCTTCTGTTCCCGCTCCTCAATGTCTGATAATCTTTTATCAATAGCTTCATCATTTGGCAAATTCTGAATGCTTCTTTCCAATTTGCGAAGAGAGTAACTAAAGAACTTCGATATACGTCCTGTCTCGCTTAATTTTTGCTCGATTGCTATACGATTATCTTTTATGGTCGACAAGTTATGTTTCTCTACATCTATTTGTCTGAGAGATTCCTCTACCCTCCCTAATTTTTTTTCTATGATATCTCTATCAGCTATCTGAGATGCTGCATTAGGCGTCTCACCTGGCATGATCTCTGCTCGCATCTTGTCGTTATCGGGATTGGCGACTCTACCAATATAGGTTTCTTTTTTTGTAATTTTTTCAGCAAGTGCAGGGAGATACTGCTCTGCAAAAACTGCATACTGTGTATTTATTTTTGAGGTCTCATCATTGGCAGTTCTTTGCATTTTAGTGATTTCTATCGTCTTAGCAGCGGATGTAGATGGCTGTGATTCTGACGTAGAAATATCCTTATCAAAACGCGTCAGGTCAAAAGGGACCCTGTCAGAGGAAGTCAGGTCAAAGGGGACCTTGTCAGTGGAAATCAGGTTAAAGGCCATCTCCCTGGGTGTCGGCAACGACATTCTTTTATCAGTTAAATATTGTTGTGCATTATCTATAATACTTTTACTATCAATGTTGTTAGTTCTCGTGTAATTGCGATACCACTGCAAGGCCTTTTCCGCAGCACCCACCTCCGCCCACGATTCAATGGGTGCCTTTTGCTGTGCTAGTTCGGTAACATTTAGCAAATCCTTATAAAATGGTTTGGGGACAGGTGAAGAAGAGAGAGACTTTTTTCTCACTGTGTCTATTAGTTCTTGTGGTATTTCTTTGGCATCATTAAACTTCGTCGCAAGGTCACGAACTAATTTGATATTTTTTGGTGAGTTGTCTCCTTTTTGAAGTTTTTTTCTACCAAATTCCTCCGGGCGCTTGCTAGCATCTTCACTATTAGGCTTGGGGGCATCATCACCTTTGGGCCTGGCGATATTTTCATCATTGGGCTTGGGGGCATCATCACCTTTGAGCTTGGGGGCATCATCACCTTCGGGCTTGTTATCATTTATCTTGGGTTTGATCCCTACTTCCTCTAACGCCACTGCCTCTAACTCCCTGGGTATGAACCCTGTCGTTAGCCTGGATTCTAAAGCCATGGTGTTTCCCTCTGCCCTATTATCTGCAAAATAAAGTATATAAGTAAATTAATCCTGCAATGCTTATTAGTAAATCGTAATGCAAAGGTGTAGTCCAGTTGCCTCACACGTGTTAGTATATTGCTCCCGGCAATATACTTTAGAACTTTCAATTGTTACAGTAGTAGTAAAATATATTCTTATTTATATAATATTGACATATTTATATAAATATGTCAATATTATGTCAAGCCCCGCACACAGGACTATTTAAAAGTTCCAAAGTCCCAAAGGAATGAAATAAAAGAATCCAATCTTGCTACAATGGGAATCTTCTAACAGCTCAGCTCGACTTTGTACATTTTTAGGCTTTTGAGCCTGAGAAAAAGGGCGAGTGTGACGCATTTTTGAGCTCACGTTTTCAAAATTGTACAAAGTCGAGCTCAGAAAGTGCTTGATTCCCATGCTCTCTACGATCTCTGTGTATGAGGTTTCGCACCTGCGGTGCTCAAATATCTTTTTAGTGTGTGGTGGAGGAAAGGTGCACAGCACCTTTCCTGCACCACACACTAAAAAGGGCGCTGGAGCGCAAGCGCCTGCCAGCGAGTCAGCAGCAAGATCCCGCTGGTGATGGGAATCAAACACTTTGTCAAAATGTAAGGATGAGCTCTTCATGAACTATAGCATACTCGCCCAGAAAATGGAATGAAATGAACTCACGCAGAAAAGAGACATTGGCGCTTTTCTCGGTTTCTGCGCTTTTCTCGCACATGCTTTTAAACGGCCCTGAGAATTGGTACGAAACCGTTGCGTTTCATAAGAATCTATGTTATACCCATTCTTATTGATTAGGACATGACGCTCGTAGACAGACTATTGATGTGAATATAAGGATGAATGAATGGGAGCTGAACACGATGGGACAGATTACCTTCGCCGATTTGCTCGCGCAAGAAACCAAGCACGACCCGATTGCCTTTTATACTCGTTTACGTGAACAGGGGCCACTCATCCCTTTTAACAGCCCTTTGGCACCGGGGGTGAGCTGGATCGTGACGACCTATGATGATGGCATCGCGCTTCTCAAAGACCCGCGTTTCATCAAAGACATACAGAAAGTCTCGTCACCTTCAGAGGGGCAGAATACAGTCGACGAGGGCGCATCCGTTCTCCCGCGCTTCATTACCTGGAGGCGGGATATGCTCACGGTCGATCCACCCGATCATACCCGTCTGCGAGGTCTGGTCTCCAAAGCCTTCACGCCGCGTATGATCGAGCAGCTCCGCCCACGTATTCAGCAGATTGCGGACGAGCTGTTGGAGGGTGTAGAGGCACAGGGAAAGATGGACCTCATTACTGACTTTGCCTTCCCACTGCCTATCACCGTCATTTCAGAGATGCTGGGGATTCCCATCGCGGATCGCGCGCAATTCCGCAGCTGGACGCAAACGATCGTGAATGCCCCTATAGGGCCTCAAATGGAGGACAAGCTCGCTGCTCTGGAGGAGTTTGTCCAGTATATTAAAACGTTCCTCGCCGAAAAGCGAGCCCATCCTGGCAGTGATCTGATAAGTGGTCTGGTCCAGGCTGAGGAAAGTGGAGATACCCTCAGTGAAACCGAACTCATTTCCACCATCTTCCTACTCATCGTTGCCGGGCATGAGACAACTGTCAATTTGATCGGCAACGGCATGCTGGCGTTACTGGAGCATCCTGAGCAGATGCGTCTGCTCCGTGCCGACGCTACCTTGCTTGCAGGAGCCATCGAGGAATTGTTGCGCTACACAGCTCCGGTGAGTCTCTCCTCGCCGCGTTGGGCAAGCTCGGACATCTCCATACATGGTCAGGTGATTCGCAAGGGTGAGATGGTATTTGTTTCCTTGATCGGAGCGGATACAGATCCGCAGCAGTTTTCTGATCCAGCCGTGCTGAATATTCTGCGCCAGGAGCATCAGCATGTGGCCTTTGGCAAGGGCATCCATTACTGCCTGGGAGCACCCCTGGCGCGTCTGGAAGGACAGATCGCTATTGGCACCTTACTGCAACGCCTGCCCAACCTGCGAAAGGCAAGTTCGGCTGCGCAACTCACCTGGACCCAGAATCCTATCCTGCGTGGCCTCACGAGCCTGCCCATAACGTTCTAGTACTGCGTTACCTTTCATTTGAAAAGCGGGGATGCAAGGGGCAGCAAGCTCCTTGACTGGGGTCTAGGGCTGTGCCCCAATACGGTTCACATGCCTGGAATGATGATCAAAAACGTAGGTGCGTGCCAAATTCCCACCTACTCCAACAAATGAGGGAAAGAGGAAGACAACCCAGAGAAAAAGGAGGCACCCTTTGTTGACAGCACCGGAGTGCAGCCGCCATCTGAAGAGGGAGTGCACCCCCATACCGCTTCAATAAGGAGAATGTGGAATGCCGATGCATCCGTAGATGCCACCCTTCACGGGCGGAGGGGCATTGCCATCACGCCCCAAAGCCGCACCAGAGCAGGCGGGAAGGAGAGCCAGTGCGAGAGGATCGTGGCCCTCCACCCGTGAAGGGTGGTTCCTACGGATGGCTCCTCTCGCCTTCATTCCTCTTCATGAAGCGGTATGGTAGTGCACACCCAAAAAAACGCTTGCAAGCATGCCAGGATCAGTACACAGATTCCGTCAGCAGGCAGGGAGCTCTTGCTTCACCCCCATTTGGTGGAGTAGGTGGCCAAATTCCCCTCCCTTTTTGTTTTATCATTCCTTTCAACCACAGAACGGTGACCTCTTCCTGGAAAAGAGTGGGGCTATCTCAAGACATACATAGTACATCGATCCACCGATTGATATTCTGACACCGTTTGTGTTCAACGAGCAAGGCGGAATTTATGCATGGCCCGCCTTAGAAATTATGCAAAAGCTTCTCCTGGGATTTACCTTATATCTACCATGCTCTGGATTGGACCGCGCACCGGGGTACGCTTAAATTGTCGATCCTGGGCGAAGATGCGGACAGGCATGCCAGGTTGTGCATGCATCCTGAGATTCGTGGAGATCTTCACATTGGGCCGCACCGCCAGGCGATAGCGCTGAAGCATCATCGCCAGCACAATCTTCAATTCTTGCATGGCAAATGACGCCGCGATACACATATGATGTCCCGCACTAAAAGGCAGGTATTCATAGGGCGAACGGTCCAGTGCCAACCAGCGCTCAGGCTTGAAGCGATCTGGCTCCTCATAGAGCTCGGGCATACGATGGGTGATGAACTCGCTATACATGATATTCGTGTTGGCAGCGAGCTCGAACCCCCCCAGTTCACATGCTTCAGTCGTAATTCTCAGACCTGCCATTGCAGGAGGAAACAGGCGCATGCTCTCCTTCACAACACTTTCCAGCAGCGGCAACTGACTCAATTGCTCGATGGTCGGGGGCGCGCCATGCAGTTTCGCATCTAGTTCATCGAGCAGGTCGGCAAGGGAGTGTGGATGCTGCTCCAGCAGGAAATGCGTCCAGGTCAGAGCATTCGCGGTCGTCTCGTGCCCGGCGACATATAAGGCGAATGCGTGGCCGATGAGATTGTCCTCATTGAGCTTCTCGCCATCCTCATCGTGCGCCTGGATCAGCATCGCCATGACATCGGTCGCCTCCGGTTGCGCCCGCTTCTGCTCAATAATAGCACGAATTTCCGCCTCAAACTTTTGCGCAGCTTTCAATGCCTGGCGATATGGTGAGCCAGGGAAATCGATCGGTATCAATAAACCCAGCGATGTGATTTTTACCAGATTCTGCATCTGATCGCCAAGGCTTTTCACTTTTACATCATCATCAAGCCCGAATAACGTCTTGACAGTCACGGCCTGCGTGAGTCGCTGCATCTCCAGTAACAGATTCAGCTCACTGCCAGTGTTAGCTTGCCATTGATCAAGCATACGTTGTGTCTGATCGATCATGTCATTGTGGTAATGGACAATTTGTTTCTTATGGAAGGATGGCATCATCAAACGGCGTTGCTGCTTATGCTGATCCCCGTTCATGCGCTGCAAATTATTGAACCACAGGCGGGTCAGTGCTGTCCCATGTGGTACCTTCTTAAACGTCTTATCAGTGCTCACATGGAAAAGATCTGGATCGGAGAGCAGGCGAAAATTGTATTGAGGGCCAAAGGCGAAGACAAACATTGGATCATTCTTCGTGACCACCACAATATCGCCATAGGTATTGTACATATGTCGTAAGTACGTGACAGGTTGCTGATAAAGCTGTAACATACCCACTTTCCCACCGAGCAGTGGGAGGCCCTGTGGACCGGGAAGAGACGATCTGGTCTGCGAAATTACTGTGCTTTTTGCCATCATGTACCTCCAATATGCAGCGAAGCATATTTCTTTTAGAGAGACATCATCATTTGTAACTGTTGAGAAAGGTCTGTATTCATCTGTTCAAAAAACGTGAGCATCCTGGGCGCCACGACTTCACGCATCACATCATCAGCTACCAACTCAGGAGGTTCAAAGGATTGGCGTATCACATAAGCCAGAGCATCCACCCTTTCCTCAAGCGATACACGGTCTTCTTCAGCAATCAGTGGATCAACAAGGCAAAAGCCGGTAACAGCAGCACTTAAAGCATACTGTTGCATATGCACGCTCATGTTCGTTTGCATCAGCCCCTGATCGCGCAGTAAGGTAACAAACTGATCAGGCGTACGCATCATACGCGTCTGTATTGCCAGCTTGTTCTGCACGAGCTTCCCCAGCAGTTCTCCATCGCCGATAAACATGGCATGTGCAATCGGCCTCTGCATGGTGATAAGCAAGAGGGAGCGCATCATGCGATGAGGATAAAACTCCCTGTAATCATGGCGCATACGTTCCAGCATCTCATCCCAGACCGCGCTGATTTCACGCAACATCACGGCCTGAAACAGGGACTCCCTGGTCTTCCAGTGGAGGTAGATAGTACCCGTCCCAATACCGGCCTGCTGCGCGATATCATTAATGGTTATTTTTTTGTAGCCCCAGCGCACAAGTTGTTCGGCAGCCACACGTAAAATGAGTTCCACACGCTCTTGCTGTCTGGAGGGCGCCTCAATTTTTTTCATTGCCATTCACTTTTGTTTGAATATTTTTCAAAATCATTCAATATTCACAATAATATACTCACTGAAGTAAAATGTCAATCCTTTAAAGAAGGCCTCTTTTGCCAAATACTTCTGACTTTTGATGTATGAACGAGAGGGGCTGGAAAGCCCAGCTTTTCTCGCTTTCATGCGGAGGGTTTTCTACGAACCTTGCGAACAGGGTCATCTGAAAAGGTGATACTAAAGTCTCCCCGTTCCAGCAGAAGGGATTTGAGGGCGATCGTTGCCACATGTCCGCCTCAAGCGAATTTCATTAATCATTTGCTCAATTATTATTGATTTTGCGGAATATTTATGGTATTATCTCATTGAGCAAATGATTAATGAAATGGACTATCTCTTCAGGGCGCTCGCAACGAGGTTCACCCTCAGGTGGGATGATCTTCACAACATCTCTGAAGAATGACAAAATCACGTGCATATCCTTACACATGCTTCAATTGTACATTAGTTCATTACATAGAAGCTCATCAATCTATAGCAGTTTTCATAAGATCAAGTAAAGGAATAACAACTATGACAAAACAGACACTCCGTTACAAGCGGGCCTTGGTCATATTTCTCTTAGCTTATATTGGTGTTACCATTGTAGCTGTGGCATTTAGCTTTTTGGTCGATGGGCTCCTGCACGCCCCATCAGCAACGGCTGGCATGAAAGATCTGGGTTTTCAATTGACCCTCCCTTATGAACCACTGATGAATCTGGCATGCTGGATGGCAGGTGCCGCCTTTTACTTTAGCCAGCGAGCCCAACAAAGGAGTAATTACAAGGAAGCCCTTGCCTTAGGTGCCCTCTGGCTAGTTATTGCCTTGCCAGTTGATTTTGTGGGTTTTGTTCTGATCCCCAGTCCGATCTCACTCAGCCCACACGACTTTTATGTTGGGCAATTCCCCTGGATTTACCTGACCTACCTCGCGGTGCTCCTCAGCCCGTTCTGCTACGTGGCCATGGTCAAGCTTCTGCGTCAGCCGCGCCACAAAGTGGGACAGCAAAGTTTCTAAGCACATCACCTTGTGCCTCTCCGCCTCACGGCCCTCGCGTCCTGGGGCGGAGGGCTTGCCTGTTAGGCAACTTGTGATACAATCTGAGGAGAGCACATACGAAAAAAGACGAAGGTGCAGAAGGGCATGGGGAAACGCGCAGAACAAAAAGAGAAACAAAGGCAAAACCTACTAGATGTAAGCCTCGATCTATTTGTCCGCAGGGGGTATCATGGAACGACCGTCAGGGATATTGCAGAAAAAGCCGATATCAGCGTTGGGTTGGTATTTCACTATTTTCCGACCAAACAGGCAATCTTAGAAGAACTCGCCACGCTTGCTTCTGTGGGGACGTCATTAGCCAGGGACCTCCTCGCTGCTCCATTCCCACCGCTCCACATTTTCGAACAGATTGTGGAGATGAGTTTTCAGTATCTGGAAGAGCCTGCTGCATCCCGTTTGTTTTTACTGGTCAATCAGATCAACACCCTGGAATCCATCCCCGAACAGATCAAACAGTTGGTGAGTTCACAGGAAGCGGTGAGGGCCAGCATTCCGCTTATTCTCAAGGGGCAACACCTAGGGGAAATCAAACAAGGAGATCCATGGTCTTTAACTCTCGCTTTTTGGGGTGCTATTCAAGGTATTGCTGAAATGCGTCTGTGGGTTCCTGATGCTCCTGTCCCAGATGTTCAATGCATCGTTGATCTCTTGAAGGTGAGTCGGTAGGAATGGCACGGGCTCTCTCCTTTTTCCTCACTAGGTGTTCATCTGCGTCGGTACGATCGCTTCCATGAGCTGTAATCTGGATGTTCTCGCTTTCCGCCATCCCGAGATGTGGATACCAAATCACGTCCTGTGTAGGAAGAGGTAGGCAACCATCAGGTGACTGGCATTTCTCTGGATGGGGGCTAATCGCTGATAGTCGTTCATTCGCTGGCCTTTCCTTCTCGTTCTTTGAGTGGTATTGACTGCAAGGGTTCGGGCCTTCTTTGCTTATCGGCCAGGCGTGAAGATTGGTTGTGCTTCTACCTGTACTCCCTGTATTTCATCCACCAATAGGCTTTTCTGTGAACTATGTATGCAGAATTCCAGTGCTGGCCCCATTGTCATCTGCCGCTGCCATAAGATGCCTGGCTGCTCAGTTCGACTCGGCTGTAAAATTTCATAGAGCTTGTCGTAACTCATGCCCGTTGGTTTACTGAACCAGATGGCGGAACGAATTTCAGACAGTCGGGCAAGATCGATGGTTTCCTCTTTCAAACGATACAGGCCACCAGTCCCATTATCAGCCAGGCGTGCAACCCGATTATGCGGCTCTCGACAGATCCCGGTAACCGCTGCCTCATCCAACAAATCAAGAGCAGCCGAATTCTCAACCAGATACCAATCTTCATAGACCTCACTCGCTGCCGACATCCACGGCACCTGTGGCATCTCCAGGACCATTGAACCCGCAAAGCCCTCTGGTTGCCGCTCTTGCAATATCTGATGAAATGCGGCCAGTTTTTCCTGGTATTCCTCTCGCGCTATTTCACTTGCCCGCTGGTGCCAGAACACATACGCTAACATCGTTTTTCCCTTTCATTCCTTGCCGAAAGATTATTCCTTGCGGATATACTACCAGAAATGTAGAGAGAAAAAAAGCACCAATAGGTGCAAAAAAGAAAGAACCAATCGGAAAAATGGGTCTACATCCATAATCTCTCCTTCCATTTTGTTGAACCTGATGTATGCAGTATCCAATTTTTATTTGGGGGGAGTGGGGGTGTAGCGGGTGAGATAGAAGAAGTCGCGCAGGTTGGGGGTCAGGTATTCTCTGCCGGTCCCTTGCATATCGGTGCTGAGTTTGTTGATGGTGAGCGCCCCGTTTTTGTCCTGTTGATAGAGGAAGGCTCGCGTCCAGAATGGATTGATGTCTATCTCCATCGCCATGACTGCGCCAGCCGCTTTGAGGGCTTTCCCCAGTGTTTCCGGGAGCAACGCATTGCCAGCGGCATAGATCAGGTTGCCCTCGGCTGTGAGCCCTAGCCCTGACCGCCAGGTGTATTCGCTATTCAAGATTGTGCCGCCCCAGGCTGCGCCGTCTTTGGCCAGAGTGCTGATCTCTCCCTTATCGATCAGCAATCCTGCATTCTGACGCCAGGCGACCAGATTTTTGTTGTTGCTGGTGAGTTGGGGATTGACCCCCCAGCTCCCTATTATTAGTTTTCCACTTTTGGTGATGGCAATGGTGGCGGCATTTGGTTGCGGCGGCACATACACCTTACCATCAGACATCAGACCGAACGCACCATCCGCATATTTAAATCCGCCATTTAAGGTGGCAAGGAGCGCGTTCCCTGCTTGATCCGCTTGAGGGATAATTCCGGTGCCATACATGGCGAGCGGCCCACCTGGCTCTTGCGTGCCCGCTACAATGTGCAGTCTCATAAAACGTGCGTCGAATTGTAATAGCGAGACAACAGCATAAGACGTGTTGGGATCAGGCCGAATAAAGGCTTTGGCATCCAGTGGGAGGTAGTTATAGGTTCCGGGCGCAGCTTCGAGCGTATTCCATGTTCCCTCGCCGTCGAGTGCGGGCAAGAGCATGGGTTGCATGGCTGTTAATGCCATCGGCTTTAGCAGGGCTTTTGCTGGTCGGGCCAGTTTTACGACCTTCAATTTCGTGTGGGGCGCGGAAATGTGTTGGAAGCCGAGCTGATACTCCAATTTGTTCGCCGTGTTTTGGGCACTGAGATACCAGGCTTCAACCTGGGCGGCCGCCACTGGTCCGGCAATGGCACGGAACTCATCGGCGGCCCACGCACCGGCCACGCCGTTACCCTGGGTTAACACAATTGCCAGAATCGTGAGGATGCTGACCGCTACCAGCCAGACTGGGACACGCTTTTTGCGCGAATTTTGTCGTTTTTGCTTTTTTTGCCCCTGCTTCTGACTGACGTGGCGCTTTGTTTCTTGTGTTTGTAGTGGATGAGGTGCCGGAGGAGGAATCATCCACGATAATAAGGCGGAGTCATGTCCGGTTTCTATTGGAGTCCCATTCATCTGGGATTCCTCGGGCTGTAATGTCTCTACGTGTTGCGGCATGGCCCAGGATTTCGAGGTGAAATCCTCTAATTGTGATACGCCACCCGGTGAGGTGCGAAAGATGTTAGCATGATCAGCTTCATTTTGAGGTGCGAGTTTGACGGATGCAGACGGTTTTATTTGCGCTGTAGGAATGGTATCCTGGTTTTCCAAAATAAGGGCGTGGGGAGATAATGGCTGTCGCGACGCCTCTGCGGTCCTATCAGCCATTATCTGATGCTGGTCCCACTGCGTTGGATACATCTCCTTATTTGCTGCTGGTTGAGATGGCGGGTAGGGCTTCAGCGGCTCGGGAGTACTCCCTGACAGTATATCTCGCAGCGGCGACATTGGGCGTATAAATTGCCGTCGTGACGGTGCAGACTGTTCTCTACTCATTTTATCCATTAGCTATCAAATACAATAATTATCTAACACTCTACAAGCAACAAATATATACAAGCATTTCACATATGCTCTACGAATAAAATATATGCAATGGATGATGTTATTAACATAGCATTGTCTCAAAGCTTTTTCAAGCAATCGAACTAGAAGTCATGTTTCAAATCAGCATCTCGGTTGTTGCATTTTGTATTATTTCACCCCATAAACGTAAGAAGTGACCCTGGCATTTGTATCCTTCTCGTTCATATTCTTTCATTATCATGGACGAATTTTGTTCCATTTAAGCGTTTTAGCATAGGAACAATAAATTTTTAGGGAGAATCTCTCTCTGTGCTACCTCGTTGAAGATCATGAAAGGCTAGCTCTAATCGACAAAAAAAGAGTGTTGACTACACTTTTTTTATCCATTAAAGCTAAATATTGTTTAGAATTTTCCATGCCATAACTTTCAGTTTAGCGAGGTGCGCCAAAATATTCTGTTCCACGCCTTTTTTAGGACTATATGCCTATCATCATTGACCCTTATTTCTCACCTACGTATACTTTTTAATAGGTATATATGCATTTATTGGCGAAAAGGAGCACGCTCACAAAATACCCCTGAACACCCTGTTCTATGGATTCGCCGTTCCCTCTTCCCTGTTATGAATCCATTTTAGTTTTAGTTTTAGTTTTAGACTTATGATTATGTTTCTTATTCAATCTATGATGCGTACGTAAGGAATACCTGGATGCAAAATCGAATACAGTCTATCCAACCTGATCCCGGCCCTGAGCAAGCGGGATCGCTTTTCAAGAAAAGAAGAATGACGCGCTCTACTCTTCTTTCTCTTTCCACCGTTCTGCTATTGATCGCGTTTTCCGGGGGGAGCCTGGTCGCCCCCGTTTTCGCTCATCAGTTCTCCGCGCACGCAGCTTCAGCCAGCGCGGCTCCCACAAATACGGCGGTAACGACCTATAAAGGGAACAACGCACGCACAGGAACGTTTCTGAATGAAACTATTCTGAATACCAGCAATGTTAATCAAACCCAATTTGGGAAACGCGTCTCTTATCCAGTTGATGGTCAGGTTTATGCCGAACCACTTTTTGTACCCAATGTCATTATAAATGGAACACAACACAATGTCGTCTATGTAGCCACTGAGAATGACAGTATCTATGCCTTTGATGCCGATCAAAGTACAACGACCCCTCCTCTCTGGCATACAAATTATCTAGGAAATGGGGCAAGCATTGTCCAGACAGCCGATGTTTCCTGTAATGATTTGCAGCCCCAGATTGGTATTACCGGAACACCGACGATTGATACCAGCACCAACACAATGTATGTGGTTGCCTTTACCAAAGAGAATAGTGGCCTGGTCTATCGCCTGCACGCCGTGGATCTCACGACCGGCCTTGACAAGCCCGGCAGTCCAATTGTTATTCAGGGATCTGTGCCAGGTACCGGCTCGAACTATGAAGCCGTGAATGGACAGATTGCGTTTAAGCCTCTAAAGGAACGGCAGCGTGCCGCCTTGACCGGGGCCAATGGGCAGGTCTACGTTCCCTTTGGCTCTTTCTGTGATGATGGTCCCTATCATGGATGGATTATGAGTTATAGCTATGATGGGACAAAATTTGTGCAGTCAGCGATCTATAACAATACTCCCAATGGGGCCGGGGCTGGACTCTGGGGTGCTGGTGGTGCGGTATCCGCTGACAATAATGGCAATATCTATTATGTTGATGGCAATGGTGACTTCAACCTCAACACTGGCGGGACCGAGGCCGGTGATAGCTATATCAAACTGAATGCCCAATTGCAGACGCAAGACTACTTCTCTCCCTTCAATCAGCTCTGTCTCAACAATAAAGATACGGATCTTGGTTCGGGTGGTCCGTTGATTGTGAATGACTTTAATGAGGTGATTGGTGGTGGTAAGGAGGGGCGTATCTATGTCATGAACAAAGACAATATGGGCAAGTTCACCAGCGATCCAACGCTGAACTGTGATACTACTGAGCGTAACCGTACCGATGTTGACAAGGTACAGCAAGAGACGCCGCCAAACACAGTGGGTGGTATTTATGGCACCCCGACCTATTGGAATGGTCCCAATGGCCCGATGTTCTACATTGCCGGTGCTGGTGATCATGCCAGAGCCTTTACATTGACCAATGGCGTCCTTTCGACCAATCCTGTGGCCCAGTCAACTGATAGCTTCAGCTTTACCGGTGGCAACCTTGTAATCTCTAGCAATGGAAGTGCCAGCGGCAGTGGTGTCATGTGGACCATCGATCCGAGCGCGGTCCTGCGAGCGTATGATGCCAGTGATATCTCCAAGGAGATTTATACCAGCAAACTGAACGCTGCTCGTGATGGTCTGGACAACTACGTCAAATTCTCAGCCCCGACCGTGGCGAACGGTGAGGTCTTTGTCGGTACCCAGGACTCTCTGGTAATCTACGGCTTGAATCCTTCTCCTGCGCCGACGGGTACTCCAACCGTAACACCCACACCGGGTGTCACCTATAACAATGTTGGTATTACTGATGATACTGCAACCGCACCGGGCAACTTTGATACCAGTGGTGATAGTTATTCCGAGCAGGCATTGCGTTCCGACGGCATCAATCCTGGTGACAACGCCTTCTTTGGTCATACCGTTTTCCCCTGGCCGAACGTCGTGCCGGGACAACCTGAGAACTATATCGCCAACGGCCAAACTATCCCAGTAACACCCTTGAAAAATGCGACTGTCGTTGCCTTCGCTGGCGCATCGACCGGAGGAGCATCCTCGGGCACGGTCACCGTGAACTATACCGATGGCTCGGCACAGTTTGCTCAACTTGGCTTTAGCGACTGGCACTTGCAGGGTGGCTTGCAATACGGCAATGGTAAGATGGCCTACATGACCTACTATAATACCCCGACAGGTCAGACCACTGCTGATACCTATCTGCTCTATGCCGATGTCACCATGCAGCCGAATAAAACGGTCAAAAGTGTGACCCTGCCCTCGAATGCCACAGGCGGCACAATGCATGTCTTTGCGGTAACTACCAACCAGGGTCCACCACCGCCAGCCGTCTACAATAATATCGCCACCAGCGATGATTCAAATCCCTCGGGTGGAAACTTCGATGGAGCCAATAGTTATTCTGCTGAAGCCTTACAGGCCGTAGGCATCACGCCTGGCGCGACCATCAACTACAATGGTGCCACCTTCACGTGGCCTAATATTCCCGCCGGCCAGAACAATAACTATGTGGCAAAGGGACAATTATTATCGATCACCCCTGTCAGCGGTGCCACTACACTCTGCTTCCTGGGTGCCTCCACTGGTGGAGCAACCAGCGGTGTCGCGACCATCCAGTATGCGGACGGCACGAGCCAGGATTTCCCACTAGGCTTTGGTGACTGGACAGCGACTGGCAGCACCAATTCAGTCCAATTTGGCAATCTGATCGTTGATACTACTGCGTATCGCAATACCCCGAAAGGTTCCAGTACGGCATCACAGCCCGTGGTACTGTATGCGGAAATCGCCTTACAGGCGGGTAAAACGATCCAGGGTGTTGTCCTACCTTCGGTTCTCAATGGTGGACAACTTCACGTCTTTGCAGCCACCACGAAAGGTGGTACTGTAGTCACACCGACGCCGACTCCTGGTACGACGCCGACACCAACACCAACACCTGGTACGACACCAACACCTGGTACGACGCCGACACCGACACCGGTGACCTCAACGCCGACGCCGACACCCGCTGTGTACAATAACAAAGGCACGAGTGATGATACCAGTCCTTCGACTGGCAACTACGATGGGGCTAACAGTTATTCAGCCGAAGCGTTAGCTGCGTTGAATATCACGCCAGGCGGTACGGTTGTCTTCAATGGGGTCAACTTTACCTGGCCGAGTTCAGCGCCGGGAACGCCCAATAACTATGTGGCAAAGGGACAATTTCTTCCTGTCACGCCAGTTTCTGGGGCGACCACGCTGGCCTTCCTGGGATCGGCCACCGCTGGTAAAGCCAGCGGTCAGGCTACGATCACCTATTCCGATGGTACGACACAAACCTTTACGCTGGGCTTTAGCGACTGGACCCTGGGCGGTTCGGGAACAGGTCCCACATCCTTCGGGAACCAGGTCGTCGCCGTTACGACGTATCGCAATACCCCGAGTGGACAGCAAGTAACATCCAAACCAGTCATTCTGTATGCCGATGTAACCCTGCCATCCGGTAAGACCGTTACCGGCGTAACCTTACCTTCCACAGTCACTGGTGGACAGTTGCACATCTTCACGGTTGCGACCAAAGGTGGCACGACGGTCACCCCGACGCCAACCCCTGTCACCCCGACACCAACACCGGTAGCGCCAACGCCAACGCCGGTAGCGCCAACACCGACACCTGGTATCACACCGACCCCTGGTGTCACGCCGACCCCTGGTGTCACGCCAACGCCGACACCTCCGGCAGCGGTCTACAACAACCGGGGTGTGAGTGACGATACCAATCCCTCGGCTGGCAACTTTGATGGAGCCAATAGTTATTCAGCAGAGGCGTTAGCCGCACTGAATATCATGCCTGGTGGAACCGTGGCCTTCAATGGTATCAACTTCACCTGGCCGATTTCGGCGGCAGGCACGAATAACAACTATGTGGCGAAGGGACAATTGATTTCTATCAATTCCTCCTCTAATGCCACTACCCTGGGTTTCCTGGGTGCGGCCATTGGCGGTAAAGCGAGTGGTCAGGCCACGATTGTCTATTCTGATGGCTCGACGCAGACCTTTACGCTGGGCTTCAGCGACTGGACCCTGGGCGGTTCGGGTACCGATGCCCCATCCTTCGGCAATAAAGTGGTCGCCACCACGGCGTATCGCAATACTCCGAAGGGTCAGCAGCCCACATCCAAACCATCCATCCTGTATGCCGATGTAGCGTTGCAAGCTGGCAAGACAGTTACTGGTGTGATCTTACCTTCCACCACAATTGGCGGACAGCTTCATGTCTTCACGGTGGCGACAACTGGCGCTACGACAGTCAGCCCGACGCCGACGCCGAGTGTATCGACACCAACGCCAACGCCACTGCCAGCTGTCTACAACAATACAGCCACAAGTGACGATACCAGTCCCACGACTGGCAACTTCGATGGGACCAATAGTTACTCCGCAGAAGCTTTAGCGGCAGTCAATATCACGCCCGGTGGAACCGTGGCCTTCAATGGTGTGAACTTCACCTGGCCGAGTTCAACGGTGGGAACACCCGATAACTATATCGCGAATGGGCAATTGATTCCTGTTACTCCTGTCGCTGGAGCATCCACGCTGGCCTTCCTCGGCTCAGCCGCGGGTGGTCCAGGCAGTGGTCAGGCCACAATCACCTATTCCGATGGCTCGACGCAGACCTTTACGCTGGGCTTTAGTGACTGGACCCTGGGTGGTTCAGGTACCGATGCTCCATCCTTTGGCAACCAGGTAGTCGCCACCACCGGCTACCGCAATACACCAAATGGTCAGCAGGCAACTTCTCGACCGGTTGTTCTGTATGTCGATGTGACATTGCAACCCGGCAAGACGGTTACAGGGGTGATATTGCCCTCCACCACAACTGGCGGACAGGTACACGTCTTCACCGTCGCGACCAAGTAGTACCTGTTCTTCTGGCTTGTATGTCGCTCTTTCTATGAGGACATACGGCCAGCGCCAGCGCGAAGATCCAGCCGTGTGGCCCGCTCCTGTATCAATACAAGAACGGGCCACACGGCTTTTTCATCGAAGATGTCAAAGTAAGAACTGAGCATCAAGGGTATGAACTTTTCCTCTGTCAGAATCATCTATCATGATGCTGCATAGCATGTTCCTGAGGCATCTCGTGTTTGGTCGAGCCCATCATCCGCAGCATCGGTAGTCCACCGGTACGTATAAATCGGATCACCAGGATGCTTGCGAGAGCCAGAAAGATGATATTGAGGATAGTAGTGTAGTTCCACTGTATTCCCGCGCCGATCGCGACCACATTGCGGTTCTGTGGAATGATCCCCAGGGCCTCAAAGAGGAATTCCACTACGTAGCCTGCGGCCGCCATGGTAAGGTAAAATGTGATCAGGATATAACCCATCACTTTCCAGCCATAGTATTTGCGATAGATATCGAGGATCGGCAGGATAATCAGGTCGGCAAAGATGAAACTGACGACGCCACCAAAGCTAATCCCGCCTCTCCATAACACAGCCGCCAGCGGCACATTGCCAACCGAACAAACAAAGCTCACAATGGCTACCAATGGTCCAACCAGTGGTCCTTCAATCTTTGCCAGGGTAGGATGGTTCGTAAGGAAAAAGATGCGCCAGAAGGTATCTGGAACCCATGCTGCCAATGCACCAGCAATCAAGAGCCCGATCACAATATCCACCCAGACCGACGCCCAATCCATCACAAAGTAGTTACTAATGGCCGTCAGATCGTTGCGGCTGAGGAGTTTCTGCCAGAACGAGTCGCCGGACACGCTCATATCCATAGCGGCATGCCCTTCCATCCTGCCCATTATTCCTTTTTCTGCATGGATCTTTGCGCTTTGTATCAGGCGCGGGGTCAGCGTAAAGCGGAAGATTAAAGCAAGCAAGATCACCATCAGGATGCCCCCGACGAATTCAGCGGCGGCGAATTGCCATCCCAGCAGCACGATCAGCAGGATACCCAGCTCAATGACCAGATTCGTGGATGCTAGTTCAAATACCATCGCGGATGTAAAACTGGCTCCTTTTTGGAACAAGGAACGGGCTAGCGCCACCGCGGCATAGGAGCAAGAGCTTGAGGTAATCCCAAACAGCGTAGCGAAGGTGAGGCTCTTTGGTCCATCATCTCCCAGCGTTCTGGCCAGCGTTTGATGGGAAACCACCGCCTGCACCATGCCAGAGAGGGTAAAACCAAGTATTAAGGGCCAGAGAATCTCCCAGAACATATTGAATGCCATCAATAATGCCTGCCCAATACTCTGCATAATCTGCATAGAACTCATCCTTTTATTCCTTCTAATCCCACCCCCCTGGGATGGGTATGCATGAAGTATAAGCAGCGTTTTCATCACTTGTCAAGCTGAAGGAGGGGCTTGATCGGGACATTCCAAATCTCTTTTGTGCAGCCTTCATCGGATCTTTTCTTTTTAAGCCAGATTTTTGAATGCGGTGCAGACTTATCTCTCCTTTTCGCAATCTTTAGAGTTTGTATTTTGTTGAGGTTTTCCAGATGCTGCTGCGAAGGAGTGTATATAGAGCTTTGCAAGTATAATAGAAGTGGAGAAGAAAAACAAGCGCATAAGGACTACTATTAGGATAATCCTGTCCAGGGAGAAGCGGATGGGGGGAAGAGGATGGCAGAACAGGGATGATCCTGTTCTGCCGAACCGTCTGCGTTTAGGGCAGGGCGTTGACGTTTTTCACGAAGTTTTTGGGCGTGCCCAGTCCCGTGATGTAGTCGTAGCCGGTTTGCGCGCTACAGAGGAAGCCACAGCTACCGTTGGTGCCGCGTGTGATATCGGTGAATGAGTCTGGCTGGCTCTTTGCCAGGCTATACAGCATATCGTGGGTGATCGGTTTGTTGACCAGACCCGCGATGCCGGTCCAGATGGGGGCCGCAACACTGGTGCCAACCATGGCGTTCCACTGGCCTCTCAGATAGATGGTCATCGGTGTGCCCGCGACCGCTGCGACATCTGGTACACCACGTAGCCCGTTGGCCTGCGGAATCCCATATGTTTTCTGATAAGCTGGCTCTGGCAGATTGCTGGCTAATCCGCCACCAGCCCCTCTCCAGGCTGCCTCGACACCGTTAGTGATCGTTGTGCCACCGACGGCGATCACGCCTGGATAGCTCGCTGGATGGGCGGTTGGTCCATGACCGCTATCACCACTGGCAGCGAAAAGGGAGATATTATGGGGATTATTGGCAAAGAGTGCTTGATATTGTTGCGTATTGCCACCAAATCCATAGCTCATATTGATAGCCTTCAATCCAGGCATGTTCATGAGATCGGCTGGTCCACGGGCCAGGGCGTCGCCACCGTGCTGGACGCTATAGAGCAGCAGTTTTGCCTGTGGCGCGACGGCATGGATGGTCTCAAGATCCAGCGTTCCTTCTGCCTCATCTGGACCAGGAGAGATCGGCTGTCCACCGCGATTTTTGATGGTCAGACATCCATTGGCAACTGTGCATGTTGGCAGGCCAAATCTCTGACTGTAAGCAGTGAGATCAGACTCGATGTTTGGTTCCCCGCTATCGATCACCACGGCGAGCAGTTGGCCCGCACCGCCGTTGACTCCGGGCAAATTATATTGTTTCCACAGATCCTGTGGGGTCAAGCCCGGAACTGCGCGTCCTCCTCTGCCTCCACGGGTGTTGGCAAATGCGAGATGTGATGGATTTGTTTGAGCCGCATTTGCCGTTTGTTTTGAGAAGAGCAAAGCGGAACCTGGAAGGATAAGGACGGCCAGCGTCAGGAGTAAAAGAGCGCCAGATAGACGCTTGCTCCTGTCCTGCTGGATGGAATTTATGCTATGGCGTACATCATTGTAAGCGGTCCGGATTTTTTCCCCTGTCAATCGGTTGTCCTGACGTGAAATAAACATGATAACCCTCTGTACATAGCTAGTGATCCTCGGCCGGGTCTCGACACCATTCCATGTCAATGGCGGCGGATGAGGATGCGGAAGAAGAGTGCAATTTGGTCGCTCAAATAGTTGTTGCGTCCTTTTTCGCACTCACAATAAGCTATCCCCCGTTCCTGGCTTCTTCCTGAAAGGAACAGTGAAATCTCTGCTTGCTTATTGTTGTGTATAGCATAACAGGAATCACATTGATACATGTTGATATGCAATGAAACATAGGTATAATGGGCTAATCACCCCGTTATTTAACCCTTCGTAGGAACCACCCGTGAAGGGCAATACCGCTCAATCAAATACCTGGAATGGCGATGGAGAAGTGTAGGTGCGTGCCGAGGTCGCAACCGAGGTGCGCTTTCCCGTTCACGTACCACCATCTCGCCCCAACGCGCTGACATGATGGGATCAGATGGGATCAGAGCCTACGGGAGAGTTTCTCGTACGAGACGAGGAAAGCGCACCTCGGTTGCATACTTTATTTATAGGGAAATAGAGATGTTGCAAGCTTATCTTTGTACATTGGCTGTTGCGGTAAATCGCACTTGGCTGTAGATAAACGATCTCTTTTCCTCTATAATAGTGAAAGAACTCATGGTATGAAAAGAGTATAAAGGAGCAGAAATACATGGGCCTTCCCTTATTTCACATTGATGCATTCACCTCGACCCCTTTTGCAGGCAACGCCGCCGCCGTCTGTATGCTGGATCAACCCCGCGAGGATCTCTGGTTGCAACAGGTGGCACGTGAAATGAATCTCGCGGCCACCGCCTTTCTGATACCTCAGGACGACGGCTATCATTTGCGCTGGTTTTCAGCGGCGGTCGAGCTTGAATTATGTGGACATGGTACATTAGCCAGTGCACATGTGCTCTGGGAGCAGGGCTATCTCACAAATGATACGCCTGCCCATTTTTATACACGCGCTGGTCACTTAACGGCGAACCGCTATGGAGAATGGATTGAGCTCAACTTCCCGGCCAAGCCAGAGCAAGCCACAGAAATACTCCCCATTTTCCGAGAATGCCTGGGCGTGACGCCGCGTTACGTTGGCAAGAGCCATCTCGATTATCTGATTGAGCTCGAATCAGAAGAGATTGTGCGCAACTTGCAGCCCGACTTCGCAAAGATCGCCTCCCTTCCCGCACGAGGCATCATCGTCACTGCCGCTGCTGATTCTTCAGCATCAGAATATGATTTTGTCTCGCGCTTCTTCTGTCCGAGCGTCGGCATCAATGAAGATCCAGTAACTGGCTCTGCTCACTGTGTCCTCAGCCCCTTCTGGCACAAAAAACTGGGCCGTGAGCAGCTCACTGGATATCAAGCCTCCACTCGTGGCGGCATTGTCCGTGTCCTCTTCGACGGTGATCGCGTACGCCTTGGCGGTCAGGCCCTCACACTCCTGCGCGGCGAACTGCTCTAATCATTGTTGCGGCTTTTTAGCCCATCCTTCATGAAAGAAAGAGCTCCCTCGCTTCTCTATCGAAAGATGAAAAGGCGAGGGAGCTCTTTCTTGCTGATATTGTGCTGTTAGTATAAAATAGAGCCACTATAAATAATTACAAGAATGAATTATTACTCAACGGCCTATCTAGAAAGTGGAAACTATATGTTTGAGAGACGGATTGAGGAGGCGGGACTCAATAGCTGGCCTGCGCTCCAGCAGTTGCTCTTTGATGGATGGATCATACGCTTCGCCCGGGGATATACCAAGCGAGCAAATTCAGTTACACCTATCTATCCCTCTCAGTTATCGTCCGAGGAAAAAATTGATCATTGTGAGCGTTTTTACGAGCAGAAGCAGCTCCCAACGATTTTTCGTTTGCCTTCCTTCGCGGCGGAAAGCGCGTCCTTAGAGCGCGTCCTGGAGCAGCGTGGCTATTACTCCTTTGAACGCTCGCACGTCTGGTCCACTACCCTCTCTTCAACGCTCACAGAGCCCGATCTAGCGTTGCACAATGTATCGCTGGCAAGCTGGTTGCCGATTTATTGCCAGTTTAGTACACGGTATAGCGAGCTCCAGCATCTACATGGCGAACTGCTGGAACGCATCCCACCGCCCTTCCTCTATGCGGTCCTTTATCTGGAAGGCGTTCCCGTGGCCTGTGGGCTGGGCGTCCTGGAACATGAGATGTTTGGGATCTTTGATGTCGTGACAGATCCGGCACAACGACAAAAAGGCTATGGAACCCGACTGGTCACAGCTATGCTCGCCTGGGGTCGCCAACACGGCGCTCACTATGCCTATCTACAAGTCATAGAGACAAATCTCATCGCCCAACAACTCTACGCCAAACTCGGCTTCCAGCCATGCTATGACTACTGGTACCTGAAGAAGAGGAATGAAGGCGAAATGAGCCCTTCTACAGGTGGATCGGCGTTCTAGCTTCTCGCTATTTATTCATGTGACTGGATCAATTTATTTGGAGGTAGAGATTCCATCGTATCCCTTGAGATGCTGCTCGAATGGCGTTGGTTTACTGACGTGTTATTGACTATCGCTGGACAGAGACTGTAAACTTTGCTAAGATGCATATATTGAATTAGATAATGTAGATAACGCGCAATTTACGTTGTTCAATAGATAATGTACTCTTTTCGAAATTACAAACGCCTGATAGTGCGTTGATGCATGAAAGACCGGCGTTTTGCTCATAGGAAAGGATCTAGTATTTCATGAATACGACCCCCCAGCCACCTGCTTCAGAGGAACCAGAGCAGCAGCCTGCATTGCATGCCTCTGAAGAAACGCATATTCAGCCGGTGCCCAATGCTGACTCACCTGAGAATGAGGCAGAACTGCAGTCAACGCCTGCTGTGTCAGAAGAAGATATTCCTACGCAGCCAGCACTGTCCTCAGAATCACACGAAGTTGAGGCTCCTGTATCGGATGTGCGCGAAGTTTCCGCAACGGGTGAGGGTGAAACGCCTGCATCAGATGGAGAAAATACTTCGACCGTGTATTCAGATGCAACAACGGTGGAGGATGACGAGGATGACGAGTCATATCAGCCAGTTGCAGCAGCGTCGCGCCCGGGCTTATTTATACACAGAGGCGTCCTGATCGGGATCGCCAGCGTCATTGTTGTGGCTGCCCTGCTGGTCGGACTCCTGTTCTTTCTCAACCGTCCTAAAGATCCGCCAAGCGACTGGATCTCTACCTATACGCCGCCTGCTACCACTGCGAGCGCCCCGGTAAAAATCCTTTATTATCTTCACTGGACAAACCAGAACGGAGATTTGCAGGGTCAACTACAGCTCGCAGCTAATCCCAATGGCACCCCACAGTCGCTTACAGCCCCGACTGTAGGATTGTACAACAAGGACAACCATATCATCTACGTCGTCGTTACCATCAATGGTCAGCCGACGACCCTGATGGGTAAGATCAACGCCAACAACGATACCCTGACCTTAAATCAGGCCGGCGCCACCAACCAGAGCAACGCGCTTGTCTTCCATACCGGCAGTGCCGATGATTACAAGCAAGCTACCAAAAAGCTGAATACACCCACAAAAACTAAATAGTTTCCATCCACATCAAGCCAGGAAAGAGGAGGAGCAGCGCGCTATCTGTACAGATAGTGTACTGCCCCTCCTCTTTTAATACATTTTTCCTTTGATTAAGTTGTTGCGATAGAGTAACCACAGGAAGGGCTCTTCGACGCGCCGGGGACTGATGTTGTCGATGTGTCCACGTATGTCGGGTTGTTTGCCCAGGGAAGAGATACCAAAGTAGCTGTAATTGGCGAAGTTGGTTTCGATAGTGTGGCAGAAATTTGGTGTGAGCCACTCCTGGAGACGATGGTTGATATCGGTATGTAAGGATTGAAGCTCATTCAGTTCCAGCTTACCCAGGTGGTTGCTGGATTGAAGAAGCGGGGAGCCTGGATCGTCTATGAGTGAAGTGAGGAGGTCGGTTTTGGCTAAGGTGAAGGCGATGGGCGTTTTGATTTTTTGTTTGGGAGGAATGTGGTTAACGCTCTCGTAGAGCTCACGCAAGGCGCGTACGATGTTTTCCGGCATTGCCGCTGTATCCAGGGGCGGCAACTGCGCCGTGTTCATGCGTTGCCGGATGCCTGACATTTGCAGCGGATCAAGCAGAAAGATAATGCCATCGGCCCCACAGATATAGCGGTTATAGCTTGAAAGGGTGGCATGGTTGGTCATATCCTCACCAGCGGCGTCAAAGAAGCTCAGGTGGAGGATGCGTCTCTGCTTGCCCTTGCCGATTTCAAGACGGAAAATAAGCGGCACTCTGGTCTGAGGATTGATGGCGGAGGGCTGCGTCGGCTGGAGCATACTATGCTTTTCAAATAGTCCATGCTCCTGCGGAGCACCCGGAACGATGAAAAGGAGGTAAAATAGGAGGTGAACCAGCGCCAAGATTCACAGATCGAGATGTTATCTAGTGGAACAAACCTGGGTTCAAAT
>NZ_BIXY01000024.1 GCF_008326305.1 Dictyobacter arantiisoli | reverse complement strand
AATTGGTCACTGACTTCCCACGGTTTGGTTCGGGCCATCTTGGTTTCTCCTTTGCTTGGGGGATTCGTGTTCCTTTCCTTGTTCTTGATTCTATCATCTCCTTCCACGTTTTCGGATAAGTTCTTAGGAGAGTAGCAAGGTTTCAAAAAGGAGACGTTCTGAGACCTGAGGTATTGGAAGGTTTTGAGCAACACCAAAAAGGCGACCAGCGCCGATTTGCCTGTGGTGTATTGTTGGGCCAGGAGACGCTCATCAAGGGTCGGCGTATACAACTCACGCTCCGTCGGTGTGCGCTTCCGCTGCCGATAGGCAGTTTCGTCGATTCGTGGCATGATGGTTCCTTTCTACCCCTGACGACGTTCCCAGGCGCGCGCTTTGCGTTTGGCTGCTTCACGGTTATCAGCGATGTAGCGCTCCAGGCTACGTAAGGAGGTATGCCCACTAAAACGCTTGAGATCGATTTCCGTATACTCATGGGCGGCCCGGACGCTGATGGCTGTATGGCGCAGTTGGTGTAGATCCCACCCAGGAGTATAGTGTTTCCACAGCGTGTCGGCTTGGCGATACGAGAGACGAGCATACCCATCAGGCGTTAGGTCGGCGCGCCGAGGAAGACGGGCCTTGCGCTGTGTCACAAACAGCGGTCCCGCTGTCGGGCCTCCACGCGCCGTCAGATACTTGTCCAGCAGTGTTCCAACGGCGCGCGAAAAAAACATCTCACGTGGGCGGTTGCCTTTCCCATCTACGCCATTTCTCGCTTTCATAGCTCTTTTTCGATTTTGCTATTCTAGCAAGAAATGGTGTCTTTTTCTCCCTTTCGGGACTATCGGGAAAGCCGAAAAGCCCTGCAGATAAGATGATAGCAGTTGTTTTTTAAGGATTTTCTATAGTATAATAGCGTAACATTATAATAACGTAACATTGAAATTTATTTCTTAATATCAAATGCAAGAGGAGTGCTTGTAACGGATCGAATTAATATGTTGGAGGATCTTCACTCATGGAATGGAGCGCTATGTGGGTTCCTTGGATAGGTACTGGAATAGAGCATCTTCGCCTACAGCAAATTGATAAGGGCATTTATATCGATAGTGTCGTGGTTGGGTCTAAGCATAAGCAACCTTTTCGTGTTTGGTATAAGATTTATTGTGATTCAGAATGGAGAGTCCAAACATGCCTTCTCCATCGTTATGGTCCACGTTCGCGAGAGCTAAAATTCCAAGTTGATAGTCAAGGGCACTGGGTAGATGCAGATAATATTTCTCTCTCAGCACTTGAGGGATGTATTGATGTGGATATTTCAGCTACTCCCTTTACGAATACTTTACCTATACGTCGTTTATCACTTCTTCCTGGGCAATCTACTGATATTTTGGTGACTTACATTTCAATTCCTGAATTAGAGATAGTACCTGTAAAAAAGCGCTATACGTGCTTAGAAACGAGTGATAATGGGAGCCTTTATCACTATGAAAATCTCACACGTGGTTTTGCCACTGAACTACATGTTGACGCTCAAGGATTAGTTCTGGATTATCCCGAAGTATGGAAGCGAAGTTGGAACGAGTTTTTCTAAAGGATGCATGTTTCCACAACCTGTGACCTTCATAGATCTTGCAGTTTTTGGATAAGATTTCGTTACATGGTAACGAAAGATCGAGCGTTGGTAGAAAGAGAATAAGGATTGCTCTATGCACATACACGATCCAAGACAAGTTGTTTTTACTTATTTGCTCCACTCATCACGCCAGGCTGATAATGTTGCCTTGCCTGACACCATATATATCTTAAGAGAACATAGAATCGCACAACGTATTTTTTTTATTGTTACATATACCACACAATATCAACAACAAATCTACGCCAGTATTATTGTTCGCCAAACTGAAGTTGGTATGTGGGATTTTGCGGGATTTTTTCTCATGGGGGGGGCAAGCGTTGCTGATTCCTCAGAGCAACTTTCTCCCCAAATAGCATATATCGTCTCTGCCCGTCAAAATTACTCTTTTATTGGTGTTGTGGTTCTTCCTAATAAAATGCAAATCACCAGCCTTGCATTCAGAGATACCCATGGAATTGTTTTTGAGGATCAGTTAGAAAACGGTACGGTGCTTTTTGTGACCAATCAATTGCTTCAACATCCTATTGATGTAGAACTGTATGATCACGCCCATCTTCTTATTAATCAGCAACACATCTTTCATTAAATTTTCCATTTAGATACATATAGTCTGCACATTAAACCATTTTTTCCTATCTCTGTTTACTATGCGACGAAAGAGTTGCGTGATTGTAGCATATGCTACAACCATGTAACTCTTTCGTCATTTCTACTAAATAAGTGAGCTATCCGAGATTCTACGCCATCTACTAGAAGTAATCTGTTTGTCCATCTTGCCATGTATTACCATTTGACAATGGCCCTCGGGCATCTGTTGCGAGGATGATTTGTGAAGGTGGATAAAAATACGGAATCCCTAACGTTTCACCGATACAATAGGCTTCAAAAGGAATTTGATCTGCTACTAATTGGCTTTGATTTACAGCTAGTTGAGGTGTAGGTCCGCTGTCTGATGTGAAATTTGGATATGTTACTCCATTACAGACAACGGATCCATTTACACTCCAGTTTCCTTTGAGTGCTGTAACCCCAGTAGGACATCTATTTGTAAGTGTCATTGAATAATTAAAATATGTGTACCCCCCGGCTGTATATACGTTATTTTCCTCCGCAAATTCAAAGACACATGATTGAACAGCTGTTGGTATGATGTTTGCAAATGCACTGGTGGAAGCAGGTGTATAAGTAACGTATTTATGTCCGTTAACAATCATTCCAGCGCCTATTGTTTTCTCTGGATGTGTAGATTTTGTTGCTGCATAGCTGGTTGTTGTAGAAAATGTTGCCGTCATGGCTAGGGCCATTGTTAATAGTAACGCTAATAACGAGATACGGTGAAGATAATGTATTGGTGGTTTTTGCATGAACAGAGGTTGCTCCTTCATTTTTATTAAGGTATGAATCATTCATACCAATATTTTGGAATACAAAATATAACACTACTAATAATAGCATATTCTTATTATTATTTTCAAGATTTTTATGTACCAATACTGATAAACTGTAAATTTTGGAATGAAGTGAACTATTTTCGTGATAATTAATTGCTGCTTGGTCGCTCTCGAACGAGGCCATTGCCAATCGCCGCTTCGAGTCGCTGGATGAGTTGCAAAAGGTGCAAGCCAAGCAGTATGTCGTGCTTGCCAACGATCCACTCCATCTGCGGCGGCACACGCTGTTCCACTGGTGGTCAACCTCAGCCTCTTCTACCTTCTTGCTTCACGCCTCTTGGCTTCCAGGTAGGTTTTTTTGCATATCCCCCCGAAACGGTGTACTCGTTTCGGGGGGATATGCAAAAAGCCCCTTTCTCTGTGGGATGGGGCGTTCGCTTCACGATCGCATTCGCCAACAGGATCTCCCTTGCGATAGGGCGGCTGCACAAAGAGGATTTTGGAGGAAGGGCAGACGACGGTTTCCAGGTATACCCACCATCGTGGGTCACATTGAGCAGGAAATCCCATCTCGCTGGCCCTTGCGGGAGAGTGTGATCTGTGAAAGAGGCGGCCTCTCCAGCCTCAGACTCGTGAGTTGAAGAGGAGATGATCAGGTTCAACCAGAGGATTTATTCGCCCTCCTTACCTCAGATAATTGTACAGAAATTACCTCACGGAATTTTGGATTTACAGGGAACGTTGGTCATCCACCAAAAAACCTCTGCCCGTAAGGGGCAATACCGCTTCAACAACGAGAATGACGATGGAGAAGTGTAGGTGCGTGCCGAGGTCGCAACCGAGGTGCGCTTTCCCGTTCTTTCCCGTTCCTCGTACGCACATCCCGCCCGTAGGCCATTCCTCCCCAACATCCGTGTCGGGGGACAGTGCAGAGCGTTGGGGCGGGAGAATCGTACGAGCAAGGGAGCATTGACCTGCGCTGACGCTCCGTGCAATGCCGACGTTTTTCCTCATGATTCTCGTTATTTGAGCGGTATTGGGGGACACCTCAAACCCCGGCGAGGGCTGCCGCCCTTTGCAATCCCGCTTCGTGCCGCCCCTGGCAATCCCGCTGCGCCTGCGTCTTGCTAGGGGATAAATGCCGGTTCAGCAGGTCAGGGGCGCTGCCCAATGGGTAGGAGAAAGGGAGCTTTTACGGTCGTCAACAATCCAGCTAGAGCCGTATACCAGGCGACAAGAGCCGTTATGATGCCGAGCCAGCCACCGATCACGGTAAAGGTGGAACCACCACCCAATGCACCAATCATCAATGCCAGGAAAGTAAGAAACAGGAAGAAAAACACACCCATCAGGGCATAATTGCTGCGGAGGGTACCGATAAACATCAGCCCGGTGAAGATTGTCCAACCCAGAAGGAAAAAGCCGAATGCGGTATCGTTAGGAATCAATTTAAATTGCAGGCTTACACCAACCGCTAACCAGAAGCCGCCATAGGAACTAAAAGCGGTAGCCCCGAAGGTGTTCCCCATCTTAAATTCCCACATACCAGCTAGCAACTGGCAGAGGCCACCATAGAATAAAGCCAGACCAATCACAACACTAGCACCAGCAAATAAATTTGCATTGGCGGAACTCAAAACAAATGTGGTCAACGCGAAAGCTGAGAGACCCAACGGCGCCGGATTGATAGCCGCAGAGACCACGTCGGTAGTAGCGCCCTCTTTATTGAGCGAAAACTGTGCCATAGTATTCCACCTTCCCTTGAATATTCCATGCATTCATTCGCTATACAATCCATGGATAGCGATAACCGTGTAGACAGTACGTGCAGGCGTCATTACCTGCTCCAGTCAGGGAAAAAGAGTTAGAACACCATACAATCACAACATCCTGCTTACTACTGTACTGTGAATTCACCTTTCCTATCATAAAACATCAATTCAGGCGCTAGCACCGTACTTCTCGCCTTCTTTCATTGTACGATATTCAGAAAGGTTTGCCAATACATTAGCAGGATCAATATGCGCCTATCGTCGAAAGTACGATCCATTTCATCCAAATGGAGGTGAATAGGGATACGTGTATCTATGGTTATAAAATTATAAAAGGTGAAATGGCTGTTTAGAGGGAGCAAGTCTTCCAGGGATTAGTCTGACAGAGGACGAGAAGCATCGCCTGTCAGACTCATCGATTTGCTCGCTTACATTAACCGCACGCTTGCTCACAAGGATGATCCCATGGGCGCTGTAACATCTTGAATGTATAGATTGCTATTACGCATTTCATATACTTTCAACCTGTTCCCTTATTTCTACCATAGAATTTAATAATTTGTCAAGGCAATAATATCTATCTTTCCTTACCATATTACCTATAACTTGATTCATCGCTTTTTTGCAATATTTATGCAGCTTATATACAGTCATAAATGCTGTTCAGACAACAGAACGACAGTACTTGATAAGATTTTCCCTGGTAGCCCCGGGAAGGTGATGGAGAAGGCCGAGGGGATCGTACGATGAACGGGAAAGCGCACCTCGGTTGCGACCTCGGCACGCACCTACATCGCTGCCCAACGCTCTGTCTGGAGTACGAATACTCCTCGTTTTTCGCCATCCGTTCTCGGTATGTAAACGGTATTGACTGCGAGGGTGCGGGCCTTCTTTGTTTGTTTATGGATGCTCTGGAGATTGATCTGGACTGGTTTGAAACAACGCCTGTTGTAAATGCTCAATCTGTGTCAACAAACGGACAATCACTTCGACGGCTTCCTGGTTGATATCCAGGTCGCGCTGGATACGATATGCACGCCGCAGTAAGCGCAAATCGTGCTCATTATAAAGGTGCTCCTGGCTGGCTTGATCTTGCAGACCAATCAAGCCTATTTCGGTGAGATGCGCAATCAAGGGATCTTCGCAACGGCTATAGTGGATAATTTCTTGCGCACTATAGGTGTGCGTCTCACCCAGGCTGCGCAATGTGATATGTGTGGATCGATATGATGGCTGTTCTGGCTGCATAAGCTGATCCTCCATTTCTGATGAGGCTTAACCAAGCGAGTGTGCAAATGCTTCAAAGAGTCGACGTTGCTCATCCGTGAGTTGTGTTGGCAGCACAACATGGACTTCAGCATAGAGATCGCCGCGCTCATCGGGATGGCCCATACGAGGCATACCCTTACCCCGTAACCGTAACGCACGCCCATTGTCGGTACCAGGAGGGATACGTAAAAGCAGACGACGCCCATCCGGGAGTTGAACGGGAGCCTCACCACCAAGCATGGCTATCGTCAGGGGAACATCAACGGAGGAGCGTAGATCCATACCATCCAGGGTGAAACGTGCGTCGGGCGTGACATGCACACGTAGATAGAGATGACCACGTGGCGTTCCCTGCATGCCTTGATTCGCGATACGAATACGAGCCCCATCCGTCACGCCAGCCGGAATCTTGACCTCCAGACGGCGCGAACTCCCATCAGGCTCACTTAATTCAAGGGTACGGGTCGTGCCCTGATAGGTATCGGACAGCGTAATCTCGATATCAGCCTCTACATCCTCACCTGCGCGCGCGCGCGCTGAGGCTGCATCGCCTCTCCGTGTTCTTCGAGCATTGGGACCACTAAAGCCTGAATGAAAATAGGTCTCAAAGAAATCAGAAAACGGTGAATCTCCTCCAAACAGATCTTCCAGATCCTCTTGATTCACCGTGCGATATTGATACTGACCACCCGGACGTGGGCCAGTTCCCTGACCAGCAAAGCCTGCTCCGCCAGCGCCAGGATAGGAACCATATTGCTGATAATAGGTACTCATCTCATCATATTTCTTGCGCTTCTCGGGATCAGAGAGTACCTCATTTGCCTCATTAATCTCTTTAAATTTATTTTCGGCTTCTTTATCGCCTGGATTGACATCGGGATGATATTGCCGTGCCAGGCGGCGAAAGGCGCGTTGGATCTCCTTTTGATCAGCATCCTTACTGACGCCTAATAGCTTATAATAATCCTTATAGTCAACAGCCATTACTTAACCTCTATAACTGTATTTTATTCCAACTATTCCGGGCAAAGAAGGCCCAATCCCTTGCGGTCGGGCTCCCTTGCTCGTACGCGCAAGCTCCCTTCGCCACTCCCCCTTTCGTTTTCTGAGAAGAGGCAAAAGGGACACGATCGTACGTTTCACGGAGCCCGACCGCAAGGGATCGGGCCTACATTGTCTGGGAACGTTGCTCATCCACCAACAAACCTCTACCTGTAAGCCCCGGCCGGGGGATAATCGCCCCCTGCCGGGATTGGGAATGCCTTGCATCCGTCTTCAACGAAATTACACTTCTTACACTTCGCGGAATTCGCCTTCAATGGTACCGGGGTCCTCTTGTGAGGAGGAACTGCTGCCAGCGCCGGTCGGCTCACCACCAGGTTGTGCTGATGCGCCCGGTTGACTATAGATTTCCTGTCCCACACGTTGGACCGTGCTCTCAAGATCCTGCGAGGTGCTCTGCATACGCGCCATGTCATTGGCTGCCAGGGCATCACGCGTCGCTTTCACCTTTTGCTCAATCTCACTGCGCAGATCGGGTGAGATCTTATCTCCGACATCCTTCAAGGTACGTTCGGCCTGATAGGCAATGCTATCAGCACGGTTACGTTGCTCAATCTCATCCTTACGACGCTGATCTTCCTGGGCATGTATCTCGGCTTCTTTAACCATACGCTCCACATCGTCCTTTGAAAGTCCGCTGGAGGCTGTAATGGTAATTTTCTGTTCTTTGCCGGTCGCTTTATCCCGCGCTGTCACATTGAGGATACCGTTAGCGTCGATATCAAAGACTACCTCAATCTGTGGCATACCACGAGGGGCGGGCGCAATCCCTTCCAGCTTGAAATGTCCCAGGCTCTTATTATCTCGTGCTAACTGCCGCTCACCCTGCAAGACATGAATCTCAACGGCTGGTTGATTATCCTCCGCTGTACTGAACAATTCGCTCTTGCGGGCAGGAATCGTCGTATTACGCTCGATCAGACGCGTCATCATTCCACCCAGTGTCTCAACGCCCAGCGAGAGTGGCGTTACATCCAGCAACAAAACATCCTTCACATCGCCCTGCAAAACACCTGCCTGAATCGCCGCACCAATTGCTACCACCTCATCGGGATTCACTCCCTTATGCGGATCTTTGCCAAAGATCTGCTTTACCATCTCAACGACGGCTGGCATGCGCGTCTGACCACCGACCAGAACCACTTCATTCACCTGATTGGCCGAGATACCAGCATCCTTTAACGCACTCATCACCGGCTCACGGGTACGATCTATCAGATCACTCACCAGTTGCTCAAGTTTTGTACGCGTCAAAGTTATCACCAGATGCTTGGGTCCACTGCTATCGGCACTGATAAAAGGCAGGTTAATCTCGGTTTGCAGCACCGTCGAAAGCTCAATCTTGGCACGCTCGCCTGCTTCTTTGAGGCGCTGTAACGCCATACGGTCATTGCGTAGATCAATACCTTGATCGCGTTTAAACTCATCCGCCAGCCAGTCGATAATACGTTGATCAAAATCATCGCCACCCAGATGAGTATCGCCATTTGTAGCCTTGACTTCAAAAACGCCTTCGCCCAGTTGTAGGATCGAAATGTCGAATGTGCCACCGCCCAGGTCATAGACAGCGATAGTCTCGTCAGCCTTCTTATCCAGACCATAGGCGAGCGAGGCAGCAGTCGGCTCATTGATAATGCGTAACACCTCAAGACCGGCGATAGTGCCAGCATCCTTTGTCGCCTGACGCTGCGTATCATTGAAATAGGCCGGGACAGTAATCACGGCCTGCGTGATCTTCTCACCAAGCTTTACCTCAGCATCAGTCCGCATTTTCTGTAAGATCATCGCTGAAATTTCAGGGGGACTATATTCGCGTCCAGCCAGCGTGACGCGTAAATCCCCATTCGCCGCCTGTACGATCTTATATGGCATGCTCTTCAGGGTACGCTGCACTTCGGGATCGCTGAATTTGCGTCCCATCAAGCGCTTGATCGAAAAGATGGTATTCTCGGGGTTTGTTACAGCCTGCCGCTTGGCAACCTGACCAACCAGGCGCTCTCCTCCCCTGGTAATCGCAACCACCGAGGGAGTCAAGCGCGCCCCTTCGCTATTTTCCAGCACGGTCGGTTCACCGGCTTCGATGACCGCGGCAACCGAGTTTGTTGTTCCTAGATCAATTCCAAGCACTTTTGCCATTCTAACATCTCCCTTTGCGTAAGAATCAATGCTATCATCTCTATCGTACATCCAGCACAATGAACATCGACATGAGGGCACGTTCAGAATGATAAAGCGACCGCTCTAGCCTTCAGCCGTCGGAGCACTGGAGACAATGACCTGAGCGGGCCGTAATATTCGCTCACCTATGGTGTAACCTGGCCGTATTACCTCAATAATTGTGCCTTCGGTCATATCGCTCCTGGGTATACGCATCAACGCCTCATGCTTATAGGGATCAAAAGGCTCACCAGGGGCGCCCAGAGGCCGGACACCTAATTGTTCAATCGTATTCAATAACTGTCGGGACGAAAGAAGTACACCCTGTGCCCAGGGATTATCAGTCAGCTCCTCCGGCACAGAGGCCATTACACGTCCCAGGTCATCCAGAACGGGCAGGAGTCGCTCAATTACGGCGCTTTGTGCCACTGATCGCGCCTCCGCCTGCTCCTGGGCGACACGGCGCTTATAATTGATAAAATCTGCCTGTGTGCGTCGTAAGAGATCCAGGTATTCGTTTGCTTTCCGCTGCTCCTCAGCCAATTGTTGCTCATAAGGAGGTATGTTCTCTCCCTCATTATCTTGTATGACAGTATCTGCCTCGAGATTATCAGTAATTGGCTGCTCGGCCTCATTCTGTTGCATAGATACTCATCCTTTCAAACTACCTGCATACCTTCTCTAACAGCGTCTGCATTAACCAAATCTCTTGAGCAAATAGCAAAAAACCACCCGCCCATCTTATTCTATAAACCCACCAATATCGGAGAGGATATATTAGCTGGATAAGCCATAAAAACGCAGCAATGAAACAGAGCATGTATTTTCATTGCTGTAATAGACACGATTGAGAAGGCCAAACGTTTACAGTTCTTTTTCCGCAGTTACAGACACTCCCGTATTACAGCTCATCTGGAATACAGCCTCAACCTCAAGGCTGGTATACCTTGTATCTCTCTTTCACAAACAAAGTGTTTGATTCCCAATACCAGCGGGATCTTGCTGCTCATCTGCTGGCAGGCGCATGCGCGCCTGCGCCCCTTTTAGTATGTATTGTAGAAAAAGTTCTCCGAACTTTTTCTACAATACATACTAAAAATTGGTTTGAACTCCACCGGTGCGAAAACTCATGCGCCAGGATGGCGAAGAGCATGGGAATCAAACACTTTGAAAGACTACCAACCAGAGGGGAGAACGCTTGTACGCTCGTGCCAGCGCCAGAGCGTTTCCTGTAAACTGTTCAGGAAATCGTTGCGCAAGTGTAGCTCTTTTATCCCATCAACAATCGCTCGCATCACGGCTATGGCCTGTGCAACCATCTGCTCAGCCGCCTCTTCCTGACCAACAGCATCATAGAGATCGGCCATGGCGATATAGATGGGCCACACTTCGCCGGGCAGGTCAATTTGCCGGGCAATCATAACCGCTTCATGCAAGGCTTCGAGAGCCTGATCATTCTTGCCATTATGACTGGCGTAAAGCGCCAGGGAGCGGAGATGAGGAATACGATAGCGACGATTATTGCCAATCCAGCGTCCAAAACGCACAATATCCGTCCAGGCAGATGCCTCGTCGTTCTGTTGCAAGAAGGCAGTAGTCTCAAACCAGCGTGTCAGGCCAATGACAGATGTGGAGCGATCCCGTTGCTCTAATGCCTGCAATGCATAACGATAGCTCTCTGCCTGCTCTCCATTGAGTAGCGAGACAGCACAGAGCTTACGCGCTAAGAACTCGGAATAAGGATGATTGGGAAAACTATCATTCAAGCGTTGCGCTTCCAGAAAATCAGCCGCAGCATCATCCAGGCGCAACAGAGCCAGATCAATGGCCCCCATCACTGCCAGACAACCGAACAACAGAGGAGGGATATCCATCATGCGTGCAATGGCAAGCGCTTCACGGCAACTATCCAACGCATTCTCATACAGACCCAATTCTTGCCAGGCCCAACCCAGACGGCAGGCACTTATAGCCTGTCCCCAACTGTCTTCTTCTTCTATACTCATCGCATGGGCCTGACGCAATAAATCAACCGCAATGGGAGCCTGACCAGCATGAATGCGTGCTTCAGCCACCATACACAAACAATCGGCCTCCATCACCCTGTTACCCAGTTGAGCATAGAGCGCGGCCGCCTCCTCCGCATACCTGCCCGCTTCTTCCGCATTGACACAAAGCATCGCTTCCTCCCAGGCGTGGCTCCGTGCGTTCGTATTGACAATCCCACCGATACTCCTCATGATAAAATCAGGACGTGCCAGAGATCTGGCAGCACGCATGGCCTGTTCACCAACAAGGCAATCAACCGGCAAATCGCGACTATAGCCGCTCAATTGAGCCAGATTCCAGGCAGTTTCCGCCTGTCCCATGAGATCTCCATGCCGTTGCGCAACCTGTAAAGCCTGTACTAAGAGCCGCTTGACCGCTTGCAAATCAAAAGGTTGTCGAGTTGCCAGGACAGCCAGAAAATTCAGGGCAAGACACTCAAGCACCGGCTGTTCTGACTTCTGGGCATAAGCAAGCAGGTCTTCATAGATACATTGAGCACGCCCCCAGATACAGATAAATTGATAAGCATATCCGAGCTGGGTATAGAGTTCCTGTATATCCTCGCTGGCAAGCTGAACCTCCAGGTGCTGATTACAGGCAATCAACACCTGATGCGCCTGTTCAAAGTAGATGATGGCATCTTGTACAGCAAACAGGGAGAGTGCCTCATTCCCTGCCGCGACACTATAATAAAACGCTTGTTTGCTATAGCCAGCCTCCAGGGCATGATAAGCCAGGGTCGCAGCCGAGGCCTGCTCATGCTTCAATAAAAGATAGACCCTTTGATGGAGAAATTGTCTGCGCACAACGTTCAGGCCGCTGTATACTGTCTGGCGAATAATCTCATGCGGAAAAGCATAGTGTGCGGGCAGCTCCTGTGGCAAGACGATCCGTAATAAACCGCTGCGCATACCCTCATCCAGCACCGCCAGGCCATCACCAGTGCTGAGCTCAGCGCATTGGCAGAACTGTTCGAGGGTAATCCCATGGCCCAGGACGGCTGTATAGGCCAGCAGATCATTGCCACGCTTCGAGAGCCCTCTGAGGCGTCCATCTAACAACTGGCGTATGTTAGCGGGAACGATTTGTCGGATCATCTCCGCTGGCTGACGAATATTGCCCAGCATCACCTGCCTGGCACCAGTGGAGGATAAAGAGAGCTTGAGCACGCCCAGATCGACCAGGGCATTCAATGTTTCAAGCAGATAAAATGGTTGCCCACCCGTATAATCAAACAACCACTGTCCCATCTTTCGTGGACAACAGGTTGCAGTATCCGGCAAAGATGCTGATGGGGTTGTCAGATCAAGCTTCATCATCGCTCCCAGAAGATGAAGCGTATCCTCTAAGGAGAGAGGCTGCAAGAGGAAATGCGTCACAGGAATAACGCGCTCCAATTCTTGATACCAATCCTGGCGGTCAGACACTTGCGCGGGTTCGGCAAACTCATCACTACGCTGCGTGAGGACCAGACAAACGGTGGTATGCTGCCCCATCCAGAAACGGGCCAGATAATGAAACAAATTGAGTGTTGAGGTATCAACCCATTGCATATCATCCACAAATATTACCAGTGACCCATGATATGCCCACGCCTGCATGAGACGGGCAATAGCCTCAAATAAATGCGTCTGAGCCAGTAGCCCATCCCCATCCGGGGAGGGCAGGTCGGGATAGCGCTCACGCAGTTCAGGTAATAAACGGCTGATTTCAGTCAACCAGACATCCGTCAATAAATCATCCGGGGCATTTTCTTCCTCCATCCGTCGGCGCAGCAACTCGATGACCGGTTGATAGGGTAAACGACCACCTGCTTTATAGGCACGTCCGGTCAGGACGGTGGCTCCTTGCCCGGAGACTCTCTGCAACCATTCGAGGGCCAGACGGGTCTTGCCAATACCTGCCTCACCTTCCAGCACAACGACGCACGGTTGCCCATGAGTAGCGTGTTGAAAGCATTCCATCAAGCCCTGAAATTCGCGCTTGCGTCCCAATAAAGGACTCTCCAGACGCGCTGAGGAAGCAGAGAGGGAAGAGGAAGAGCATGATGGGACAACTGAAGAGCCAGTTGTACGTGGTGACTGGGTAGCCGCTCGAATGCTTTCCGCCAGCGTGCTCATATCAGCAGTAGGATACACCTGTTGTTCATCCCAGAGGCGGGCGCGATAATCGTCATATGTACGCAAAGCTGCAACCCGATGGCCCATCAACATATGAGCACGCATCAATGCCATATGCGCCTCTTCATAGAATGGGTCCAGCGTTACCCAACTCAGGCTCGTCGCTAAAGCCTGCTCAGGTTGTCCAACAAGCTCGTACAAATGGACCAATTGTCCAAAAACTTGATGCATCCGCAGACGCCATTGTTCCCGCTGATAACGTGCCCAGACATCAAACTCTGGCGCATCGGGCAAGGTAAAACCAGTCAGAAAATCACCACGATACAATTGTGAGGCTTGCTGCAATTGCATCAACGCATCCGGCGTTATCTCGGTCGGTGAAGTGATCTGAAGCTGAGCCAGCTTATTCGCCACAGTCCATCCATCTTGAAAAGTAAAGAGATCCACAGTAAGATCGGCGGTGGGATTCATACCCACTGTCGTACGATCACTGAACAGATACGCCTGTCCTGCAACATCCTCACTGGTCAAGGCACAACGAAGATCGTGGATAATACTGCGCAAGGACATATGCCCATGCTGCGCATCACTATCGGGCCAGAAGAGTTCAGATAAATGGGTGCGAGAATGCTTGCCACCTTCAACTACCAGATAGGCAATCAGCGCCAGTGCCTTGCGTGTTGCGAACGTGACTGTCCTGCTGTCGTAATGCACCTCCGGCTGACCTAACATAGTAATATGTAGCCTGCTCATCTTCCCACACAACTCCTTTCCAGATCACCTCTTGTCATACGTCATACACTCCCATTTCACGAATCCATTCCGCTCTATTTTCACGGACCACAAACATTCGTATCCTAAATATAACCATCCGATAGAGAACATAACAAGCACAAGCAAGCTGCTAATCCTCCCATAGCTAGCCTCTGCACGCGTCTCTATTGGGAGGGACAGCCACTTATTTTTCTCCTGAACTGAATGACAGAAGCATCCTGTATGGCAGTAGTGGGAAGCAAGCAAGATTCAAAAAGGGGCGAAAAGTGGTTGTCGTATCACGCTGTCATCACGGTTTCTTTCACGCTCGCCAGCTATTATCGGGGTAGACTATTATTCATCATAGTCAAGTAATCACTATCCAGTGAAAGGATAATCCTATGAGCTTCGGTTTTGCCCGCTCCACGGAGCGCGTACTCAACGACACACGTCAGGATGTTCCTGAGATTTCCCTGGCTGCTATTGAATTGACCGATAATGAGTTAGCAGCGGTCGAAGGTGGTTGGGGAGGTGGCGGTGGCGGTTGTGGCACAGGCTATGGCTTTGGCTTCGGGTTTGGCTTTGGGCATCGACGCTTCTGGCACCGCCGCTTCGGACATCGCCGCTTCGGACATCGCCGCTTCGGACATCGCCGCTTCGGACATCGCCGCTAACAGCTTGCGACGCACCGTCGGGTAGAAATTCTCCCTCCAACACAGAGGGCTACGCAATCTCATCACTATACGACAAGAGATCACGTAGCCCTCACACTTTGTATCTGCGCAGGCGCTTATCTCACTATTTTGAGTAGGTATTGTGTATCACGCAGCCACTAGCGTGCCAACGCATAATGACGTGCCACCTCATCCCAGTTCACTAAATTCCAGAAAGCACTGATATATTCTGGGCGGCGATTCTGATATTTGAGATAATAAGCATGCTCCCAGACATCCAAGCCCAACAATGGATACAGACTATCCATATAGGGACTGTCCTGGTTGGCTGTTGACGTAATCAGGATATTACCATTGCGGTCGCTGGCGAGCCAGGCCCAGCCTGAACCAAAACGTTTCGTAGCAGCTTCAGTAAAACGCTGCTTAAATTCATCAAAAGAACCGAAGGTATGCTCAATCTGATGTCCTAATTCTCCCGTGGGTTCCCCACCACCGGCAGGCTTCAAGATCCGCCAGAAGAGGCTATGATTCGCATGTCCACCACCATTGTTCCGAACGGCTGTACGGATCGCCTCTGGTATCTCCTCCAGATTCATTAATAGCTGCTCAAGGGAACGCTCCGTCAGCCCGAGATCATCGGCGAGAGCTTTATTTAAATTTGTGACATACGTTCCATGATGCTTATCATGATGAATCTGCATTGTTTGAGCATCAATATATGGCTCCAGAGCATCGTAGCCATAAGGAAGCGGGGGAAGTTCAAATGCCATCAGTTTGCCTTCCTTTCAACTGCATAGAATAAGACTGCTTCTTCTCCAGGTACGTATCAGATAGCAAAACCGTTTCTATTCTCATCAGAGGTGTTTAGAAAGCGGGCGTATCCTGCGATGGCAAGCTACGCACGCAATGTCCCCAATCCTAAATGGTGTTTTATGCCAGCACAAGGGTGGATGCCAAAAGGTTGACTCCGAAATGATAGCCGATTTCACGATAGTCTTGAATGGACCAGAGAGCGAGTTCGCAACGTTTGCCAATTTCGAGACTGCCGATCTGATCTTCCAGTTGTACTCCTAATAGCGCTATAGGCAAAGTATCTACCCACCTGATCGCTTTAAAATCGGGGTAGGATGTTAACTTGACGCTCTAATAGGCTTGTGCTATATTGGCTAAACTATTTAATAAGCAAAGATTGTAAAAACGTCATTAAAACTGTTAGCGGGAACAGCAAGAACGGGGAGGTCAGCGCTGGCATCCACCATCATCTTCATCTGTCACATGCAATCGACGAGGAGTGGACGTTGAACGATTCTCTTGAGCCAACACAGAGTGCGGTGGGTCCAGTTGAGCGTGCCTTGCATCTACTTATCTGTTTCCACACACATATGGATGGAGTTTCCCTCACTGAACTGGCACGTATGGCTGATCTGGCCCCCTCAACGACTACCCGTCTCCTCAAAGTGTTGGAACGTTATGGTTTTGTGCGCCGGGGGAGCGACCGCTTATATCGCCTGGGACCACAGCTGATCCAGTTGGGGCTGGGAGCGTTACGGGATATGTCCCTCTATGAGATTGCCCGGCCCCATCTGCGCAGCCTGGCCGAAGAGACTGGAGAGAGTGCCCATCTCGGCATCCTGGTGGGGGAGAGCAATGTCCTGTATGTGGATCAAGTCTCCAGCCATCATACTGTCCAGACAGCCACCTGGGTGGGACGGAGCGTTCCATTAGCGGACACCGCCATTGGCACAGCCATCCAGGGAAAGATCCTGCCAGCAGGCTATACAGCAACCCGGCACACCATCGAACCAGACGTCTCATCGGTGGCAGCCCCTATTTATGACCAGAACCACGAGATTATCGGAGCGATCAATATCATCGGTCCCACCTACCGTATCTCCGACGAACAACTCACCCAATTTGGTATCCTTATCGCCGATCATGCGCGCCAGATCTCCACTCGCCTTGGAGCTACCTACTTCTAAGCCAACGTGCATCCAGAAATACCTCATCCAGACCAGCCGCATAAACAATGGATACATGAGCCCGCGCACGCTGTCCATGCTTGACAAGCTTCTCTTCGATCCTGTATGTTAATGTCTGACGAAATATACCTGACCTTGAGCTACAAATCAAACACAATCACACACAAAGGAAGATACTGAGTATACATGTCTGATACGTTGGATGATGCCCGACGCCTGAAGCCTGTGACCATGAAAGATGTCGCTAATCTGGCGGGCGTTTCGATGGCGACTGTTTCGCGCGTCCTCAATAATTCTTCGAAGGTTGATGCTGAGATGACAGAGAATGTGCAGGCAGCTATCTCACAACTCAAATATCAGCCGAATCGTGTAGCGCGAACCCTCGCCGGGAGCCGCTCGACATTGCTGGGATTACTTGTCACAGACCTGCAGAATCCTTTTTTTATGGAACTGATGCGCGGAGTTGAAGAGGTGGCACAAAAACATGGCTATCTCCTCATTATAGGCAATACCATGGAAAACGTTCACCGCGAAGAACAATATCTGGAGATTCTGGCTGCGGAGTCGGTGGCAGGAGCGATTGTGGTTCCAACTCAGGAGCAAGCTCATTCGCTGGATATCCTCAAAATACGCAATATCCCGATTGTGACGGTGGATCGGCGCATCCAGGATAGTTCTATTGATACTGTCCTGATTGACAATGTCGCGGCGGCACATGAAGCAACTACTCACTTGCTCGCCACAGGACATCGCCGTATCGGCATCATTACCGGCCCATCCTCCACAATGACAGCAAATGAACGCCTGAGCGGCTATGAACAGGCATTGCAGGAGGCTGGCATCGCACCAGCATTAGAACTTCAGCAACGCGGCCCCTATCGCGAAGAGAGTGGCGAACAACTCACACACCAACTTCTCACAGTTGATCCACCCATCGACGCACTGCTAACCGCTAACAATCAACTGACTATCGGTGCCTTACGAGCTCTCTATACACAACAAAAACGTATTCCAGAGGATATTGCGATCGTCGGCTTTGATGAAGTTGGCTGGACTACCTCTCATCTGATCACCATCACTACCGTCACGCAACCTGCCTATGAGCTAGGCCGCATCGCCACCGAACGTCTCTTTCATCATATCAAATATCCAGATGCCCCCGCCCAGGAAATCATCTTAAAGTATCAATTAATTGTCCGTGAGTCTTCGGCTCCATCCAATCCATGAGGTTATTTACATGAAAAAAGATACATTACTTGACAAATAAGCAGCTTTTCTAGCAGGCTTAACTGAGAACGCGCTTTCTCAAAGATTTGCAAGTGATAGATGGTACAATTACAAGAGAAAGAGTAGAAATCTGTTTAGTCACAGGAAAGTGCTTAGCTGTACAGGGTAGAACTGCTTGTGGCACGAGGTAGGATAGAGGAAAATAGAACAACATGACAAGGACAATTATTTTAGAGGCTCCGGGGCAATTACGTTTGACACAAACGGCCAATCCGCCGCTTCCGGGACCCACGGAAGCGCTGATACGCATCCATAGCGTCGGGGTGTGCGGTACTGATCAACATGCATTTCATGGCAATCAACCATTCTTCACGTATCCACGTATCCTCGGCCATGAATTAGGTGTCGAGGTGGTTGCTGTTGGTGAGCAGGTTGACACTGTCACAGTGGGAGCACACTGTGCCGTTGAACCCTATTTCCATTGCGGAGAGTGTCCCCCCTGCAAGCGTGGCAAGCCAAACTGCTGCCTCAACATACGCGTCTTCGGGGTCCATATTGACGGAGGCATGAGCGATTACGCCCTGCTCCCCGCTGCTTATCTGCATCCAGCGCAGACTCTCTCTTATGAGCAACTGGCCCTGGTTGAGCCATTGGCGATTGGAGCACATGCTGTATCACGAGCTCAAATCACGGCTGGTGAGCGCGTGCTGGTGATCGGCGCCGGTCCCATCGGTCTGGCAGTCGTGCAATTTGCCCTGCTCGCTGAGGCTAAAATATTTGTCGTTGATATCAGTCCCAGCCGTCTGGCCTTTTGCCAGAGCCAGTGGCCTGACATCACCTGCCTGGATGGTTCTGCTGATCCACTTGCGGCCCTGCAAAGCATCGTCGGGGATGATCTTCCGACGGCAGTTTTTGATGCCACTGGCAATCCCCATTCGATGCGCAATGCCTTCAACTATGTCGCTTATGGTGGACGTCTGATCTTTGTCGGGCTGTTTCAAGGCGATCTCTCATTTCATGATCCGACCTTCCACAGTCATGAGATGACCTTATTGAGTAGCCGCAACGCTACAAGCGCGGACTTTCAGCGTATTATCCACTATCTGGAAGAGGGTCGTATCAATCTGGACCCCTGGATTACGCATCGTGCTACTGCAGAAACAGTCGTTGAAGAATTTCCTGGCTGGTTCGACAAGAACAGTGGCATTATTAAAGCGGTTATAAACTTCGCTTAAAATTGCAAATATTACGATATATAGACCTGCCTCCACATGCGTGGTGACAGGAAAAGTTCTATAGCAAAGCAGCTAGCTTCCATAGCAGATAGAGGATTGATTATGGCAAGTTATCACAATGATGTAACGCTTCCACCTTTGCCTGGCTTTGATATCTATCCATCATCGATTGTGCAGCAGGACAACATCAGCTACTTTCTGGTCGGGAGGGAGGATGGATCACGCCAGCTAGCCATTAACGCACCGATAGGAGCATCCCAGTTAGCGCAATTTGAAGGCACATCCACTCCCAGTGAGGATGGACAAACGACGCTCCTGCTTGGTCCTTTAAACGCTCACAATGCGCAGGCGCTCCGCAATAGCTTCGACTGGCTTCGTCCCAGCGTGCAGGGACTACGTACGGGGATTGGATTGGGAGATCGTCTGGGATTAGCGACACCTGGACACCTGCGCGCAGTCCGCGAAGTTGGACATGGATTGGTTCCTTTTCCAGCTCAGCAATCCATTCGCGAGATGAGCCGCACCAGCCGTACCGCGCAGCAGGTCATGGATGATGCACTGTGGGGAATCTTTGCCGAAGGCTGGCGCGCTGGCTTCGGAGCGGACGCAGATCACCTGAAAACACCACAGGATATCGATACCTGCCTGGCAGCCGGTTATACTTTCTATACCTTTGATCCCGGCGAATATGTCGATGATCGGGCTATACAAGCATCTCTGGACGAACTCAAACAACTGGCCGATCAGTTGCCCTGGCAGCATCTCGAAGATACAGTGACAGAGCTGGCGGCACGCTATCTTGCGCAGCCCGTCCAATGTGAAGACTACACGATCAGCTTCGATGAAACCAGCTTGCTACGCGCCGCCGCCAAATATGGTCGAGCGGTCTCCCATGTCGCCCGCATGTATCGTCATCTTGCACAGGTAGGCACGGCTGGAAACTGGGAGGTAGAGATATCGGTTGACGAGACCACGGAGCCCACCACCCACGCTGAACATGTCTATATCGCCAGCGAACTGCGACGCCTGGGAGTACAGTGGATCAGCCTTGCGCCACGCTTTGTAGGCCAATTTGAAAAAGGTGTTGACTATATCGGCGACATTGCGGCCTTTGAGGATGATATCCGTGTCCATGCCGCCATTGCCCGCACGCTCGGTCCTTATAAGATCAGCCTGCACTCAGGCTCGGATAAATTCAGCATCTACGCGCCAGCCGCTCGTCAGACACGAGGAGTTGTCCACCTCAAAACCGCTGGCACCAGCTATCTTGAAGCCCTGCGCACTATCGCCACGCTTGATCCCGAACTTTTAAAAGAGATCTATGCGTTCGCCCGGCAACGCTACACCACAGATCGAACCAGCTATCACGTCTCAGCCAGCCTGGAGCGCGCTCCTGAACTTGAAAGTTTAAACAACGAAACGCTCCCTGAACTCTTAGAACAGTTTGACGCCCGCGAGATTCTCCATGTCACCTTCGGCTCGGTACTCACCGAGAAAAAAGCCGACGGAACCTACCTGTTCTATAATCGTCTCATGCATAATCTGCGCAGCAATCCTCAAGCTTACGCCGCAGATCTCAAAGCACATTTCCTGCGCCATATACGCCCATTTATACAGGAGTAATTTGTTCGCGTAACACCTATGGATTGAAGTATATGAGAATACATCCTGTTCTTCAATCCATAGACGCTACTCCAGAAGATTGCAAAACACCCCTCGACCAATATTTATTATTTCACAATAACAGTCAGATTCATGCCAGGATGAACGGTACAGTAAAGGTGAAAGGTGCCATCAGTATTAAAAGGACCGATGAGATGCTGAGTACCATCCGTAACACTTAAATCTACAGATGGTGCACCGGGCTCTAGTTTTGGGCGCGGCTCACCGTTGGACCAGATGCCATTTTGAATGGTATGAATGATCTGACCGTTATCGTTGACTAGAATAATAGAATCACCTTTCTTCATCGTGATGGAAGACTGGTCAAAATTGGTTTCACCCATATGTACCACATTGGCATTTGTCGTACCACAGGCAGTAAATAATATACTGAACAATCCCATACAATACAGTATTAAGATTACTTGTTGATACCGTTGATAACCTGTTTTATGCACAACGCGTTCCTTCTTAACGTTCCTTCTTAAACAGAATTGTTTGTATAAAGACACAGCTCTTTATAGCTTGCTTCTCTACTATTTATCGGAAGCTGAGATCTTCTCGGTCAGGCAGGTAGCCATTTTCCTCTTTTGATTATAACGCATGTATTTAACTATACCTATTTTACGGCTATACTCAACCTCCCCGGCCCCAAAAACAGCTACCCTTATTTATCTCCTTCTTGTTCCGATCGTAAGCAATAAGAGCTACTCGCGGCTACCAGTAGCAAAAGGCAACACATGACTACCTGGCATAATTTGCTGCAAAACCTTAGGAGAAAAATAGGGATGTATCCCGATAGACAGATGCCGACAAAGGACGTATGCTATTGACAGCAGATTCTATCAGTAACATGGTTTGCTTGCCTATGGTACGCCCCATACGGTTATAACTTTCAAAGTAGAGAAAGGAATGAGCGCTTATTATGGCTTTATCACAGCAACGTTTCCGCCTGCTGGGCGCAGTAATATTCAGCCTGGGACTATTTTTCGCCCTGGCCGGGACATCGATGGCGCAATCATTGCACGCGATTGTTCATCAATCCAATCCAGCGATTAATTCGGTCATTGCCAAAGCTCCCACGACCATCACCGTGACGGCTCTCGAAAATATGAAGCCAGGGGCCGCAAATAGTAATCTCCAGGTCTATGGCCCGGATGGGAAGCTGGTTAACGATGGCAACGCCAAAGTCAGCCTGAACAATCCTATGCAGATGTCTGTCGCCATCAAGCCAGAAAAGGCAAATGGCACCTATATCGTGCGTTGGACAACCGTCTCGTCTGATGATGGCGATCCCGCTCAGGGCGCGTTTGTCTTTACCGTTGGCACATCCGCAGCGGGCGCCAGCTCAACGCAGACCCAGCCAACAGCTACCCCCAAACCTGCCAGCACCTCCACAACCACTACTACCAGCAACGGCACACCGCTCTGGGTCACTATTGCTACCGGTGTTGTCGCCTTACTGGTAGGAGCTGGAGCAGGATTCGGCGCCAGAGGTGCCCGCAAAACAACCACACCGGTAGCCGAGCCAACCAGGACACCTGTTAGCTAGGTCGGATCATAATAATGTACGCATTCCGGCTCATCCAGCTCATGTACAGCCATAGGTCATGGATCTCGATTGATGGGTTAAAGAGAAACGTGACACGAGAGAATATGCTATAGTAGCAATGAAGCGGCGTTATTAATAGCGCTTGCCAGCTCTATCGTTAGCTGATAAACACGCTCAAGACACGTTGTGAGAGAAAAGGATGAGCCGATGTCAACGACCGTTGATTGTACACATCTTAACCAGATTAAAGATGTCACGCCAAAGACAGAAGGCTGTGAGGAATGTTTGAAGTCAGGCGATAGCTGGGTTCACCTGCGTGCCTGCCTCACCTGTGGACATGTGGGCTGTTGTGATTCATCGAAAAACAAGCATGCAACGAAACATTTTCATGCCACCCAACATCCCATTATAAGCTCATTTGAGCCGGGCGAGGATTGGGGCTGGTGCTATATTGATGAGGTTGAACTCGATTTTAGCTAGCCAGGCCCAAAAACTGCTTTCATTTCCTCATAAGCCTACCGAACATTCACCATATCCTCACTGGCTTGCCACTGGTAATGTGCTACAATAGTGAGGATATAGTTTGTTCGTCATTCACTGCATTCACTGCACTTGAATTCGTTAAGATACTATTATTGCCTTTTTCTGTTTGATCATGCACGATGCCAGATTATTTTCTACTCGAATAATGCCACAGGAGGTGCGCAATGTCCACAAACAAGCCAGCAACTCAGCCCAGGAAGAAGGGCAATCGTCTGCAACATTACTTCACGGAACTTCATGTCGGTCTCTATCGCCGTACGGGTGGGGCAATTGGTGGACGAATGGGTGGAAGGAACTTGTTGATCTTAACAACTATCGGTCGCAAAAGTGGGCAGGAACGCCATACCCCGCTTCTGTATATACAGGATGGAGAACAATATGTCCTGGTCGCATCCAATGGCGGCGCGCCCAGTGATCCACAGTGGTTTCGCAACATTGAAGCTCATCCCGAAGCCAGAATCCAGGTTGGCAAACAAATTATCGTAGTGACCGCTCACAAAGCAAATCCAGAAGAGCGTAGCCGCATCTGGCCTATCATTACAGGTCATTTCCAGAATTTTGCCGACTATCAAGCACGCACCACACGTGAAATACCAGTGGTACTTCTGACGCCAGTCGCTGCATCCTGACCCACAATAGCCATAGGTATCAATCTTCCTGACTGGTCTGGGATTGCGCTACTGAAGCTTGGAGTTTTGGGATCGGAGCAGTGGCGCGCTCCAGATTGGTGATCAGGATGAGCGCTTCCGACGCGGATTGTCCACAGGTCTCTACACTGGCCTGGAATGCCCGGCAGACCTGTGGACGTTCAGGCCGGCCAAAAATCTGGCAACGATTATCACTGCTCAAATGAACACAACGTACACCGGCTGGCTTGCCATGCGGCATACCAGGAATGGCAGATGAAATTGAAGGGGCGATACAACAAGCGCCACAACCAACGCGACAATCCATCACACAGTCTCTTCTTTCATGGATATATCCATGAACATCAATACATACATGAGATGGTTATTGTATCACGAATTTAGTTACAAAGTGTTTGATTCCTATGCCCTCCATGATCTCTGTACATGAGTTTTCGCACCTACGGTGCACCATACAATAAAAAGGGCGCAGGGGTGCAAGCACCGTAATACTCTGTCAAGCTTCATTTGAAGGGCAGGGGTGCAGGGGATGCAATCCCCTGACTGGGTTCCAGGGCTGCGCCCTGGCCTCTTCCCCCCACCTGCCCGCGTAGCGGGCAACCCATCAAATGAAGGATGACAGAGTAGTAGGTGCGAAACTTCATGCACAAAGAGAGACCACGGGAGGCTGAGCCTCTCTTATAGAGACACATATGGAGCTTCCATAGTTTCCATGGCATGCTTGTATGTTTCGACCGTGATAATCGATGCTTCGTCATTGCCTACCAGCGTTTCAAGCTGGCTCTGGCAGTCAGCAATGACAGCATAATGATGGGTGATAACCTCGTGTTTCGCGACTGCCGCAAAGTCATGCATCAGACGTTGCATAGCTTCGCATTCCAGAGCAATCTGTCGACGCAGTTGTTCTACTTCACTCATCTCCGATATCCTTATTATCCATTCCTTGCCTGCTTATATCTACCAGCTCTTTTCAGCATCTTTCCAGACTGGCTTATAACGACAGAAAGGAAGCATACCAACGGCCACTATCTTTGATAGTGCGTTTCTGGGTAGCATAATCAACATACACGAGGCCAAAGCGTTTGTTATAGCCTTCGGCCCATTCAAAATTATCCATTAATGACCAGGCGCAATAGCCGATTACAGGTGCGCTGGTTCCCTGGGTCAGACTGCGTCCGATGGCCGCAATATGTCCCTGTAGATACTGGGTGCGTTGTGTATCTGCGACATGTCCATTCTCATCCAACTCATCATTGAAAGCAGAACCGTTCTCTGTAATGAGTATAGCAGGGACCTCGGCATAGTTTTGTTTCAACCAGGCAAAGAGATCTGATAAGCCCTGGGGATACACCTCCCAGTTCATCTCGGTGATGACGGCATCGGAAGGATTCGGTAAAATATCACTGATGATCTGTGGCTCACCCTGTGCATTTTCTGTCTGCACCACACCAACACGGACAGGATTGTAGTAGTTAATACCCAGGAAATCGATCGGAGCGCTGATCAAAGCCAGATCCCCTTCCCGGATATCGGGTGCCTGACATTTCATATTGGCAAAGAAGTGCTCTGGATAATGTCCTTTGAAGAGAGGATCCAGGAACCAGCGGTTTCTGAAATCTAACTCATGCTCAACCCTGGCTGCTGTCTCAGGGGCCTCATCCATGGCGTAGGTCGGGAAAAGATTGGGGGCGATACCAATTTTAGCGCTATCCTTGAGAACCGAGCGCAGACGTGGCAGCGCCAGGCCATGGGATAAGAGCAGATTGTGTCCCGCATTAATGGCGGACTGCTCATCCTTGATACCCGGAGCGTGGAGGCCGTTGCCATAGCCCAGATAGGCCGCGCACCAGGGTTCGTTATGAGTGATCCAATGCTCGACGCGATCACCCAGATGGCGCGCCACAATCTCAGCATAATCGGCAAATGCATATGCGGTCTCACGATTCAACCAGCCACCACGATCTTCCAGGGCGGTCGGCAGGTCCCAGTGATACAGAGTCACCAGAGGCCGAATATTCTTTGCCAGCAGGTTATCCACCAGACGGCTATAAAAATCGAGTCCACGTTGATTGACGGTACCAGTACCAGTCGGCAAGATACGAGGCCAGGAGATAGAAAAACGATACGCTTTTAAGCCCAACTCCGCCATCAAGGCAACATCTTGTTCCATCAAATGATAGTGATCGACCGCGATATCGCCGGTATCCCCCTGATAGATTTTACCCGGCGTGGCCGCAAAACGATCCCAGATCGAAGGGCCACGCCCATCTTCCCGAGTTGCACCCTCAATTTGATAGGATGAAGTCGCTGCCCCCCAGAGAAAATCTGTCGGGAACTGGGCTGCCAGCGCCTCATCTGTACTCACTTGCGTATTTCCAATAATTAAGTCGCTCATTTGGCCTCTTCTTTTTGTAGAGCTTTTGCATTATGGATGGCATCAGCTTGAATAAAGGAAGCAGGTTTCCTATCTGCTTCGGATTGATCATACAAGAAACAGTTTGTCCAATGGCCTGGAGCTACCTCAGTGCGGCCTGGAACCTTCTCTTTACAAATCGCCATCGCATGTGGACAGCGAGGATGGAAACGACATCCTTGCGGGGGTCGAATTAAACTCGGGATCTCACCACGTGCCGGAACAGCATCATTGGCCCCCTCATTCATTACTTGCTCAACACGCTGTGGATCAGGTGCGACAGAAAGCAAGAGCTGAGTATAGGGATGCTTCGGCGCCTGGATGACATCATCGCTAAGTCCGCCTTCAACCATTTGACCAGCATACATCACCAGGATATCTTCAGCAAAATAGCGTGCGCTGGCAATATCATGAGTGATGAACAGGAAAGCCAGGCGTTCCTCAATCTTCAGCCGCTCCATCAGATTCAGGATATCCAGACGGATCGAGACATCCAGCATCGAAACAGGCTCATCAGCCAGTACAACTTCAGGACGGGCCGCCAGAGCACGCGCAATTGCGACGCGCTGGCGCTGACCGCCACTCAATTGGTGCGGATACTTCGTGATAAACTGTTCGGCAGGTGTCAGGCTAACCTTATTTAATAGTTCTATCACTTGTTCAGTCACTTCGCGCTCATTTTTTGCATGGCCGAAGACACGCAGCGGACGACTGAGATGATAGCGCACATTATGTACTGGATTTAAAGAAGAGAAGGGATCCTGGAAGACCAATTGGATGTGGCGTCGATAGTCTCGCAACGCCGCTCCACGCTTCTTGTAGTTCACATCGTTCCCACGGAAACGGATCTCGCCAGAGGTCGGATCGTAGACCCGCGCCAGCATACGTGCGACCGTCGTTTTACCACTGCCGCTCTCACCCACCAGGGCCGTGGCCCGACCAGGATAGAGTGCCAGCGTCGTATCCTCTACCGCATGCACTGAGGCGGAACGGCTACCAAGCTTCATTTGATTGATCGGAAATTCTTTATGCAGATGCACTGCTTCTAGCACCGGCTGTTGCTCATGATCCATGAAATTGTTCATCGAACAACACTCCTTTCTGGTTTCACCTCGAATCCCTTTGCCAGGTCAGCAGGCTGGGGAATATTCCTACTCCCAATTATGGTCGGATCATAGAGATGGCAAGCGGCAACTTGCTCTGGAATATCGGCCACAATCGTACGCAATTCCGGCACTATCTTCCGGCAGGCATCAAAGGCCATGGGACAACGCTGGGCAAAAGGACATCCAGCAGGCACATTCCGCAAATCCGGGGGAGTGCCAGGGATACCAATCATCTTGATGCGTGGACCATGCAAGGTAGGGAAAGAGTGCATCAGGCCATAGCTATAGGGATGCCGTGGATGTTGATAGAACGCATTACGTCCCGCCACTTCAATCAATTTTCCAGCATACATCACAGCCACCCGGTCAACCAGCTCCAACAGGAGCGAGAGGTCGTGGGTGATGAAGATCAAAGCCGTGCCTGTTTCTTTACATAATGAGCTGATTAGATCGAGAATCTCGCGCTGCACCACCACATCCAAAGCGGTTGTCGGCTCATCCATGATGATCAGATCCGGCTGAAGGGCCAGCGCAATCGCAATGGTCACCCTCTGCCGCATCCCACCACTCAACTCATGGGGATAGCTGCTTAAGCGATCAGGGGCGATACCAACCATCTTCAAAAGGTCCTGGGCGCGTTCGTGGCGCTCCTTAGCACTTTTCTCAGGCTGATGCGCCGCCAGGACATCCATAATCTGCTTGCCGATATTCATCACCGGATTCAACGCATTCATGGCGCTCTGGAAGACCACCGAGAGCTCATTCCAGCGGAAGAGACGTAACTGGGTGGGGGTCAAACCAAAGACATTGATGCCATCTTCCGGCACTATCTCCGTTGCATTCTTTGCCTGATGGGATGCATCCTTTAATTTTACTTTTTGCATCAAGGATGTGAACTGGCCAGTTCTAGCGGCATCGGGATAGTAGAGAACCTGTCCGCCGATAATTTCGGCAGGTGGGCGAAGCAAACGTGCAATCGCAAAGGCCAGCGTCGATTTGCCGCTGCCACTTTCGCCCGCCAGGCCCATGATCTCACCACGTTTCAGCTGAAAGCTGACATCGCGCACCGCATGCACGGCCCCACTGCCTGCCAGATAATCAACGTTGACGTGCCGCACGTCCAGCAACGTCTCCGTATGAGGAGCTACCATTATGCCACCACTTCCTTCTTACGACGCGCAAGCTTCCGTTTGGATTCCACGCGCAAACGAGGATTTGCCACTTCATCAATACCGTTATTCAAAAAGGCCAATCCTGCGCACAACAAGCTCACACAGACGCCAGGGGGAATGAACCACCACCAGCCGCCTGCCAGCATGGCCTGCTGACTCTGAGCCCAGAAGAGCATCGTCCCCCAGGTCGACTGGGATACATTTCCCAGGCCCAGGAATTCAAAGGCCACATCAGCGCCAATAGTATAGACGAAGGTGCCCACGAAGCTCGAAGCGACCACTGAAATAATATTGGGCAAAATCTCAAAGAAGATAATGCGCAACGGCCACTCACCCGAGGAACGCGCAGACTCTACAAAGTCTCGTGAGCGCATTGAGAGCGTCTGTGCTCGCAGCACCCGCGCTCCATAACTCCAGGAGGTGAACGTCAACAGGATGGTAATCAGGATAGGACCTTTGATATTATTAGGCGCGAAAGATGCAATCGCGATACCCAGCGGAAGGCCAGGCAAGATCAGGAAGACATTGATCACAAATGAGAGGATATTATCTACCAGCCCACCAAAGTAACCAGAGAGTAATCCAAACAGGATTTGGAGGATCGTCGAACCAATGGCGGCGATAAAGCCAACCAGCAGTGAGATACGCGCCCCATACACCAGTTGTGCGAAGATGTCCTCGCCCTTGGAAGTGGTGCCTAACCAGTGCGCAGCCGAAGGTGGCTGAAATAGATCATTGGAAAAAGCGGTCGGAGACATATGCGCTAATAAGGGACCGAAGATTGCCATCAAGATGAAAAAGACCAGGATGCAAGTGCCCGTCGTCATTTTCCAGTTCGAGGTCAACCATTTCAATATATTGTGCACGATAGTAATTCCCGCCACAGGATTTTGCTGCTCGGGAGTAACAGGTTGCAGAGCAGTTGCCATTATTTATGCCTCCCCTTGCCGTACTCGTGGATCAAGCAAGTTATAAACGACATCGGCAATCAGGTTGGCAGCCAGCACAGCCAGGGCGATTATTAAGAAACAACCTTCAACCAGGCTATAATCCAGATTATTTACGGCATTATAAAACACATAACCAATGCCAGGATAGTTGAACACCATTTCCGTCAGCAGTGAACCACCCACGACCTGGGCCAACGAGATCGAGAAGCTGGTAATACTGGGTAAAATCGCATTCCGTGCGGCATAGGTCATGATCACCCGACGATACGACAGACCCTTGGCCTGCGCCATCAATACATAATCTTCTGAAAGGGTTGTTACCATCGTATTACGCATCACCAGCACCCAGCCGGAGAGCGAACCCAGAATAATCGTCACAGCCGGTAAGGTTCCGTAGTGCAACGCACTCATCAGAAAGTCAAAAGAGAAACCTGGATCAACGTTGTTGATATCATAGCCACCGCTGATGGGGAACCAGCTATGCAGGAAACCACAGAAATACAGCAGAGCCAGGGCCATCCAGAAATAAGGAATTGATGAGATGAAGGTCAAGATGGGTGGAACGGTTGAATCCAACGCGCCCCCACGTCGCCATGCAATGACAATTCCAATCAATGTCCCGATAGCAAAGCTCAAAACGACGGAGATACCAACCAGGCCAATAGTCCATGGAATATGGCTTGAGAGCACCTCCCAGACAGAGTAGGGATAATTAGAGATAGAGATACCCAGATCTCCATGTAACAAATTGCCGAGATATTGCAAATATTGTACAAAGATCGGCGCATTGCTCAGACCAAACTGCGCTCGTAACGCATCAATCGTATGCAGGCTTACGTTCTGCCCTTGCATTTTCACCAGATATGCCTCAATCGGGCTCCCTGGCATCAAACGTGGAATGATGAAATTGAGCGTTACGGAGGCCCACAATGCAACCACATAGAAGCCCAAACGGCTGATCATACGGCGCATGTCACCCCTCCTTTATAATTTCTTTTTTACAGTATTTTTTGATAGCAGCACACGACTGGAATACACAAGCAGCCGAGTCGAAAAAATGTGGGGAGTCCTCCACCTCTTCCTGCAATGGGAGAAGTGGAGGAACAGACCAGAGTGAACAGAGACTACTTCACTGGTGTCAGATGCAGAACAACATACTCATCGTCAGGATAGTTACCAGAGTAACCAAAGGCAAAGGAATTGTCCTGAGCAGGCCAGCCGGTGAAGTGGTTTGAGGTGTACTCATACCAGTATGGATTGTAGCTCAGAGGAATGGAAGGCAATTGCTCAACCATGATCTTCTCCAGGCCATCCAGAGCCCGCTGCTGTACGGCAGGATCTTTGGAAGAGTTGTACTGCTTCAACAACGTATCAGTTGTAGGATCACTCCAACGCTCCCAGTTGGTTGGTGCAACCTTGCCAATTGGGGCAGTTTTGCTGCTATCCAACAGGTCAGAGTAAGCGTAGTAAGGGGTAGGGCCAGAGTCTGTCCAGCTCACACCTGCATCATAGTTACCTGTTTGCAGGTCAGTCTGATAAGCAGTCTGTGAAAGTGAGCTCTGTGAAGCATCGATACCGATAGCTTTCAGGTCGGCGACAATCAACTGCGTATCGGAAACCCAGTCATTCCAGCCAGTCACATCGATCAAGGTCATCGAGAGTTTCTTGCCGGACTTGTCATGGACGAAACCATCGCTCCCTTTGGTATAACCAGCCTGGGCCAGCAGGGACTGAGCGGTAGCCGTGTCCTTAGTAAAGGTTGCATTGGCATAGGCAGGAGTCAATTGTGCCTTGCCAGCTGGCAAGACCAGACCGGTTGGATTGGCAGGAGGAGCATAAGGAGTAGCTTTAGCCTGCAGTTCCTGGCGGTCAATAGCATCGCTGATAGCTTTACGAACATTCACATCGTTGAACGGTGCTTTCGCAGTGTTCAGATAGAGCATAACGGTGTTGCTAGGAGTAAACCAGTAGTGGTTGTGAGCAGGATCTTTCTTGGTATAACTGGTATCGAATTTAGGATCCCACGCGACACCCAACCAGTCGAGATCACCTTTAGCCAGCTCCAAAGTAGCTGTAGCGTTGTCGGCAATAGCAGGAACGCGAATCTCATCAACCTTATCCTGACTGGCAGTCCAGGCTTTAGGATTCTTGTCATACGTGATCTGCGCAGCAGAGAATTTACTCAGGACAAAAGGTCCGGTCACAACTGGATTGGTATTAGTGTATTTAGCAGGATCGCCACTGATCGTCGACCAGATATGCTGTGGAACGATGAAGGTCTGAGATCCAATATACCAGAGTGTGGTGGTCGATGTTGTCTTGAAGTGGAATGTTACTGTGCTATCATTTGTCGCAGTCACATCCTGGATATAGTTCAACCACAGGCTACTCAGGTCCACATCAGGATAGGTCTTCAGCTCGTTAAAGGTGAAGGCCACATCATTGGCGGTAAAATCTTTGCCATCAGACCATTTGACATTCGGGCGAATGTGGAAGGTCAGGGTCTTCAGGTCATCAGACTGGGTCCAGGAGTCAGCTAGCCAACCCTGTGGCTTTCCAGTATAGCGGTTTGTGTAAAGCAGTGTCTCATACAAGAAACCCTGTGTTCCATAAGCCGATGTCTGGTTATTGACGAGAGGGTTAAAGTTATTTGGATTGTCACCCTTTGGGGCCTGGTTGACAGTGAGAATACTTTTCTTGGCGCTATTTGTCCCTGTATCCGTGTTGGTAGTGCCACCACAGGCGGACAATAATACCATCAGGGCAAGCAACGCTGACAGAGTCAGCAACCCAATATGCTTGCCGGAACGACGATGATTCCTGGTGTAAGACTCCTGTTTAAGGAAAGTCATACAAACCTCCTAGCAATGGAAAATTCAAATCTCCAATGATTAATAAGAACTATCTCGAACGAGATACCCGGTATCAGGCAATGCAACCATGCTATTGCGCCTGATCCACTCCTACGCTGCCATAGGTATGAGTGGGGGAAGGGGCACAGCCAGACGAGGCACGCATAACCAGATTGGTCGCCAGTCTGACATGTACAGGTGCCACAGGGAGCGCATTTACTCCCTGTATTCTCGGCGCCGATTTATGATTCCAGGGCCGAGTTTGTGGCTCGGGTGGATCAATCATGCTCAAGAGCACTTCAATCGAACGCTTGCCCATTTCATACAATGGCTGCCTGACGGTGGTCAACGGTGGTTGCGAATGAACCGAAAATGAAATATCATCAAAGCCAACAACCGCGACATCTTCAGGAACCCGTAAGCCGCTTTCAACGACAGCTGACAATGCGCCATAGGCCATTAAGTCATTGCTGGCAAAGATCGCGGTAGGACGACATCCTATCTGCGCAAAAAATTGACTTGCACACTCCTTTCCGCCAGGAGTGGTAAAGTCTCCTTGCAGAACAAACTCCGGCTCAATCTCGACCTGCTCTTCGGCCAGGGCATCGCAATATCCCTGATAGCGATCCAATGACACTTGATATTTCAAGGGCCCCTGGATATGCGCAATGCGCCGATGACCTTGCTGAAGTAAATGGCGCGTTGCCTGATAAGCTCCTGTACGTTGGTCTGCACCAACCCAGGAAACATCATCCGGCGGCACTCCCTGGTCATCAAACATCACCACTGGAAAGCCTTGCCGACATAAATCGGCCAGATGCGGTGTGGCCTGCCCTGGATAAATCGCCAGCAGGCCAGCGGTGAGTTTGGTTGCCTGGATACGGTCAATTACTTCACCATAGTTCTTCGCATCATTGCCAGCATTACTGCTATACAGAACGAGTTCGTACGGAGTCTGGTCTACCACTTCCGCAATACCACGCATGATTTCTGGAATGAGTGGCCAATGTGAGACAGAAACGAGTGCACCAATCAAGCGACTGCGCCCGCCAGCAAGCCCGGCTGCAGCAAGGCTAGGAAAAAACCCCTGCTCGTCCATAATGTGTAAGATACGTTCGCGCGTCTCAGGGTTGACGTCCGGTCGATGATTGAGCACCCGAGACACGGTCGTTTTGCTCACACCTGCCATTTGCGCGATATCTTGTATGGTGATCTTTCCAGCCATCAAAGTCCTTCTTCAACAGATTTACGGAATACAGATCCTGCTTCTTGCGATGAAGCAACCACTGTTGAAAACCCTACCGTTTTCGATACCGTTAGCGGTTTCGGTAACGTTTTCATAGATGAAGTTTAATCTCAGAACCGTTTTTTTAAAGATGACGAAAGTTGTATTTACCTGGTTTATTTTCTCTTCTTTTTTTACCTTCTCATACTTAACCTGATCCGTTTCAAGTACCGCCCGGTTACCTAACAGGCCACAAAAAACAAAAAGTCCCAGGAGCAAACAGGCAGTGGAAAGTTCGGTTGCAGGCGTGTTTAGCCATAGATGGTTCATTTTTACCGGAAATAGTGTGGTGATAGAAAAGGATCTATTGTATACTATGGTTAGGTAACCTGCTAAAGGATCTCTGATTGTGGGATTGTCTGCACCTTTATCGTAAAGCATGGAGTACGCAAGGATAGAAGCGGTCTGGCAGAATGAGGCACCAAAAGTTACCGAACTTACTTATTGACACCAACGTTGGTGTTGTGGAACTTTTACTGAGATAACCTATTCTTTAAATTTAGAATGAGGAGCAATGGCACGCTCAACGCCCACCGTACGGACTAATATCCTCTCCTATCGAGAACAAGATCAAGAGTATCATCTGGCAGTAGATTCAGCGGACTGGTATTCCTGGCTTATGACGGCAACAACGTTTGCATTCAGCAGCGCAGCAGGCAGTTTTACGGCTCGCAAAGAGCAGATAAGCAATCAACGCGGCGGCTGGTACTGGAAGGCGTATTGCCGGCGTCAGGGAAAACTTTTGCATGCGTATCTGGGCAAATCAGAAACATTGTCGCTGGAACGCCTGCAAAGCGTCGCGGCTGAATTGACGCAACAGCAGGTCCATCTGAGCACACATGGGGCGACTACACCGATCCCAGGAACAGTGCCAGGCACGCTGACAGGGAATATTCCCGCGCTGCCTACCGTCTTGATTGGGCGTGAGCAGGAGATTGAGACCGCCTGTACCTTACTGCACGAGACGACACGCCTGCTGACGATTACTGGTCCGGGTGGAGTAGGCAAGACACGGTTGGCACTGGAGAGTGCGCAAATTCTGAGAGAAGATTTCCTTGATGGTATCTTCTTCGTTTCTTTAGGCCCCATCACTGATCACGCCCTGGTTGTACCAACAATTGCTCAAGAACTGGGCTTTATGGAAGCTGGTGAAGAACCACTACTGGCGCGTGTCAAAGCCTATTTGCACTCCAAACAGATCCTGCTTGTACTGGATAATTTTGAACAGCTTATGACTGCCAGCCCCTTGCTGGCCGATCTTTTGTCATCCTGTCCACAGCTCAAGTTGCTGGTTACCAGCCGCGAGGTGCTCCATCTACGGGGAGAATATGAGCTGATAGTGCCGCCCCTGGCCTTGCCCGATCTGCAACAGTTGCCTGATAATGAGACCCTCCTGCATTATCCAGCCATTGCCCTTTTTACCCAACGCGCAACCGCGATGAAGGCTGATTTTGCGCTCACGCCAACCAATGCCGCTATCATCGCCGAGATTTGCATCCAATTGGATGGTTTGCCGCTGGCGCTAGAGCTGGCTGCGGCCCGCATCAAACATCTGCCTCCACAGATGCTACTGACACGCCTGGAACATCGGCTGCAAGTTCTGACCGGCGGCCCCCGTGATCTCCCGACACGCCAGCAGACGCTGCGCGATGCGCTCACCTGGAGCTACGAGCTGCTCACAACCCAGGAACAAAAAGTCTTTCGAGCCCTCTCCGTCTTTATCCGCGGCTGTACGTTAGAGGCAGCAGAAGAACTCTGCGCCACACTGTTCGGAACGGATGTACAGGCATTAGACGTCATTAGCTCCTTGATCGATAAGAGTTTATTACAACAAGCAGAACAAATAGATGGTTCGCTCCGCCTGCGCATGCTTGAAACTATTCGAGAATATGGAGAAGAGTGTTTACGCACGGAGGGCGAGGATACACAGGTACGACAGGCATATGCCATGTATTATCTGGCCCTGGTAGAAAGGGCCGAGCCACAATTAAGAAAGGGAGAACAGGCCCTCTGGCTCCAGCGGCTGGAAGAGGATTATGACAATCTGCGTGGAGCATTGGGCTGGCTGATTGAGCAGCCAGAATTGCCCGCACGAGCAGCCGCACTGCGTTTCTGTGGAGGATTATGGCGCTTCTGGCGAATTCGCAATCGCCACCGTGAAGGCTATCAATGGGCGGAAAAAGCGTTGCGCCAGAGCAAGCAGGACCAGATTGAGATCCCTATCCGCGCCAAAGCCTGCTTCGCAACCGCAACTCTCGCTGATAGCCAGGGGCACTATCAACGTAGCATCGAACTCTTGCAAGAGAGTCTGGCACTCTACCAGGCGATAGACGATCAAGCGGGCATTGTGGCAACCCTCAATAGATTGGGCACGGCCTACGCGCGCACGACTCCGGTCGAGGCGCATGCACTGTTTGAACAAAGCCTGCAACTGGCACGCCAGCAGCAGGATCTCTATGGGATCGCCGATGCGCTGGGCACATTGGGCGATGAAGCCTTTGCACAGGGCTTTTTGAGCGAAGCCCGGGCCTTCTTTGAGGAACGGCTCAGTATTGCGCAACAACTGGAGGATAAGCGTAGTAGCGCCTATTGCCTGGATAGTCTGGGACAGATCGCCGCTAATCAGGGTGATTATCCCCGCGCCTGCGAACTGTTTCAGGGCAGCCTGACACTTCATCGTGAGGTGGGGGACCGGGTAGGCATTATGCTGGTACTCCTGCCTTTAGCCATCGTGACCCTCTATCAAGGCGACTATGCTACTGCTGATTTCCTGTTAGAGGAATGCCTGATTGTCTCAAAAGAATTGGGCAACCAGCATAAGGTCGTGCATTATTTAAAGAAATTTAATACCAATGCTCCTTTTTATGATCAATGGCAGCCGCTGCCAACCTCACTCACAACGGAGGGGAGTAGCACCATTGCCTATGAAGCAGGCGACGATGAAGGGATGGCGACTCGTCTGTTTACCCTTGGCTGTATCGAATTTACCCAGGGTAAATTCGCCGACGCCCAACAATCTCTGGCTGAGAGTATGGACCTCTTTCAGCAGTTGGATAACCGTGTCATGATCGCTGCTGTATTCAGTATACAGGGCCATCTGGCAGCCCATCAGGGGCACTACGCTACGGCGCATAGCTTGATGGGGGAGAGTCTAACGCTGACACGTGAGATGGGCGATCACTGGACATTATCCTCACGCCTGACACAGCTTGGCCTGGTAGCGCTCAACGAGGGCCAAAATGCGCAGGCCCGTACATTGATAGAAGAGAGCGTACGGGTAGCAAAGAAAATTGGCGATCCACGCTATATTGCCGAAGCCTTGCATCTTATGGGATTACTGGCTCTTTATGAAGGTGACTACGCCAGCGCACAGAGGTTGCTGGATGAGTCTCTGGCAATGCAAAGCGAGATGCGTAGCGGTTTGACCAGAGCCTATTTGCTGGCAGATTTCGGTCTGCTAGCTATTCACCAGCATGATTTCAAAAAGGCGAGTCAATTAATCGAGGAGAGCCTGATACTCTGCCAGCGTACCGGCGACCGTTGGTTTATTCCATCCTGCCTGGAACGCCTGGGAGAGGTGATCGTGAACCAGAACGCGGCCGCACGCGCTGTTCAACTATGGGGGGCCGCGACGACATTGCGTGAAGAGATCGGTGCCCCTATACCTCCCATCGAAGACCAACTCTACCAACACTCACTGGCAAGCGCACGTCAACAACTGGATATAACCCAATTTAATGCTGCCTGGCAGGCTGGTAGAGAGATGTCTTTGGAACAGATACTGCGCTTTTATGACGCGAAAACTGCCTCAATGCCAGCCCAAACACCTCCCTCCACAGATGTCGTCGTGAATGAGAAGCCGTTAGAGAAGCCACCGGTCCTCACAGGACGCGAAAAAGAAGTGCTCCAACTTCTCGCCAGTGGCCTGCCAGATACGCAAATCGCTGCCCAACTCATCATCAGCCCGCGCACCGTACAGACGCACTTACGCACGATTTATCACAAGCTAGAGGTCAGTTCGCGTAGCGCAGCCACTCGTTATGCGCTTGAACATGGACTCACCTGACGCAACGCTTATTTACAGGCGCCAATCAAAGCTATGCGTAGGTAAAATAACCTATATACCTGGTAACCTCGCTCTATAAGACCTCTTCTATAACACAAAAACATACGCTTTTTCGCCGATGTATTACTCCAGGTAATTCAGTACAATACCAGATACACACTTTTCATTTCGACGCAGAAGACGCAGAAAAGGATCTCAGTACATGGTTCGTAGAAATATTCCAGTCGTTGTTGACACATATTTATGGCTCTCGGATCAAGCATCCGAGGAGACTCGCTCTATCGCTGTAGCTTCACATGAGTGGTTTCGCTGGCTGGCTGATGAGCAGAATAAGTCTTTTTCATTCAGACAAGATGGTGCGACGATGACGGTACGCCATGAGCGCCAACGCAATGGCTGGTACTGGTATGCCTATCGCAAACCCGCCGGGCGCATCTATAAAGCCTATCTGGGCCGTCCAGCCGAAATAACATTGCAGCGCTTGATTGAGGCTGCGACCATGCTGGGGCAGAAAGCTGACAACGATATACTGAGCCTGCAAGCGTCACAGGGACAGATCACGCAGAACACCCTGCATTCTTTGTCTGAGCCATTATTGGCAGAAAAATTCATTATCCCGGTCACAGCCGCAACTATCCCACGTCCTCATTTATATGCACGCATGACAGCAGGCACACAGAGTAAGCTGGTTATCCTCTCGGCGTCCGCTGGTTATGGTAAGACCAGCCTGCTGAGCAGTTGGTGTCAGCAACAGGGTCGCACCTCCAACGCAGCACACGCCTGGGTCTCGCTAGACATACTAGATAATGATCCTCGCGTATTCTGGACCCATATCCTGACCGCCCTGAACATGGCTCAGCCTGGCCTGGCTGCTTCAGCATTGGCCTTACTACACGCTTCTCGCATTAAAACGACCGGCATGCTCTATGTCATCAAAACATTGCTCAACGCCTGCCAACAACTCACACGAGACATAGTATTGCTACTTGATAACTATCACACCATCCAGGCAGATGAATTGCAACAAGAACTGACCTTTCTGCTGGATCATCTTCCGGCACGCCTCCATCTGGTCCTGGCGGGTCGCACAGATCCACCACTGCCCCTGGCACGCCTGCGGGTAGAGGGTGTCCTGACCGAGTTGCGGCATGCCGATTTACGCTTTAACGCCAGCGAGACTGAATTCCTGCTGACCAAACAACATGATGCCGCCACCGCTCAGAAAGAATACATCCAGCTTACCGCACAGACTGAAGGCTGGATCGCTGGCATTCAGCTTGCCGCGCGCCATCTCAATGAGGGTGAGGGTACCACATTTACCAAAAATCGCTATCTACAAGAATACTTGATCGAAGAGGTCTTGCTTAAACAAACACCAGAGATACAGCAGTTCTTGTTACAAACCTCAATTTTGGAACGTTTGCAGGCGCCGCTCTGCGATGCACTTCGTGAGCAGGATAATAGTCAATTGCTCCTGGAAACAATCGAGCAATTGAATCTCTTTATTGTCCCGCTGGATGAAGAGGGTCAGTGCTATCGCTATCATACGCTCTTTGCCGAGGCATTACGCCATCGTCTCCAACGTACGCAGGCTACGCTCGTGCGCGATCTACACCGCCGCGCCAGCCGCTGGTATGAAGTCCAGGGACAATTGGTTAGCGCCATTTATCACGCCACACAGGTGGCGGATAGCGAGAATGTCAAACGTTTACTCGACCTGAAAATCAGTGCAGATGAAGTCAAAACAGCCAGCCAACGCAAGCAGACAACAACTCATTGGATCGACTTTATCGCTGTACCCGAACAGACTATCACGCCACCGCTCGACTATGTCACCACGCCGCACACCTCCCTGATACTGCTTGATCCCGACCGGGCCATCCTGCAGAAATCTAGTATGGCTATTCGATCAGCCGAGGAAGCGGAGGATGATACGCTCTTAGAGCCGCTCACCCGCCGCGAACGGGATGTTCTGCAACAACTCTTGCGAGGGGCCTCCAATCGCGAGATCGCTCAATCCCTTATCATCAGTGAAGGCACCGTCAAAAAGCATGTCTCTAACATTTGTAGCAAACTTGGCGTCCAGAGCCGCACCCAGGCCATGGCAAAATCCATTTCCCTGGCGCTCCTCTAACGCGCTCATTTGCTTCAAACACATGCCAAAGGCGAACACCAAAAAAGATAGCCCTGGGCGTTTATCCTGTGCGCAACACGTGTTTCACATCCTAATATAGGTCATTTTGCCCTTTGACATCTCTAGCATGAACGTGTAATATGAAATAGCGTATTGCATTGCTATGAGGTTTTGAACATTTCGTATTTGCACAGAATGAGGAATGTCCCATGGATAGAGAAGAGCCAAAGCAACTGGGGAAATATATCTTGCATGAACGCCTGGGGCAGGGAGGTATGGCTGAGGTGTGGAAGGCGTTTGATCCTCAGCTAATGCGCTTTGTGGCAATCAAAATCTTGCATGCCGATCTGCGTACCACTCCCGACTTTATGAGTCGTTTCCTGCGTGAGGGTCAGGCTATCGCATCGCTACGTCATAGCAATATTGTGCAGATCCACGATATTCATGTCTCCACACCCGATCAGGAGGATGCCCTTGCCTATATGGTGATGGATTATATCGAGGGACAGACACTGGCGGATTATATTCGTCAAACAGCGCGCATCGGTCAGTTTCCTTCGCCAGTAGAGATTGTCAATCTCCTGGCATCGATCAGTCAGGCCATTGACTATGCACATCAGAATGGGATTATTCATCGGGATATCAAGCCCGCTAATATTTTGTTGGATCATCGCAACACCAGTCAAAATCCAATGGGTGAGCCGATTTTGACCGATTTTGGTATCATGAAGATGGTGGGGGCGGAAGCATTAACTACGACTGGAACATCTCTGGGGACACCATTGTATATTTCACCCGAATTAGTACAGGGGCAGACCGGCAGTGCTAGCAGCGATATCTATTCCCTTGGAATCGTCCTCTACGAGATCTGCACAGGGACACCACCGTTTCGGGGCGAGACCTATTATGCCATTATGCTGCAACATGTGCGGGCAACTCCTCCCCCACCCAGCCTGATCAATCAACGTATGCCAGCGGCGCTGGATGATGTGATCAAGCATTGTCTCGCGAAAGAACCCGGCCAACGCTTCACGAAAGCAGCTTCGCTGACAATTGCGCTGGCCCAGGCTTTTCAGGTACCCATCCCAGACCAATTACGATCCACGCTCCTTGAAGAACGTACCCTGCTCCCACAGCCAGATCCAGGACCGAAGGAGAAACCAAATCACGATGTGCACATTCCTCCTTCATTGAATGAGTTCCCTAAACAACCTGAAAGCAAAACGAGAACATCAGTACAGCCAGTCGAGGCTGTTGTTGCACCTCAATATAATTATGAAACACAGCCACACTTTACCCCCGACTGGTTGCCATCTGGATCAGCTCCAACGGTCGTTGCGCCTACACAACCGCAGTTAAATCCACCCACCACACCAGTCTCATCATCCATCTATACAATACCTCCCATTCAGGCGAACCGTCACGCTCCCAAACATCAACCTGCACGACGCTGGTCTCTATTGGTTACCAGCGCGGCTGTGCTGCTTATCTGTTTCGTACTATTGGAAAGATTCAGCAACCTTATACCCGGCAACGCTACTCCCAACACCATTTCATCAGGCACAACGGTAGGACAGGTTTCATTTTTCAGTACCCGTCAACCCGACGCAGCGGACAATCTCGGTCTGAGTGATGGGATCAAAGTACAACTGCAAAATCTGCCACGACCAGCGGAAGGCAATACATACTATGCCTGGCTTGAGGATAACCAACCAGAAGATCCTGTTATTCTCCTGGGCCCTCTCCATCTCACAGGAGGAACGGCAACAGTTACCTATCAAGATCCACAACGCAGTAACTTGCTGGCTACTAAAAGCAAAATACTGATTACCGAAGAAAGCATCAATCCCCCTCCTTCCACACCCACACCGGATACTACCTACTGGCGCTATAGCGGGACTATTCCTCAAGATGCCTCAAAGAGTGATCATAAGAGCCAGCTTGATCATCTGCGTCATCTGCTTGCCAACGAACCCTCGCTCAACAAAGTGGGATTAGCAGGCGGCATCGATTACTGGTTCCTCACTGACATTGAACAACTGCAAAAGACAGCCGTGCACATCAAAGATCAACAGAACAATGGCATCACACGCCAGGATTTAACCAACATACTCTACTATCTGGATGGTCCTTGCGCACAAAGGGAAAACACAAATACGCGCCTGCCCACCATGCCCGATCATCCTACAATTGGCTCTACAACCCGGGTCAGCCTGCTCGACTGTAACCAATCCCCATTAGCGGAAGGGCATGTTACGCATATTGGCAACCATCTCAGCGGCATTGTCCAGGCTCCAGGTGCGACCGCTACACAAATAAAGCAAGCGGGCGAGATACATACACAACTCGCTATGATCCATGTGTGGCTAAAAAATATCCAGCAAGATATCCAGCAACTATCCAATCTCAGTAACAAGAAATTGCTGGCGGCTCAGACGCTACGCAATGATCTCGTTCAGCAAAGCACTTATGCCTTGAATGGTCATACTGATCCAAAAACACATGTATATCAACCCGGGGCCATCCAGTTGTGTAACCAGATAGAACAACTCGCCAGCATCAATATCAACCCTTACACGAGCACGAGCACGAGCACGAGCACGAGCACGAACCATTAAAACTGAGCATGTCAGTTGGCGACTATGGCGGGAAAGGGAAATCTTTCAATTCCTGGAGATAAGGAGTGACATTCATCCCCGGTCCAAGCTGGTCGTCTGGTACTGACAGGCGTTCAGCCTTGCTCAACAGTGCGAATTGGAGAAGATCAACCGCACGCTCCAGCGTCAGAACATGGGTATTGACGGTGAAATCATACAGCAAAGGATTACTGAGGTCTTGATGATATTGATGTTGCACAGCACGCTTGCGCCCTTGCTCGATATAATGAATGCGATCCACAGCATCACTGCGGGAAAGTTGTTCGCGGCGCATGACATAGATCACACGCTGCTCGAACGGACAGATAATACGGACATGCAGTACATCGCGCTGGGAGGCCAACAAGAACTGTGCTCCACGTCCCACAATCACAACATGGCCGGCAGCAAAAGCTGCGGCGATCACCTGCCTGAAAGCGGTACGATAGATCTTGTCATCCATACCCTGCGGAATGCCTGGTATCGTCGCCGACATGGTTGGTTGAATCAACTGGCAGGCTCGCAGTAACGCATCACCCAGACTCTCCTCATTTTCATCATGCTCCTCCGCCTCGGACAGGCTGATACCAAGCTTGTGAGCTACCTGCTGCACAACCGCATGATCAAAGAGCGTCCAGTTTAGTCGTTGCGCCAGACGTGCCGCGATCTCACCACCACCACTCCCATATTCACGCGACACAGTTACCGCCTTCATCTGCGCCACCAATTGTAGGTGATCATCCCGCATTGAAATTCTCCCGGTTCTCCTGCTGAGAAGATCCATCCCGTTGTTTGATAAAGGATGAACGCGTTGAGGACAGATCAGATGTAGCATCATTCATGGGCGAAACCTCTTTCAACAGCCTGGCGTGCTCCCCCCACAAAGGGATCTCAGGCAACCAGAAAACCAGTACCAGACCAACGATGAGCAGGATCAGGCTGATCATAAATCCATTGTGAATACCCTGGATTAAACCCCCTTTTACGGCCGTAATGATCTGATTAAAGAGGTCCTGACCCTGTGGTCCCTGACTCGCAAACAGTCCTTCCGCCTTCGACAACGCATCTGTTGATAGTAATACCTCTGGATTATTGAAGGGAGCCAGATTAGCGGGTAATACCGTACGAGCAGCGGCGGGGATATGCTGCGAAAAAGATGGCAGATAGGTAGCATTTAAAACCGAGCCCATCAAGCCCAATGCCAATGTGCCACCAATCGAGCGGAAAAAGATCAGGGCCGCAGACGCCTGTCCGATCCGCGTAGGCAGCGCATTCTGCACAATCAACGAGTAGAGGGACATACTGGAACCTAACCCGAGCCCCAGCACGATCATAGCTACAAAAACCTGTTGGCTGGATGAATGGATGTTGAGCAAGACCAGGAGTCCCTGACCAAGCAGCGCCAGGATTGCGCCGCTAATTACCGCCCATTTGTAACGCCCGCTACGCGAGACAAGTTGGCCCGCCAAAATGCTGGTACAGACCGAGGCCAGCATTAAAGGAGTCAGGGTCGCGCCACTACCCGTCGCAGTCAGTCCCAGCACGCCCTGCATATAGAGCGGGACAAAGAAAACACTGCCATAGAGCGCCATATTTGTCACCATCGTGATCACGGTAGAGATGGAAAAGATGCGATTCTTAAACAACACGGGATCGAGAATTGGCTCGCCAGCACGGCTGGATAGACGCGCCTCATACCAGACAAAACCGAGCAAGAAAATTACCGCAAAGGCTAGCATAGCGATAATTTGCGGCGAGAGCCAGGCAAAATCAGAACCACCCAGCGAAAAGGCCAGTAAGAGCGGGACAAAGCCAAGGATCAGGAGGAGCGCGCCCAGATAATCAATCGTGGTACGCCTACTACTGGCGGCAATCGGCGGCATCACAAAGATCAGCACCAGCAAAGCAATCAGGCCAATTGGCAGATTGACATAAAAGACCCAATGCCAGGAAACATATTGTGTTAGCCAGCCACCTACAAGCGGGCCAACAATGGCCGAGATACCAAACACGGAACCGGTCGCCCCCTGCCACTTGCCACGTTCACGCGGCGTAAAGAGATCACCAACAATCGCGATGGCCAGCGAAAGCAATGCGCCCGCACCAATGCCCTGGAAAGCCCGAAAGCCTATCAACTGATCCATGGATTGCGAAAAGCCTGACAATGCCGAACCCAGCAGGAATAAGATCAAGCCAAAGATAAAAACTGGCTTGCGCCCAAGCTGATCAGAAAGCTTGCCATAAATGGGCACCGTTACCGTCGATGTCAACAAATAGGCAGTTGAGGCCCAGGTATAGCGATCGAAGCCATGCAGGTCAGCGATAATACTCGGCATCGCCGTTGAAACGATAGTAGAATCCAGTGAAGAGAGGAACATCACCAGTAACACACCCAGCATCGTCAATAATTTCGTACGCTGAGAATAATCGTAAGGGGATGTGTTTAAAGAGACAGCGCCAGTTGAAGAAATAGCATCACGATCAGATTGAAAATTTTGCTTACCCATAGCATGATCTCCTTATAATTAAGGCGACCTCCCTGCCAGGTAACGCGACTCATCCTGCGATACAATGATATAAAAAGTGAACATTGTGTAGAAAAAAGAATACGACGTATATTGATTACCGTCGACACCTTTATTCACGTTCAACATCCCTTTCATGTAACAAAAGACCTCACCTTCACCGTGAGGTCTTCGTTGCGGGATATAACCTCACGGTGAAGGTGAGATCTTCACCGTGAGGTTACATTAAGCGAGGGACTTCTTTCTCACCTCTCTTGAACTATCTACACATGTAATGCCATAATGCACAGGAAGAAATGATAGACACGGGCGGGCTGGGCTGGACATCAAAAATCTGGATATTGTACGATAAGCATATTTATTGTCTCTACCAACAAGGGATTTTTGCCGAGTGTAGGGGATGAGCACATATGGAACAGTTGAGCGTACAGATCAACGATACGTCGTTATTCGCTACAGCCTTGCCGCGACAGCTTGGCATCGCCTTTCACAATATTGGCAGCGGCGTCTTGCGTGCCTCCAATCCAGAGATAATCCTGAAGATCAAGGCGCATTACGGCGAACGCTGTGGGCATATTCCCTGGCAATGTGACCATGTACGGCTGCTGGTAACAGAACATACACCCGCTGCTCAGGAGCAGATCGCCTATCAGAGCCAGCTCTTCGGCAAGCAGATGCAGGCCGCGACAATCGAGGAACTCATCCGAGATCAACAGGACCTGTCACTAGAGCAGGCCGCGCTGATCGTTCCCTACATCAATGTACCCGAAGATGAGAGCTGGCTGCAGCAGATGCTACCTGCGGAAAGCTGGGGACTGCCCGGCCAGATGGTATCCATTCTCAAGAACAAAGCCGACTTTTATTGCCTGCTCGATGATTATGCTCTACCAGACTTTCAGGCGCCTGATTATCGTATTGCCCCGATCACAAATCTTATCCAACAAGCAAGCGACTTTTTAAAAGAAATCGCAGAACTATACAGAGAGACCAACCTGACACAGTATCCACTGGGCATCATGCTGCGCGCCGCCGAGTCCGATGGCAATTACGGTTGCTGCTTGCTCTATCAACGTGGAGCCGTCATCACCCTCGTCCCCAACGGGGATGTCAGCCTGACGAGTGACTATATGAGGTGGCCTGCCGCCCTGGCGGCTGCCCAACAACACCTCCTGGCAACGATGGATATCAGCAAAGAGACACGTATCGTGCTGAGCCGCTATATTGAGTTCGCCGATTCGCCGGGCATGTCAATGGTAATCATGCAGGGACAAATCGCGTCTTTACGCTGGAATGGGCAGATCCAAAAAGAGGGCAGTAAAGCCTGCGTCGGTACCACCACCTATCAGCCCCAAAACGCGCTGATCGCGCAACTACGGCAGGAATATGAGGATCAGACCATTGCCTGCTTTGAACAACTGCTCCGCCTGACCGCTCGCAAGTGCCAGGTTGAATTCAACAGCCTGTGTGGTCTCGCCAATATCGATATCATGCTACCTGGCCCACTGGAAGAGGAGTTACTGAAGCAACGCGGTCAAAAAGCCACGCTCTATATCGCCGAATGCAATCCCCGCTGGACCAATTATACCGATGCCATTATGAGCATACTGGGTGCCAACCGAGAAATACCCACGATTAATACCATGCGAGCAACCATTCAAAGAGAACTACAGGCCTTCGACAAATATGAATTACCCGCGACAGTTGATCCACGCCGCCTGCGTGATCGCATCGCCGAAGCAGATGAGAAATTGAAATATCATGGCACCAGGATCATTTGCCGCATGCCAAAAAATCCATTAGGAGTAATTTTTGCTGGCGATGTTGCCCACGCCCAACGCGAACTTATCCATATCATTCAGGAACTCGCTACGTCATAAACACTGACATACCCACGCTCTGACCTGTGCAAGGTTGGCGATCTCTTCGCGATGCGATATAGTAGTGGAAGTAATGGGACCTTACAGGATGGTTCAAGCTGGCTCTGGCCTCATCTGGAAGCATAGAACAGAAAAGGATTGGTGAAGGTGCGTACTTTTATTACTTGTATGGGCGAGTGCTTGATTGATTTTTTGCCGTTGCCTGAGAATGCTGGGATTCCTGGCTTCCAGATGTTTCCCGCTGGCTCGCATTTAAATGTGGCGGTCGGTGTGGCGCGATTGGGCCAGGCTTCAGCCTTTGCTTGCAAGATGGCCGATGATTATTTCGGACACTTTCTACGCTCCTATATAGAGCAAAATAAGATTGATACACGCTATTTGACGACGGTTGAAGGCTTGAGTACGCTGGCCTTTGTGGCAACGGAAAACGGCCATCCAGCCTTTACCTTCTATGGCGAGGGGACGGCTGATGCATTGCTGACACCCGCTGATGTGCCTGCCGCTTTATTTGAAGAGACACGCATCCTGCATATCGGCTGTATTAGCCTCTTACGCGGCTCGACTCCAGCCACGATTCGCGCCACGTTTGAGCAACTCAAAGGCAAGGCCTTGCTATCGCTCGATCCTAATCTCCGCCCGCCACTGGTCAAGGATGAACCGGCCTATCGTGCGCTACTCCAGCATTTGATCTCATTGACCGATGTCTTGAAATTGAGCGATGAGGATCTCTCCTGGCTACTCCCCAATCGTTCGCTAGAGGACGCGCTGCAGTCCTTGCTGCAACAGGGCCCTGCCCTGGTAGTCGTTACCAGAGGAGCACAGGGGTCTTCAGCAATCAAGCAAGGTGGCGAGCTGTTTCACGTCCCTGGTTTCGCGGTCCCGGTCAAGGATACGGTTGGCGCGGGTGATACATTTTGCGCTGGCTTATTAACGCAGTTGGCGGATCGTAATCTTGTGACCCATGATGCCCTGACAGAACTACAGCAGGACGAGTTAACCTCTATCTTACGCTTCGCAGCCGCCGCTGCCGCCATCAATTGTACCCGTACAGGAGCCAATCCACCGACACGCGACGAACTTATCCACTTCCTGAACACCCAATCCTGAAGCTCTCAGAGAGTGCCAGCCTCCCAATACCAGCGGGATCTTGCTGCTCCCTGGCTGGCAGGCGCGCACGCGCCTGCGCCCTTTTTATTATGTGATGTAGAAAAGGTTCGAAGAACCTTTTCTACATCACATAATAAAAATCTGTTTGAGCACCGCAGGTGCGAAAACAAATATGCTACCCGCCCAACCGGGCTATACAAGACGAAGATTATTGCCAATCAGAAAAGGCTCTGGTACAGTATTCTCAATGCCTGATCTCATTTTATGCAGTTTTGCTACCTGCATGTGCCATGTAGGGATAATGGCAGGATGATCAGCCCTCTAATGAACTTCTATAACAAAACAACAAAGGACCTGATAACTGTGCCCAAACGTTTTTTTGTGCCCACTGCAAAGGCTCCGCAAATACAGTCATCCACTGATACGGTAAAGCAGATGAGCGTAGCAGATATTCTGCCTAAAATCTGGCGTCTGTTCTGCTTGTCCGGTAGTCTGACATTGCTGACAAGCGCATTTCTGGGAACCAGGCAGTCATTCCGTGTCTGGCAGCGTGGAGAGCAACAGCGTATCGAGCAGGATGGCAGGATAATTGAAACAGCGGTTGGCCTGGTTGAGTATCAGGTTGTGGGCCAGGGGCCAGCTATCCTGTATGCACATGGTACTCCCGGCGGGTATGATCAGGGATGCGCGTTTTCCCAATTTTTCGATACCAGCAAATGTATGCTGATCTCGCCTTCACGTCCCGGCTATTTGCGTACGCCCCTGACTTCAGGTGCCTCTCCTGAGGAACAGGCGGATCTCTATGCGGCCTTGCTGGATGCATTGGGAATCGAACAGGCAGGTATGATTGGTTTTTCGGGCGGCGGCCCTTCAGCACTCCAGTTTGCCTTACGCTATCCCGAACGCTGTAGCCATCTGGTGATGATTGGCGCGATTGTGCGACGCTATTGCCCACAAGAAACCCTGCAAGCACAGCCATTCTGGCAACAGCACCTCGCTCGCCTCACCGAATATTTATTAGTGTCTGATCTCTTCCTCTATTGTATTCTGCCGCTAATCCGTCTCTTGCCCTTTGGACATATCATGGCGGGAATGCTCTGTTCAGGAACTATCTATCATCTACGCAAGGCAGGCTATGAGAACGACCAAAAGCATTTCGCGGCCATGGAGGAGTATCCTCTGGAGCAGATTGTGGCCCCGACCTTGATAGTACATGGCACTCATGACGAGGATGTGCCTTTTAGTGACGCTGAATTGCTACTCGCGAAAGTGGCACGCGGCAGGCTAGTTCCTATGCTCAAAGGCAATCATGCCACCTTCTTTTTGCAAGCCAAAATACTCATCCCCATCATACAGAAATTTTTCCTGCAACCTGAACGTGAACCCCTCCATAGCTAACATTCCCCCTCCATCTGTGTCGGGGGGACAGTACACCTCGCGGCTGAGCTCTCTCCCTCGTACGATTCAGGGGGCCTCACCGTAAAGGATGGGCATTCTATGTGTGAGAGGAGGGTCCGCCAATAGTGCCAGATAGTACTATGATGATATGTGATCAAGAATCTGTGCGCGACTACGCTCAAGCGCCTTCTGGCCTCTAATCGTGAGGACATTGTAAGTTGACACTCATCTATAGGCAAAATACAATAATGTCGTACACATAAATAAAACAATACAACGGACAACGAACCATCAGTGCCTCATAGATGATTTGCGCATTGCCGCGTATTATGCACTCGTAAGAGTTTGCTCCAGAGATCTGATTCAATAGTCGCTAATAAACCGGCAGCCAACGGCCACAGCACAGTCCTCCATTTTTATCTTTGGTTATCAACGAGTATCATGACACGGCGGGAGATCTTTATGTACAATAAGAGCGTCTATCAACAAAATTGGCAAGCAAAGGAAGTCTGTCTCAGACCAGAACAGTTTCCACAATGCCAACGGCTGTACACGTTCTTGCGACGCCCCTGGGTTGGGTATATTGCCTGTATCCTTCTGACTATTTTGAATGTGCTGCTAGTCCTGGCTGAGCAGCATATGGCAATCAATATCATTCTGCCTGGTGGACAATTAGTGATACAAATCGCACTGGTCGCCTATCTCTGGGGATTTTTGCCCGCGCTGCTCATGCTTTGCCTGGGGTTAATTGTGATTGATGCTTTCTTTATTTCTGACCTCTCCTCGCTCTTCGCGGCGCATAGTCTCGATGTCACGCTGCAATTCATCACGTTTGCTGGCTTCGCGTTGCTGATCGCGGCCCTGTTCGCCCAGCGTGAAAAGGCGCTCCGTCTGGCAGCTCAGCGTGAAAAAACGATCTGCGAAGCACATCAGCAGCTTGAAAACTATTTAAGTGTGATCAGCCATGAGTTAAAAACGCCGCTCACTGGCACGCAGGGGCATATTCAACTGGCAAAACGGAAACTCAAAAACCTTCCAGCCCTGCTAGATGAGGAGCATCCAGACCGCCAGATCATACAGAGAGTCTATAGAAGCCTCGAGCAGGCTCAGAAACAGACGATGATCCAACACCGCCTCATCAATGATCTGCTCGACGCCTCCCGTATTCATACCAATCGTGTCAGCTATACCATGAAAATCTGCAATCTCACAGAGATCGTGCAAGATACGGTCCAGAGCGCCCGCCTGACCAATCCACAGCGCTGCATTAAGCTTGAGGTGGATATACAGGAGAAAGCAATCATCCGAGCGGATGCGGATCGGATTGGACAGGTATTGAACAATTATCTGAGCAATGCCTTGAAATATGCTCCTTTAGAGAAACCAATTCATGTATCCCTGTACAGAGAAGGCGAGTCAGCATGCGTCGCGGTACAGGATGAGGGTCCGGGATTAAATGAAGAGGAACAGAAAAATATCTGGGAGCGCTTCTATCGCGCTAAAGATATCATGCCGGTAGCACAGGATGGTGTCTCACATGTTAATCTGGGGCTGGGACTGTATATCTGCAAGGCTATTATCAGGGATCATCAGGGACAGCTCGGTGTCACCAGCCAGCCCGGTGCAGGCTCAACCTTCTGGTTCAGCCTGCCACTGGATCTCAATAAAGGATAGCTGATCAGGAGATGGGTAGTTCTTCCTGCGGCTGGAGCACGGGAACCGAGACCTGAACAGTATTGGGATATTTGATACCGCTGCCAGTGTTCAATAATACCACACGTTCAGTAGCCTTGATCCAACCGGATTGACGAAGCTGACGTGCGGCAACCAGAGTCGCGGCCCCTTCCGGGCAGACAAAAAGTCCTTCCTCACGCGCCAGATCGGCCTGGGCCGCCAGGAGATCAGTATCGCTGATGGACAGCGCGCAACCGTTGGTCTGACGGATAGCATCCAGGACAAGGAAGTCTCCCAGGGCTTTCGGGACATTGATGCCAAAGGCAATCGTGTGCGAATTCGCCCAGGGCTCGGACACATCCTTCCCTTCCTGCCAGGCCTTCACAATTGGTGCACATTCTTCGGCCTGCACCGCAACCAGACGTGGCAAATGCTCACCAATCCAGCCCAGTTGCTGCAACTCGCGCAGCGCTTTATAGATACCAATAATGCCCACGCCACCGCCGGTGGGATAGAGAATCACATCGGGCACCTGCCAGCCAAACTGTTCAGCAATCTCATAGCCCATCGTCTTTTTGCCCTCGATACGATAAGGCTCTTTCAAGGTCGAAGCATCATACCATTGATACTGCTTGACTGCACGACCGACAATCGCACCGGCATCGCTGATCAGGCCATTGACCAGGAAGAGATGCGCACCACTGATCGCACATTCGTTCCGGGTAATCAAGGGAGCCGCCTCTGGCATCACGATATATGCAGCCAGGCCTGCACGAGCAGAATATGTGGCCCAAGCCCCGCCAGCATTCCCATTGGTTGGCATTGCCAGCGTCTTGACGCCCAGCTCTTTCGCCCGCGAGACACCCACAGCAGCTCCACGCGCCTTAAATGATCCCGTAGGGATAGTACCTTCATCCTTGACATAAAGCTGTGGCAGATCCATCCTGGCCCCAATACGGGGCAATGGTAGCAAGGGAGTCATCCCTTCACCCAGGGTGACAACATGTTCGGGCGAACGTACAGGCAATAACTCATGATAACGCCAGAGCGATGGCTCGCGTTGCCGCAACTGCTCTTTTGACATTTGCTTGCCCGCAGCCTCCAGATCATAGTGGACCAGCAACGGCGATCCACACTGGCAGAGATGTGCCTGCGTATCAGCATCATATACTGTCTGACAGCGCGGGCAAGCGAGATGATGAAGAAAACTAAAAGGTACAGTCATAGTTCCTGATTTCCAGTATAAAGAGATGCAGAAACATCAACATGCATTCTATGAAGACACTTCTGCTCTCCAATTGACGAGTATAGGTAGAGTTTGATGCAAGGACTGACTTCAGGCCGTTGCGTAGAGTGCAAAGTTACGAGCAAGGATACTGGCTCCCTGATCAACCACAATCCCTGCGGTTCCACTGGCATAAGTGGTATCGCTCACGGAGCCAAATGCCTTTCCATTTGCATAAAAGCTAAATTGCCCACCCTTGACGACGACAGCCAGCTTGAGAGTAGCTTGCATATCGGAAAGCGTCCCTTTGGTAAGCTCCTTCTCGGCACCTGTATCATTAGTATACACCGAAACGATCCAGGTCCCATCGGGTTGGATGAGTAAGGTATACGTCCCTTTTTGATTGCTACCTGGTTGATTACGAAAATACAGCCCAAATTTACCGGTTGAACCAGAACTCTGCTGCAACTCTGCCTCAAGCACATAATCGCTGGGATAGTCTTTTCCATCAGGCAGCGCGGTGAGAAAGAGGCCCTGCAAGACCAGACTTTGCGCGGTGCTGGTCAGTTGGGTTTTGTTGGTCAGGCAGGTAATACTGACAGTATTATAAGTATGCCACGTAGCGCTTCCCGTATCGCAGGTAGGACCAGGAGCGGTCGCCTGATAGAGTAAAGTTCCCGTTTGGAGAGGAGTAGCTGGTGCAGTTGTAGCCGTGACCGAGGGAGTAGCAGCCGCGGTTGCCGTTGCCGTTGCGGTTGCTTTCGCGGTTGCCGTTGCCGTTGGCGTACTGACTGGAGTAGCGGTTGCTGGTGTCTGATTGGCAGTGGCGGATGGAGTGGTTGAAGGGCCCCCGGTTGTTTGTGAATGATTGCCTTCAAATCTGATGGCAGCAAAAACACCACCAAAAAGCAACAAAATCACCAGCAAGCCGCTCAAGATAATCCAGCCTGTAGGGCTTCTGCGCGGCTCGTTCCTGGTGGGCGGCTGTATGGGGCCACGGGTGGCATAAGGATAGTAAGGTGTTTCGGTGTTTGAGGGAGCGGTCGGATAGCGCGGGGGCGCGGCATTATTCTGGATTGGCGTGGCATAAACTTGCGGCTGAGGCGGTGGTGATGGAGGGAGGACACGTACTGTTTCTTGCTGATAGGCGGGCAGTACCAATGGTGGTTGATCACGCGGAGCAGTAAGAGCTGCATGCAGGGCCAGGGCCTGGCTCATGTCATGGACAGAACTATAGCGCATCTCGCGCTGCTTGGCGGTAGCTTTCTGAATCACAGCATCCACGGCAGCAGGGATCTCCGCTTGCAATGCATGGAGCGCTGGCAGAGGTTCACTCAAATGTTTGGTGAGTACAGTCAGAGGCGCCCCACTAAAAGGAACATGACCACTCAAGAGGGTAAAAAGTACCACGCCTAATTCATAAATATCAACACGATAATCCACGGGATCGCCGCTCGCCATCTCAGGAGCCATATAATCAGGCGTGCCTAGCAGCATACCAGTCTGTGTCAGGGTCATACCGGGTGTAGTATCTTCAATCAAGCGTGCAATTCCAAAATCCGTCAGGATCAAGCGGCCATCAGCATGCAACAAAAAGTTAGCTGGCTTCAAATCCCGATGGATGACGCCCTGCGCATGCGCATAATCCAGCGCGGACGCCGCCTGATCCATATAAGTCATCACTTGAGGTAAGGGCAAAGGTCCTTCGCTCTGCAACAACGCACTCAGGCTACCTCCAGACAGATAGGGCATCACCAGATAAGCCAGGCCATCCTCTTCACCATATTCATAGAGGGGCATAATATTCATATGCTCAAGACGGGCGATCACATTGGCTTCACGTCGAAAACGTGCCAGAAACTCCTGTGTCTCCACCTGATCGAGATTGCCCAGATCCGAGCGCAAAATTTTGACCGCTACCTTGCGGGAAGGCCGCTCCTGCTGTGCCAGATACACGGCCCCCATACCACCGCGACCGATCAACTTTTGCAACGTGCATGTGCCAAGGGTACGACCAATCAGATTATCAGTATTTCCCTGCATATTGCTTTACAGCTCCCATACCATTATTTTTAGCTCATTGCTTTTGTTCCATCGCTATACCGTGGCTCTCCGTCCTTCCGGGTGGTGGAAGAGGGAAGGGGCGAGGACACCTCGCGCTCCGTCTGGGACTGCTGCCCCTGCACCCCGCTTTCACTCGAAAGGATGTAGACCCTATACCGTCTGCTTCTACTACTATTCTACGCCATCTACGCGAAGAATGTAAATCTGACATGCAAAACCTCAAGATCACTATCCTTGCGCTACCATGATAGCTGCTGGATAAGTTCAGGGGCGGCGAGCAGGCGGAGTTTCTGGGCACGCGTCCATTGCTTCACAGCATATTCAACGCGTAGCGCCTCGCTTTTGGTAGGAAAAGTCCAGGAGTGCATAAGGACGACCGGCAGACGGGCGCGAGTATAGCGCGCTCCTTTGCCAGCATTGTGCATAGCCAGGCGGCGCGTCACGTCGGTAGTGTAGCCCGTATAAAAAGTAGTATCGCTGCAACGCACAATATAGACATAGTGAGTGGTAGACAGAATAACATACTCCTTCAATCATTTATATCTAGCAATAACAACTTACATTGAAAGTATATAACAATGGCACTATTGATATGCCTACCTGACAACCATCTCAAAAAAGTACCTCTATAAAATAGGCAACTTCTGGAGAGAACGGTCACAGATGCAGGCGTGATAAAATGCAGTCGGCTGTATCTATGCCGTCTCTACCTACTCCCATATAACCAACGAATGGTTTCACTCTATCTTTATTTCAAGGAGATACTTACCAATGGAGCTGAAGCATCCTACAAATACGGTACAAGAAATTCAAACGACATCCGCATTACCGCGGGGAGCGGTCGCGCTCTGGTGGTTGGGTCAGGCAGGATTTGTACTCCGTGCGGATGGAATGACGATCCTGATCGATCCTTTTCTACGTGAGATGGAAAATCGGGCTGTGCCGCCCCCCTTCACAGCCGCAGAATGTCCCCCGGTTGATCTGATACTTTATACGCATGAGCATATCGATCATTTAGATATTCCGACGCTTGAAGTATTAGCAAAGCAACCCACAAAGCCGCGTATTCTGGCCCCACGCCCGATCCTGGATCAGCTATTACGAGCAGGCGTCGATCCTGAAAGCTTGCAAGGCGTGCAGCCCGATGAAGAGATAAAGATTGGCGCAGCCACCATCTATCCAGTGCCTGCCTGGCATGGATTGAGCTTTCCACCCGTGGAGTATAGTTTTGGCAAAGAGATCAGTAACGGTCTGTATCGCTATCTGGGCTATGTTGTTGAGCTCAATGGCGTGCGCATTTATCACGCGGGCGATACGCTGGTCTTTGATGGCTTGAGCGAGAGATTGCGCGGCTTCCAGATTGACCTGGGCTTGTTGCCCATCAATGGCCGTAGCTACTTCCGGGAACAACAGAGTCTGATCGGCAATATGGATGAACGCGAAGCCGCTGACCTGGCCGCCGCCGCCAACATCATGGCTGTTATCCCTGCGCACTACGAGGCATTTTCCACCAATGTCGGTCGTCCCGGCTTCTTTGTCGACTACATCGTAGGCCATCATCCCGAACTGACCTGTTATATCCCCACCCACGGCCGCCGCCTGATCTACAATAAATAGAAACCATCCTCCACGGGCAAATAAAAAGAATGCAGGGGAAAATCACAAATGATGGAACATGATTATCCTTATTTTAGTTTTATTGCTCGTGAAGGATGCTTCTATGGGGATTTGTTCGCAATCAATGAAGGAGGATTCAGCATTTATAGTTGAAGTCGATAGGTATCCTTAAAAGTTATTATGTATGTGTTTCTCAACATAAGAGGATGCCTATGCGACAACGGGTGAAAACACTTTTTATGTGGAGTGTACTCATTTTGATGCTCATGGCAGCGGTGAGTGGTGTAGGTAGTATCAGTTTGCAACATCAAGCTGCACCAGCGGCGCTTTTACAGCCATATCATTCCATAGCCCAATCCAGGACACAGGCCCCCCGGCAATCACAAAGGATGCTCGCTCGTGTTGCTGATAACACGAGCGGACATATGCAGATGATCAAGCAGGCGATAGAGGATAGCAGGCTGGGGAAAAACCAACGCACGCCGGTCGCGACAGCTACGCCGGCCACATCTGAGAATCAAGCACAACAACAACAACAGGATCTCACCATCCCTCCCGATGCGCTACCAACTGATGCGGTGAAATTCATTCTCATCAATATCACAAATCAATGGATGTATGTGTATCAGGATGGTGCACAGATTGCCAATACGCCGATTACAACGGGACGTCCCGGACTGGATACACCTATCGGCACGTTTCATATCTTCAATAAAGCCAGTCCTACGACCTTTGTTTCGATGTGGCCTCCTGGGTCGCCCAACTACTTTGCACCAACGTATATCAACTTCGCCCTGGAGTTTTTAAATCCCGGCTACTTTATTCATGACTCGCTCTGGCGCAATGTCTATGGCCCTGGCTCCAACACGCCCCATTATGTCGCCGGCTATGGCACGGAATCCGGCTCACATGGCTGTGTCAATGTCCCCTACAGTACCATGTCCTGGCTCTATAACTGGGCAGATATTGGCACAACCGTACAACTTTCTTATTAGAATGTATCAGACGCCCAGTACCAGCGGGATCTTGCTGCTCACTGGCTGACAGATGCTCTTCTTCTCGTTGAGGTTGGAGGCAGGCCCGGCCTGCCTCCAACCTCAACTTAAAATCCCCGCCTTGTACGGCAAACAGGATTCCAGCTAGAAAGAGACGTTGACTCTTTCTAGCTGGAATCCTGTGCTATACTACCTTTAGAACATCTTTCACTGTCTATCACGTCCAAAGTAATCAGGACTATAGAGAAGGATAAAAATAGTATGGCGAAGCACTATGCGGCCAGTATAGGGCAGGCGTTTCAGTACAAATATAGCTCCACTGAAACCTGTCTGGGCGGTGTGGCCCTGGCAAACTATCAAGATCAGATTTACATGGCCTGGACCGGGCGGGATCACCATCTCAATCTGATGGCCTCCAGAGATGGTGGAAAAACTTTCGATACACACTCAAAAATGATCCTACCTGAGCGAAGCTATAATCGACCCACGCTGGCTGTCTACCAACATCAACTCTTTCTTTCCTGGATCGATATCAATGGACATATCTGCCTGATGCATACAAATAGTGATGGAACCATCTTTCATAAACTCACGAAATATATCTCCCATGAGACCACCTATTCAGTATTCTTCGCCGCCTTCTCTGCCATGCGAAGCGAGAACTATGCAGGCCCGATCCTGGCAGTTTGCAATCAACAGCTCGTGGTAGCCTGGACGGGACAGGACCAACATCTCAACCTGATGCGTTCCCTGGATGGCGGACACAGCTTTGACAGCAGCACGAAATATACCTCCCCGGAAAGCAGCTATTCATCTATAGAAAGAGCGAGAACACTCAATTCCCCTCGGCCCGGTCGCGTCATCAAGAGTTATCATCCAGGGCCAGGACTCGCAGTATATAATGAACACCTCTTTATGACATGGATTAGTCAGGAGCGCCTTCTCAATCTTATGTGTGCTACTGATAACAGTATTTCTTTTGAGAGCTCCACCAAAACTACCATCAGGGGGCAAAGCAGCCATACAACCCCGGCCCTGGCAATCCATCGAGGACAGGTTATCCTCGCCTGGAGCGGCTCCAACGACTGGAATCCAACCCTCAACCTCCTGCTCTGTCCCGCTGAAACGCCCGACTTTAACCATCCCGGCCAGCACATTATCTTCAATGACACCAGTGATCAGGCTCCGGCCCTGCTCAGCTATCACGACAAAATCATTATCGCCTGGTCAGGGATTGTGAACCATCAAATCAATCTCGCCGCCTACGCCTGTTAGCATCCAACGAAAGGCTTTGTGCTCGACACCAAAGCCTTTCCACAAGCACTCTCGCTATATTCCTGTAATGAATGCTATAAATGGCATGGGACTATGTTATAATGGATAACGCTAGATAATATCAGTAGAAAGTGCTTTAGAGCTATGCCAGATCCACAACCCATTACAATCGAGGAAATAGTAAAACGGCTGGATATGGAGAAATTGAACGGCAATCCAACCACGCTACTGCTCGGTTCGCGGGCAGGAGGATTATTTAGGAGCGCACATTTCTATACTGTCTTTCTTTCCTTTGGCGATCCTGGTTATGCCAATCTTTCGCCTCATGAAAAATTCAAAGAATGCTATAACCTTTTTCATAAGTACATGCGTCAGTCCAGTGAAACGAGCATCCATGCTCTCTTACAGGCATCCGTCAAAGATTTAGAGATTTCAAAAGGAGATGTCGGTCTGGTTGAACTTGTCCAGCAAGGCTATTTCAGCGAAATCATTACCACCAACATTGATGATCAACTTGAAAAAGCCTTCCAGCAAGCTGGCTTACGTGAACCATTTGATGTAAAAGTAATACTACCCGACAAAGACATACAGGCAACACAATATACCTCGAAATATCGTATTACCAAAGTGTATGGAGACCTTTTGTCGCGGCGCTATGATATAAAGGTAAGGCTTGATTTCCTGGATGGGGAGCATCGTCATGAATTAGAAACATATCTGCGCCGCGCTCTGGCCCAGAATATTCTAATGATTGGCATCGATCCCAGTTGGGACGCCGATATCCTCAGCCTCTTTCCCGAAAAAGCCGGCACCATCTGGTTTATCAACGAAGAAGATTTACAGGATAAACCGTTGATTGCTCATCTCTTTGCACATAGAACCGTCAGCTATCTCACAGGACCCAGGGGCAGCTATGAAAACTTTATCAATATACTCTATCGCTATCTCGGGCCGAGCGTCATTCCCATTCATCATAAAACAACCTTCGAAATTATGGCACTACTGGAACAGATCCGGGATGAACAGCAAAAAACTCGTGAAATTATAGATTCAACCGTCGAAAAATTCCTCACTGAAATGCGTCATGAATTAAAGCGGTCTTTACAAGAAGTGTACACGCAGCAGGCTATACAAGCAGAAAACGGGGCTCCCAATTTAAAAGAAAGACAAGGACCCGATATTCCCCCGGCGGGATAGCACCCATAGTGCGCTCACATCGGTCCTTAGTGGAGGTGACATGGAACCTTTTGTGAATAGAGAACCTGAGTTACGACTCGTCGACGAGGCTTTTCAGACACTGCTCGATGGAGATCGTCTCCTACGCACTCCAATTATCGAATTCCAGGGTATCGGAGGAATCGGCAAAACATTCCTCTTACAGAAGATACTGGAACATTGTCGTGCGCAAAATATCAAACCGCTGCTGATCGATGTCGGCAAAAATCCTGACACGATTGGGCAAGAAATTATCAAGCAGGTCAGAACACATCTTCCTTCAATCGACGAGACAACTGATATATCAGCGATCAATGCAACCAGGATGCTTTTACGGGAGGAACCAGTTGTGATGCTGCTGGATGCGGTTGACACAGCCGATGACAGACAGCAAAAACAAATCACAGCCATGTTGCGTGCTTTACTCGATGATGAGAAATTTTTTGTTATTTTGACCAGTAAACAGTTGCTTACCTTTGGACAGGAACGCTCAGTCGCCCGCAAGCTTACCTCACATTCGTTGAAAGCAATTGAACGCAAAGATTGCAATATGTATGTCACAAAATTGAAGCATCAGGTCGATCCCGAAGTGCGCGACATGGTCTTTGACTGGACACGTGGATATCCGCGCGCGATGAACGTGATGGCCCAGGCCATTGATAGCGGCTCTGATCCACGTACCCCACAAGGCAAGCAGGATATTTTGACGCTCTTACAAGAAAAAGTCATCAATGAAGGTGTGCTGGCTCAGAGTAGCGAAGAAGATAAACAGCGTTATCACATTATTTTACAGCTATTTTCTATACCAAGGCGCTTTAATCTTGTTTTGATGCAGGATCTTATTGAAAATTTTGCCAACGAGCAACGGCGCGACAATACCATGGATTATATTCCCCTGTTACGAGAAATTAATGACGAGGCGGATAATATTTTGCATTGGGATATGGCGCGGGCTGGCTACTGCATTGACGAGCCGCTGCGCTTTATCTTTCTTCTGCTGGTAAAAATGGAACGGCCAGACTGGTATCGCACAATTCAGGAGTTTCTTGCGCACACCAATTTGCAACTGGCAACGGACATTAAAGTTCCTGAACGGAGCTTTGATCGCGTACGTTACGTACGCGAATGCTTTTATCACACTGCCTGCTTGCCAGAAACGCCAGAAAAAGATGCCTTGCTGGAACAAGCACTCAAAATTGTCATGCAGGAAACACCGGAAGAGATCATGCAGTTCGCCACAGAGTTTGCACAAGATGAAGAACTGCGGGAAGAATTAGGGGATCATTTAGCAACACTTCAAGCGCTGATCGGCGAACGTTTATAGCCCATCTATTCTAAACAAGTAAGAGGTGGTCACATGTCTCAGACACAAGGCGCGAGCCATTTCATTGGTCGTAGCGCAGAAATAGAAACCTTTCTCGGCTGGCTCGCAGATCCAAATGGGCCCGCGACCTTGTATATCCATGATGCGGCAAAAGAAACGGAAAGAAAAGGAGGCGTCGGCAAGACCTGGCTATTGCGCCGTTATGTCGAACTGATCGAAGAACTGTATGCGAAAGACATCGTGGTCGTGATGGTCGATTTCTTTAATATCGGCGATCGTGACCGTGTGTTCCTGGCTGAAAAGATCGTGCAAGGGATCGAGGAACTGTATCCTTCCTGGAGAGCCACGGAATTTCGTGAAACCATCCGCCACCATCGTGACAAGCAGGCGCAGAATACAGCTACCTCTGGCACGCTTCGCGCAACAACTGAGCTTCGCGAAAGTGCCAATGCTGCCCTGCTCGACGATTTACGACGCCTGGATATCCAATTGGAGCATTCAGACGAGCAGAAAACATTGCTGGTCATCTTTGACACCTTCGAAGAAATTGAGGCAACCCCTGAGATGGCCGTCTTACGGCGCACCCAGCAATTTCCTGATAGCTACACTTTTAAACATATGCGAAGCGTGGTCGCCGGTCGCAATAGCCTGGACTGGATGCAAGCAAACTGGCAAGGGCGCACAGACGAGGTCCAGGTTATTGAACTGGCACCCTTTAACCAGTCCGAAATGTTAGAATATCTTGAAATCGAATCCATCTATGACCTGACCTCCGATGAGACAACCGCCAGAGAACTCTACGAACGCACTGAAGGACGTCCGATCATCCTGGGTCTGGCGCTCGATATACTGAATCGGCGCATTTTAACCATTGATAAACTCCTTACAATCCCTGGCGACGAATTTGAACGCTTTCTTGTCACGCAGGTTCAACAGATAGAGAATCCCATCAACTGGGATATTCTCTTCATGGCGCATGTTTATCATCGCTTCAATATGTCCATCCTGGAATGGCTGTTAAATCAACTCAATATGAAGCAGGAAATACGTACCATCAGTCAGGAAGAACTGATCACTAAACTACCAACGCTCACCTTTGTCCGCAAACCCAATTCTGGCGCTGATTTTGTGCTGCACGATGAGATGCGCCGCCTGGTCAATCAATATTGCTGGGGTATGCAGGATAGTGATCGGCGCTTTCGTAAAACGATCAGCAGCTCTATGATCAAGTACTTTGAGCATAAACTATCCCAGGAAAAGAATGAACAGAAGCGCCAGGAGTATATTATCGAGGAACTCTATCATCGCCTGTTTGTCGATCTGGACGACGGCATGAATTACTTCATTGAAAACGTGCGTGAAGCAAGTTTTGTCTTTAAGATGGCTTTTTCTCATCTACTGGTCCAGGAGATCCAGAAATTCACTGCTGAACTTTCACCAGCACAATACAATACCTTACAGTTACGCATCGTCAAACTGCTGCGTTCAGAAGACAATTATGCTGCTGCCCTGGAACTGATCGAAAAACTGTTTCAGGAAGCGGATGCGCTCTGGTTAGAGAGCAACAGATCAGAGTTGTACCGCGAACAGGGGGTCTGTTATATCGCGCAAAGCAAGCTGAAAGCCGCTACCGATAGCTATCTGGCCTGCCTGGAATTGGAACGCTCCCTGCCCAACAACGACTATCAAATCGCTAATATCTTTACGAGCCTGGGAAGAATCCATCAACGGCGTGGACAATGGGCCACCGCGCTGGATTACTATCAAAAAGGCATTGAACTCTTTCGGAAGATAAATTATCGCTATGACTATGCAACTGTGCTCTCAAACATCTCCGTCATTTATCTGCGTCAGGGCAGAATCGAAGAGGCATTGCAGGATTGTAAAATTGCCTGGCATTTGCGTCAACAATTAGCACAGGCCGGTGAAGCGGGCGAACCAATCGTCGGCCTGAGCCTGCACACCCTGGGACAAATTTATCTGGCCGCCGGTAACACTGTCGAGGCAGAAAGGGCTCTGCATGCCGCGCAAGATATTTTTGTACGTAACAATTACTATATCCGATTTGCCATGATTTATAATCGTTTTGGTCAGGTTGAGCTCCAAAAAAACGACCTCCAGAAAGCGCTGCAATGGTTCGAGCAGGGCGAAGAGGCAGCCAGGGGAGTTGATCAAGAACAGTATATTAATAGTTTAAATAAACAGGGTCGCATCTATCTCGCCTGGGGCCAACAACTCCTGGAGGAGCATGAGCATGAGCAGGCAGTAGTTCAGATGAAACGCGCTCAGAAGCTCTTTGAGCGCGCCATTACAGAGGCCGCCCTCGTGCCTGATTACTTTCAACAGACGGAGAGCTTGATCGATCAAGGGATTACCGCCAGGGCGCTGGGACAATTAGAACAGAATACGTTCTATCTGCAAGAGGCTGAAGAATTAGCGACAAATGAAAACTATGTGGCTTTGCTGGGAAATATCGAAAAAGAGCGGGCGGAAATTCAATATCAACAGGGGCAATATGAGCAGGCTTTTCAACATTTTTCTCACTATTGTCATCACATGGCTGAATACAATCAGAACGAGTTTATCAATGCCATTCAAAGAACCATTGATGCTCTCCTGGGCCTGCCACAAGCTGCTATGGCCGCGGCGGTCCAGGTATTGTTGGACTACTGGCAATCTCAACAGCTGGAGGAAACATATCCAGCATTGATCAAACGAGTAACCGACCTGCGTAACTGGATGTTTATATAAGGCTGTACCATTATCAAAGAAGGATGAGGATACAGGTTAGTGATACATATTTGGCTCGACACAGCGCTCCTGGCACAGATCACACATGCGGGAAATGCTAGTATGATGTGTCCCAATGAATGTAGTAACCACAACGCAACGCCTGGCCTGGGCCATAACGCCACGAATACCCATGCAGCGGTGAGCGTACCAGTAGCCCTGACATCTACCGTACCAGAGCTCATGCAGTTATATCAACATACCTTCGTCATCGCCAATGCATTGCACATCCAGCATGATCAGGATAAGCGCTGGCTCATCTGTAATCCCACTGGCTCCGGCAAGCTAGCGGTATTGGATGAGCCAGCCTTCGCTTTACTCCAACGTTTTACCCTTCCACGTACGCTTCAGGAAGTATGCGAAGAGGCAACAATCGAGCCGCTAAGAGTAGCACGAGCGGTATCCTTGCTGACAGAACTGGACTTTTTACAAGATCTTACAGCTCGCGCAGCGTCCACACAGGCCACATCCCATTCTTTACAGGATGATAAGCAAATGCTCGCGGTCTGGCTGCATGTGACAAATGCCTGCAATTTACGTTGTCATTATTGTTATGTGGCAAAAGATAGCGAGCATATGGCTGAGGATACGATGAGACGTTCGGTTGATGCAGTGATCCGCTCGGCTCTCCTGAATGGTTATCAGGGCATTCACCTTACCTATGCGGGCGGTGAAGCAACACTGCGCCTGCCACAGGTGATCGCAACCCATGATTATGCTCTACAGCAGACTGAGATACATGGCCTGACACTGGTTGCGGGCATGATCAGTAATGGCGCGGCCTTTCCAGTACGCATGATCGAGCAGTTGAAAGAGCGCCATATCAATGTCGCTCTTTCATTGGATGGTATCGCTGCCGACCATGATCAGCAGCGACCATTGATCAATGGTGCGGGCTCGTTCGCGTTAGTGGATCGCACGATTACACGCTTGCTACAACATGGATTGGTGCCCAGCATCAATGTGACCGTGACACAGCGCAATCTGGCCCGGCTCCCAGAGTTGCTCGGCTATATTCTTGCACGCGATCTGCCATTTGGACTAAGCTACTATCGGGATAATGACTGCTCATCTCGTCTGACGGATCTCCAGTTCAGTGATACCCAGATGATTCAGGGCATGCATGCGGCGTTCACCTATATTGAAAAACACTTACCCGCATCCACGCTGCTGGATGCGCTGGTTGATAAGACAAAGATGTACGGTTCACGTACGTATCATTGCGGTGTAGGGCGGGACTATCTGGCAATTAACCAGCGAGGAGGTATCGCCAGTTGTCAGATGGAAATCGCCAATCCGCTGACCACGATAGCAGCAGAGAATCCCTTACGGGTTATTCGTGCTGAACGACGCGGCGTTCAAGCGGTCGCAGTCCAGGAAAAGGAGGGCTGTCGGGACTGTGAGTGGCGCAACTGGTGTTCAGGCGGCTGTGCAATGCTCACCTACCGCATGACCGGACGCAGCGACATCAAGTCACCCAATTGCGCAATCTATAAGGCACTTTTCCCCGCTGCCCTGCGCCTGGAGGCGCTACGCTTACTCAAATATGTGTCGCCAATCGAAATATAGACATACCCTATCGAAAAACAGGCCAGACTATCAACAAGCTACCCACCTGCAATCCTATAGATCGAAGACAATAAATATAAAAACTATCCTATCTAACAAAAATTTTGTATATGAGACGCCTCATCTTGCTACAAGGAGTGAATGGATGGAACCACCATACCAGTTGACAGAATTGGCGCAAATCATGGTGCAGCGCCTTCAGGAATCCCCTCCTCGACCATACAACCTGCTCTTATCGTCCACACTCTCATTAACACCGGGCATGTTACAACGGATCGCGCATACCCCCAACTGGCATGGCTTCTGCCAATATTTGCGCCATCGTGGCTATCCCGATCGTCTGATCGCACTCAAGCCACTGGCAGAGGAGCAGGATCAACAGCAAGCAATCGGCTATCGTGCCCTGGCGCGCCTGATCATACAAGGCTACTTCCGCACCATCCTGACCACCAACCTTGACTCCCGACTGGAACATGCTCTCGAAGAGCTACTCATAGAAGAGGGAAAAGATCCATACACAATTCAAACTCTGATAGTAGATCGACACAATGATGGCTATATTGCGCAGCAATTGGATGAGCCTTTACAGGGGACGCAATTGGTGCGTATTGTGAAATTGCATGGCAGCTTGCAGGATAGGGTGCTTCCCGAGACGTTTCCAGAATTTTTTGAACCCCGTCCTGCCCTGAAAGGGCCTATCAGGCGCACGCTAAACCAGGATCTCTTGATCGTTGGTGGGCTGGAGCTTGATATTGATATATATAAACAATTCGATCAAAATCACAAACAAACAAGCACCTATTATGTGGTGGAGCAACCACCTGTGGCGGATGATCTGATACTTCACTTGCTGGACAACCGAGCGCAGGAAACGGAAGCATTTACTATCGCAGGGCCATATGGCGCGTTTGCCAGCTTCTTTACGACCCTGGAAAAACTGCTTTCAAACAAGCAATCAGATACAACGCGGCGTTCCAAAGGCACTACTGAGCAGATGGTCACATTACCCATAGACCAGACAAGAGCCGATCAGCCGTTAAGGGCAGATGTATTGTTGGTGACGGTGACAGAGACAGAGACGCAGGCGGTTTTTGAGACATGCAAAAAGAGACTGAAGCGCCAGCCACAGAGCTATCCTATCGCCAACAATGTCTATCACGACCTGGGCATGATCAATGGGGCACGCGTCTTTCTGCTACAAACCGAGATGGGTGCCATCGGGCCGGGCGGCTCTACGTTAACCATCGAAGAGGGTATACGCATGCTCCATCCATCATCGATCATTATGGTGGGGATTGCTTTTGGTCTGCGTCCAGACAAACAACAGCTAGGAACGATTCTGGTTGCCCATAAGATTCGCCTCTATGATCAACAACGTGTAGGCACCGACCCTCAGAATCCTGCGCAGGAGGTCATCATTCCGCGTGGAGATAGACCATCCACCTCAACCTTTCTGATTAACCGCTTCAAAAGTGCGCAATTAAGCTGGAAAGGGGCCCGCGTAGAAACAGGCTTACTTTTCTCAGGTGAGAAGCTGGTCGATAATCAGGCGCTATGCGCTCGGTTACGACAGATTGAGCCGGAAGCGCTCGGTGGAGAGATGGAAGGTTCAGGCTTGTATTCGGTCGCGCAACGTTATAAAATTAACTGGATGCTGGTTAAGGCAATCTGCGACTGGGGAGATGGAAATAAGGGAAATCAACATAAAGAGCAAGATCAGCTTCTGGCTGCTAGAAATGCCGCGCAATTTACTCTCCATACCCTCCAAAAAATGAAATTTATTGATTAATACTTTATAGATAGTATAGAGATGGAGCCAGGAAATAATATGCCATCATCTCATCAAGCGCAACAGCAACAAACGCAATCCTTATCATCCGACACGGCGAAGCATCGGCGGCGTGTGCGGCTGGCCTGGCTCATCGCGAGCATCTGTGTCATGGCCGTGATTATTATAGTGCTGGTAGCCTTGCTGGTCATTAAACAGCAGGGAGTGCTGACGGGTGGGACAACACTATCAGTTTTGGCGCTCGTCGTAGGTATGGTTGTCAGTATCCTCACGCTACTGGTCAATTTCTTCCAATGGCACAGCTCGACAGTTGCCACAGGCGAGGCTGCGCAGCCAGCCCTGCAAACTGCCCCCTTGCCATATGAACAACCAGTACAGATCAATGCGCTCGCCACGTCATCTACCATGACGGCAACGTTGGAGGAACGCCCGCCAGAAGCACAGATGGTACGCCAGACCAGTGGACTACTGATGCCAGACGTTAAAAAGGGAACGGAACCTCCGCGGAGCGATTGGGGCGAGGCACCCACGGCCGAGCATTTCTATGGTCGGACGCATGAATTGGCAACTTTGCAACAATGGATTGAACAGGAGCGTTGCCGGCTGATCGTCATCCAGGGACTGGGCGGCGTGGGCAAGACTGCGCTGACGCTGACACTGGCACAACAGGTCAGCCCACACTTTGATATGATCTTCTGGCGTACATTGCAGAATACGCCACCCCTGATTGATATTTTAACGCACTTCTTTCAGCTCTGGCCCGATCCTATGCATCCCACCATTCCACAACATATCGATGCACAAATTATGCTGCTGATCAACTATTTACGTCGCTATCGTTGCCTGCTGGTACTGGATAATTTTGAGTCGGTCTTACAGGATGGCAATAATGCTGGCTATTACCGCGACGAGTATCAGGGATTTGGTCGCTTGCTAGAACTGGTGGGCAGTACCCAGCATCAAAGCTGCCTGTTGCTGACGAGCCGGGAGAAACCGCGTGAGCTGGCGCGTCTGGAAGGGAAAGCGCTTGCGGTACGCTCGCTCCAATTGCAAGGGGTAGCGCAACGTGAAGCGCGCAACATTCTCTCAGGAGAGGATCTGTTTGGGAATGATGAGACATGGCAGCGTTTTACCCATCTCTATTCGGGCAATCCATTGGCAATGAAGCTGGCCTCAGAGCCACTGCGTGAGCTATTCCATGGCGATATTGCCGCGTTCCTCGCCCAATCAGAGCTTATCGTAGGCGATATGCAAGAATTATTGGATCAACAATTTCAACGCTCATCGCCCCTGGAACAAGAGATCCTCTACTGGCTGGCTATCGAGCGGGAGCAGACCAGCCTGGAAACGCTGCGCTCCGATATCATCCGTGTCATTCCTGCGGGCATTTTCATCGAAGCCCTCAAGTCGCTGCGGCGGCGTTCATTGGTCGAGAGCCATAACAACGCCTTCTTTTCACTCCAGGCCGTGATTATGGAATATATAACGGCACGCCTGCTCCACCAGATACAACAAGAGCTACACAGTGAGACGCCACAGCTCTTTCAGAGCCATGCGTTGATGAAGGCTGAAAGCAGAGATTATCTACGCCGGACGCAAATCAAACTCCTTCTGGAACCGCTGGCCTCCTATATGCACATCACCTTTGGACCAGAGGAGAGCAAACGCAAATGGGAACGTTTACTCGATCATTGGCGCTTCAGCACCATCTCCAACACTGGCTATGGCGTAGGCAATATCCTCAATCTCCTCATCCAGACAGGCGGTTCTCTGCAAGGCTACAACTTCTCGCATCTCGTAATTCGACAGGCATTTCTACAAGATGTCCGACTAGAGGATATAGATTTTTCCGATACCGATCTGGCAACCTGTAGCTTCACCGAGTCATTTGGAAATATCCTCAGCCTGGCGCTCTCACCAGACCAGACCTGGCTGGCTGCGGGCACCGCGAATGGAACGATTGAGCTCTGGCAACTGCCCGCCGGGACACCGCTCTCGAGCCTGACCGGGCATACAGATTGGATTCGCACGATTGCGTTCAGTCCCGATGGGCGCTGGCTGGCGAGCGGGAGCGATGATCAGGGAATTCGTCTGTGGGATGTTGCTAGCGAGCAGTGTATCAAAATTTTTCAGGGACAACAAGGCAGGATCTATAGCGTCACGTTTAGTCCCGATGGCACACTACTCGCCAGCGGTGGCGATGATCAACTGGTCTACCTGTGGGATATCGCCAGCGGACAGTGTTTGCATACATTCGCAGGCCACAACGAGTTAATTCGCTCGGTTATCTTCAGTCCCGATAGCTTGCTCCTGATCAGCGGGAGCGAAGGGACCAATGTTATTGTCTGGGATCTAGCTACCAGGGAACCTGTACATAATCTGCAAAATACGCAAGGACATATCTATTCCCTTGCGCTCAGTTCTGATGGACAGACAATCGCCAGCGGTAGTGATAAACAGATTGTGCGCTTCTGGGATGTTGCAACAGGTAAATATAGGAATATAGCAACCGAACCGGTCAGCCGGATTAGAGAGGTCGCGTTTAGTCCTGATGGCAGGCAGATTGCCGGTGGAGACGAAAACTATGCCATTCGTATCTGGGATGTAGAGAGCGGACACAATCTAGCGATCCTGGAAGGGCATCGTAATCGCATACGGGCCATTGTCTATAGCGCCGATGGCTCGCTGATTGTCAGCGGAGGTGACGATCAGGCCATTCGTATCTGGGATGTGAAACATCGGCAATGCATCATGACCTTACAGGGACATAGTAGCTGGGTCTATGCCGTGGCTGCCAGTCCTGATGGTCGTGTACTGGCAGGGAATGGGGAGAACCTCACCGTCAAATTCTGGGAGATAGCGAGTAAACGTTGCCTGAACAGCGTAGATAAACACAAGAGTTGGATCTATAGCATGGCCTTCAGCCCTGATGGGAGCACGTTTGCCACTGGTTGCGATGATCATATGGTTGGTTTCTGGAATGTGCATGACAATTACAGTCTACGCAAGCTCACCAACCAGGGAGGGCGAGTACGCGCCGTCGCCTTCAGTCCCAATAGCAAACTACTGGCAAGTGTCGGGGATGATCAGGAAATACATCTATGGGATGTCCAGACGGCCCGGCACCTCTATGTGTTAACGGGACATCATGATCGCATCCGCGCTGTGACTTTTCTGAATGATACAACCCTCGCCAGCGGCGGCAACGAACGCGATATCTTCCTCTGGGATCTCACGACGCGTCACTGTAGTGAGCGCCTGCCAGGACATAAGGGCAAGATCCAGGCCCTCGCCTTCGATGCCCAACGAAATCTACTGGTCAGCGGAGGTGACGATCACGATATCTTCCTCTGGCAACTTCACCAGGAACACAATAATCCCATCAAGACGCTCAGTGGACATAGTGATCGTATCTACAGCCTGGCCTTTAGTCCTGATGGCAGCCTGCTTGCCAGCGGCAGTGAAGACCATACCATCCGTCTATGGGATACCAGCGACTGGCATTGTCTGCACACATTGCGGGGACATACACAACGTATACGCTCGGTCATCTTCAATCCACAAGATGCCACGCTCTTAAGCGGTAGCCACGACGGCACGATCAAACAATGGGATGCACAGAGTGGAAACTGCCTGCAAACATGGCAAAGCGATCGACCCTATGAACGCATGAACATCACAGGAGCGCGAGGGCTAAACGCCACACAGAAAGCGATGCTCATCACCCTCGGAGCACAAGAAAACACGGAAGAAAACCAAACAAAACAGACCTTAATGTGAGATAATAGAAAAACTGAACAGTTTAAATACTTCTCGTGCTATTTCCACACTACCACGAGGAGAAAGGGTATGTATGACGCGTACAACTATTCATGAGCTCCAATGCATTCCACTTTTTTCAAACATGGACGAAGAGGAACTCCAGGAATTACACTCGATCATGACGGAACAAATCTTCCAACCCGGTCAGATTGCCATGAAAGCCGGTGAAGTTGGCTCAGCCTTTCATATCATCGAGTCGGGTGAAGCTGAGGTCTGGCTCACCGATAGTGATGGAAAGAAGGTCATGCTTGACCTGATTGGTCCAGGCAAATTTTTTGGTGAACTCTCCATGCTTTCAGGGGATCAGCGCTCCGCAAGTGCAACTTCCCAGGGAGAACTGGTCACGCTGGCACTGGAACGTGAAGAATTCTTTGCTTTCTTACGACGCCGACCGGACGCCAGCCTGGACGTACTCACAGAACTGGCCGAACGGCTCAAACACACGGACGACATCCTCCGCACCCGCGTAAGCAAGAATCCCAACGATGCAGCAGATGAACATATTTCCAATGGACAACGTCTTGCCGACGCTATCGCTGAATGGAGCGGCTCCATTCCTTTTCTGCTCCTCAACGCCGTCGTATTTGCCCTCTGGATTCTGATCAATTCCCTGGGACCGGCCATGCTGCGTTTCGATCCCTATCCCTATCAATTCCTCACCATGTCCGTCTCATTGGAAGCTATTTTCCTCTCTATCTTCGTCCTCGTCAGCCAGAATCGGCAGGGGGCCAAAGATCGTCTCAAGGCTGATCTAGACTATCAAATAGATGTCAAAGCAGAATTCGAGATGACGACCATGGCAGAAGAAATTCGAGATATTCATCGTCAACTACATCTGATGCAGCACGAGATCCTGAATAGCACACGCCAGCCCATCCCAGAAGCCCAAAACCGCAGCTAACTCGCTGAAAGGCGCTAACAAGGTGTTTGATTCCCATGCTCTCCACCATCTCTGTGCATGAGTTTTCGCACCAATGGTGCTCAAACAGATTTTTATTATGTGATGTAGAAAAGGTTCGAAGAACCTTTTCTACATCACATAATAAAAAGGGTGCAGGCGCGCACGCGCCTGCCAGCAGGGAAGCAGTAAGATCCCGATAGTGATGGGAATCAAACACTTTGTTAGCTCGACTTTGTACATGGTTAGGCTTTTGAGCCTGCTCAAAAGCCTAACCATGTACAAAGTCGAGATTAGAAGACTTTAGCATGCCTGCCAGACACGAACGGTGCCATCCGTGCCGGTGGAGGCAATAGTAGTGCCATCGGGCGACCATTGCGCGCAGTAGACGGGGGCGCGATGCCCTGTATAGGTGTAGAGGTGGGCACCGCTACTGGCATGCCAGATCTGTACAGTATGATCAGAACTGGCTGAGGCAATCAAGGCGCTGCTTGCCGACCATGTAACGGCATGCAGCTTGTCTGTATGTCCTGTATAAACCATGCGTTGTGCCCCGGTCAAGGCCTGCCAGGTCCGAATGTGCGGATTATGAAGACTAATCGCGACCAGGCGGGTACTATCAGGGGACCAGCGCAATTGACTCACGATAAAGTCATAGCCATACTGCTCAACATGAATGTTTTGCCCTGTCTGGGCGTTCCAGACATAGATCATCCCATCTTCGCTGGCTGAGGCAAGATAGCGACCATCAGGCGACCAGGCCACGGTATATACAGGCGTCGTATGTGAACTATAAGAAAATACTTCGCGCCCTTGTAAGGCAGAGATGATGACAATACGTGCTTGCGCTGAGAGGGCAAGAGCCAGATATTTACTATCGGACGACCAGGCAACATCTTCACACTCACGGCGCGTGATCATACTCAGATTACCCTCGGCATGAAATACATCTAGTACCGCTGCTTGCGAAATTGTCGCCACATACATACCATCAGGTGACCAGTGCAGTGACTTCACTGCGCTCACGCCTCCTGGCCGTTGCAGCCGTGTATTACCCTGACGCACAGACCAGATATGCACATGCCCATTCAATCCCCCAATCGCTACATCTCGATTATCGGGCGACCAGGCTAATGCCGTCAGGACCCCTGAATACCCTCCAAAGGTCACCAACAGCTTGCCGATCGAGGCTGAATAACGGTTGGCGTCTGAGATGCTTGAGAGGCTATCGGGCACAATCAGCGTTGACTGCTGCTCTACCACGATCGCGGGCATAATCAGCGTCGATGGCTCATAAGCAGGCTCCCGAATACCAGAAGGAGCAAAAGAACTAGCCAGAGGATTCCCCTGCTGAGCCTGCTCTAAAGCCGTCAGGAACATTTGCACATCGGGAAAACGCCGCTGTGGATTCTTTGCCAGTGCCTTGAACAAGACTTGCTCAACCAGGGGAGAGAGCTCAGGAACACGTGTCACCAGCGCGGGAGGAGGATCAGACCGATGTCCACGAGCAATCTCAATTGGATCATCGCCTTCGAAGGGACGGGTACCACTCAACCATTCATAGACCAGGACAGCCAGTGCATATTGATCGCTAGCTGGCTCAGCCTGCCGGGTAATTTGTTCGGGAGCCATATACGCAACCGTATCCACCGCCTGGGAACGCGAGAGAGAGGCGAGCTTCTGCACATCCCCGACCACCCCAAAATCACTTAACAATAGCCGATGCTGCTCGCCGACCAGGATGTTTTCCGGCTTAAGATTGTGATGCACTCTTCCCTGACTATGTACATAATAAAGCGCAGGCGCAATCTGCTGTAAATACGACAAAACGAGATCAAGATCTACTATTGACCCACGTGCATGCAGGTTACGCAGGGTCCCACGACGTGCAAAATCCATAACCAGAAACGGGACTCGCTGGTCTGCGACATCCTCCACGCCTACATCCAGAATACGTAGCAAATGGGAATGCCGCAGTTGCACAATAGCCTGGGCCTCGCGCACAAAATTGCCCATCTCAGGCGATGACATAGCGGACCGCATAACTTTGATAGCAGCCTGCGTATCCAAAAAAACATGTTCGCCAAGATACACATCGGCAAAGCCACCACTGCCAAGCTGTCGAATGAGCTGATAATTCCCCAACCGCTGGCCCACTCGATCCATCATAGTCATACCTCTGACACCGCTGCAACTATTTCCATCAACGACCAGTTCACGGCAATGCATCGATCATTCAAGTCAGGAAGGTTATTGAGTTCTAAATAACCTTCCTGACATAGGCGATAATCAATGTTTTTATACAACTATACTACCATAAAAAATTACTGTACGAAAAAATACATATATTCTGTTATACGGAACAATAAAAAAAGACGGGACTGGCTTGATATTGTATTAGTTAGCGGTCGTATAGGCTCTATCATGCCAGCGTAAAGCATGCTCACACAACTGCTGCTGATTGGCTAGCAGCCAGTTCTCACGCCATAAAGAATGCGCCACACGAACCTGAATCTGCGCCTCCGAGGTGGTACCGGCCAGATAGCTGCCGATGCGATGGACCAGGGATGCGGCATCGCGCAACCGAAAGAGCTCCGGCAACGCCAACAACTCACTATCCTGCAAAGGAAAGAGCGATTGATAGGCCCGCCCCACGGCATCGATAATCTCCCACTCCCTGCCCGTCCCCATCCGATCCACAGGCCACCAGCTGAGCATAACTGCCAGATCCAGGGCTCGAATATCACAGGTCGCAAATTCAAAATCGAGCACTGCCAGCACGCCTTGCTGATCGCTTAACAAATTGCTTGCATCGACATCGCGATGGACCAATTGCAGAGGCAAACGAGCATAGAGCTCAGCTATACCCTCCATGATACCCATCAGATACGTGCGTAGCTGCCTGATATGCTGCGGCTCAACCGGTGAGCGCACTAGCGCTGCCAGAGGATCAGTCGCCAGGGGATGTCTGGTCGTGAGATCGCCAAAGATAGTAGGGGCAACTCTATCCACGCTCAAAGGAATATCAGGACAGTTAGCCAAGGCTCGTGTCAACTGTGCCAGAGCCTGACCGGCCTGCATAGCGCACGCAACAGTATCTTGTCTGGATTGTGAACCGGGCAAAAAAGGCGCGAGCGTAGCGAAGCCAGCCCCCTCCAGCGGAACAATGTAATCTCCTGATTGGGAAGGGAGATAATGCGCTACTTGATAAGGAAGATCCTGCGTTGAAAGCCACTCCAGGATAGCTTGCTCATAGCGTACACGCGGCCGCAAAGCTAGATCGCTATATATATATAACACAAAGAACTGACCATCGGCAGTCTCTATACGCCATACAGACTTATTTGTACCACCCGTCAGAGGAGAGAGTGTACAGGGGCCTGCTAAAGGCCAGGCCCGCCAGACATCTTCTTTATTCAAGCGATCAACTCCATATTGACAAATAAACTCAGCGCCGATCTAGTATGCCATGAATTCTTTAAGTTGACAAGCTATAAAAACATCAATTATCTCAATGTATCAGAACGCTATTTAATAGAAGGAAAGGCTAGTGCCTTTTATTGAGTCAGTGCCTCTTGAAAAGAAAATATGCAGAAAGAACTTGCGGTGAGGAACTGGTAAATAGTATGATTATGCCTGATACGTGCATCTTCACGTTTGCATTAGGCTCTCTATTGGGGATTGAGAGGAGGGGGAGTTTGTGAGGGCACCCCGCTTTCACCCACAAAGATGGAGAACCTTGCAAATGTCATTCTCACCGCAAGCATGAGATTTAACCAGGAGAATAATCAATCCATGAATACGAATAGTGGTATACGTTGGAATGAACAGGACTCTGCGACATTTATTGATACCAGTTCGATCTTTGTACCCGGGCGAAGCGAGCAAACGGAGACGCTGCTACAATTAGTGCCTGCGCAACGCGATGAGCACTTCACAATCGTAGAATTGGCCTCAGGCGAAGGAATATTAGCGGAAGCGTTGCTGGAAGCGTTTCCCAACTGCCACTATCTGGCGCTCGATGGCTCGGAAGTAATGCGCAAGCATTTGAGCAAGAAACTGGCTCGCTTCAACGCACGGCTGGAGGTACGGTCCTTCGAAATAGCTGACCGCGAGTGGCGTACGACACTACCGCAGGCGACACGTTGTATTGTCTCATCGCTCTGTGTGCACCATCTCAGCGACGAGGGCAAACGTCAGCTATTCCAGGATATGGCTCAGCAGTTGGAACCCAATGGAGCATTGCTATTAGCGGATATTGTACGGCCAGCCAACGCCCGGATTGCCGCTCTCTTTGCGCACCAGTATGATGAGATTGTGCGTGCGCAAAGTCTCCAGCAACGCGGCGATTTAAGCGGCTTTACAGCATTTCAAGAAGAGCAATGGAACTATTTCCAGTATGATTATAATGATCCGACCTCCTACGATCTCCCATCTTCGCTTCCCGCACAACTCCAATGGTTACAAGAAGCAGGCTTCAAAATCGCTGATTGCTTCTGGATGCAAGCCGGTCATGCCGTCTATGGAGGCTTTATTTAAAGATCAATTGGTCAAAAAGAGGAAACAAACAGTTTTTATTGTGTGGTGCAGGAAAAGGGTGTCGACGCACCTACGGTGCTCAGACTAATTTATAGTGTATGGTGCTGTAAATATGCTATACACATTTACAGCACCATACACTATAAAGGGCGCAGGCGCCTGCCAGCAGGTCAAACAGCAAGATCCCGCTGGTCGTGGGAATCAAACACTTTGTATGATAGTGTTTGATTCCCATCAGAATGCCGATAAAGAAAGGAGAAAGATCAAAGCAGAAGGAGCAAAAGAGATGAGAAGAAGTCAGCATCGCGTCGCCATGACAGGCAAGCGGCCCGCCTATCC
>NZ_BIXY01000023.1 GCF_008326305.1 Dictyobacter arantiisoli | reverse complement strand
GGAAAGAAGCTAAAAGAAACCATCGTACCATTATATCGACTTCGTTGGGCCTTGAGCCGGCTCTGGATTGAGCATCATCCATTCTTTTCTCTTGCTTTTTCTACCACCCCGAATTGTTCGAACCGATGTTCGAACAATTCGGGGTGACCCGTGACCACACACTAAAACTGTTTTGAGCACCGCAGGCGCGAAAACTCATGCACAGAGACCGTGGAGACCACGGGGGGCTGACACTCTCTCAGAGAGTGTCAGCCCCCCAATACAGCGGGATCTTGCTGCTCCCTGCCTGGCAGGCGCGTGCGCGCCTGCGCCCTTTTTATTGTGTAGAGCAGGAAAGGTGCACAGCACCTTTCCTGCTCTACACAATAAAAAGATGTTTGAGCACCGCAGGTGCGAAAACGCATGCACAGAAACCAAACCATGGGAGGCTGACACTCTGACACTCTGACACATTCTCAGACAGCATTGATTGATAGCGTTACATTTTACCTGTGACAAACGTTTCCCCAGAGAAGGTATGAAGTGGCTAAAGCAGGCCTGTTTTCACAAGGATGCTTGACACCTTTTCTCGTCCGTTGACATGTGGTGTTTGTATGGAAATTGCGACGATGCGCTTTTTTCACTACTTACGGTTTTTCTCTCTTTTCATCCAGGAGGCACTCATGGGCACTATTTTGCTTGAACAGCGTATTGCTTTTTCTCCTCTGGCGCGACGCTTGATCGAGCGAGCCCAGCAGAACGCAGCATATATGCAAGCGACCGAATATCATCCCGAACATCTTTTGCTGAGTGCTGTGCAGCTTGATGATGTTTCAATGAGTAATGTTTTTGGCTTGCTGGGTATGGATATTCGAGACTTGCGCAAGGCCGCTACCGGGATTGTCCGGCGTATAGAAGCTAATCCCGTTGAGACAGAGAAGGAAGCTGCCATACCGCCCGCCCGCTCCACGCAAGAATGTCTGGATTGGGCCTGCACGTTTGCCGAGCAACGGCATAGCCCCTATGTCCGAGCGGAATATATCCTCTTAAGTGCCCTGCGCCATCCCCAGGTACAGCCTCTGCTCTTGTTAATGTTCTCTCCACAGGATGTAATTCCTTCCTATTTGACGGATGAGAGCGGTACTTCTTATACGGGTGCCATTGATCAGTTGATCCAGATCAAGATACGAGAATTTAAGCGGTTGGGCAAAAATATCTCGGAACCTACTTTATTGCGTTGTGAGCGCCCCACCGTCACTTTTGCGGATATTGCCGGGGCCAATGCTGCCAGGCATGCGTTACGCCCGGTCATCTCGCATTTACGGCGCTCCCAGCTTCATCCCGATAAGCAATTGAATACGCTGGATGAGACCTTACTGCTGGGACATCCCAGTACTGAGCGCACCCTGTTGGTACAGGCGCTGGCAGGAGAGGCGATTGTCTCGCTGGTTACACTCTCCTGTTCTCCCTTCGTTTCTTTGCTCAATGCCTTAGACGCTGATCGTGTGCCTGAAGAAGATCTTATCTGGCTTGAGCAAGAATATCCAACCTTCCAACGTACGGATGTCGTGCAAACCGCTCGTAATCTGTTACATACCAGTTTTGAGCTTGCCACTACCTGGGCTCCTTGCCTCCTCTTTATCGATAATCTAGATGAGATTAGCCATCTTGAGCGTAAAGATGTGCAGGTGGCGCTGAATCATCAGCTTTTGATCGAACTGGATGCTGTGAACTGGCAACCGCCCATCGCTGTGCTTGTAACCGCCTATAAGCTGGATGGATTAGATCCGAAGCTGTTGCTACCAGGCCATTTTGAGCGCCGTGTAAGCTTGAGTGAAAGCTATGCCATTCATCCAGCCGCGCAAACCAAGCTCTGCCTGAGCTGCCGCCGTGAGGGGCTGGCAAACTGGCACTATTGCATCTATTGTGGGGCTGAGTTAGTCAAGACCTGTCCTCAATGTGGCACGCCGCATGTTGAAGTGGAAGGATCGCATTACTGCCACGCTTGTGGCAGCGCCTCATGGATATAAGGACGATTGGATGAGTGAAGGGCTGTTCTGTTGTTCCTTATGCATAATAACATGATGAGATGGATAGTAAGAAGAGGTGGAAGCGCATCCTTGCGCCAGGAGAGGGCTTCGTTTCAGCCTCCATAGACACGAGGGACCATAACAATCTGTTCAGCAGTCGTATCAAACTGGTCGATGCGTTGGGGTGGTTGACCAGTTTGGACGCGAAAAGCCATCGAGCCTCGGGCTCGCTCTTTTTGGAATATCCTCTCGGCCTCGTGGACAGCGGCAAGCGCCTCGCTATCATTTTCTTGTAACTTTTTTTCATCCCAGATCAAATTATCGTCTCCGCGCTTGGAGAGAACTCGCAGTATTCCCATTGCTAGTATCCTTTCTGCTCGTGATAGCAGTGACTTGTTGTGCCACGCAGCGTTTGGATTGTGCGATGTTGCTTTCACGACCCACAGCGAGAAAAAGTAACTCTACAGGACGCTCTGGATCGTACTATACATATGAAAGGAGTGCATTTGTATGGCTGAACATGATCAAGTTGTCCGCGAAGAACTGAAGGCGCTGGTGCGCGGAGGCAATGCGCATATGTCGTTTGACGACGCTATTGCTCAATTTCCTCTGGAATACGCGAACACCCGACCGCCACACGTGCCCTATACGCCCTGGCATTTGCTGGAACATTTACGCATCGCGCAGTGGGATATTCTGGAGTTTATTCGCAATCCTCAGCACGTCTCGCCGCCCTGGCCGGACGGTTACTGGCCCGCGCGCGCTGCCCAGGCGGATCAAGTGGCCTGGAATAAAACCGTGGAGGGATTTCGCGCTGATCTGCAAGCGTTAATTGAGCTTACCAGCGATCAGACACTCGATCTTTATACACCGTTGCCGCATGGAGATGGACAAACGATAGTGCGTGAACTGCAACTGGTAGCCGACCACAATGCATATCATATTGGTGAATTTGCCATTTTACGGCAGATTATGGGTACCTGGCGCAATCACGAGAATTCCTAGCATCCCTGGCATCCCTGAAAATCAGTTCACAGAATTGAGAAGTCATCATCCTGACGACCTGTATCGAACGCAGGTCGTCCCAGGATGTGACGTATGATGGCGTAGGTCAACACTAGCTTCATCTGACCGCTGGTCTTGCAATTCGGACAATCCTGCGTCTGTGCAAGATCCAGATATCCTGAAGCCCCACACATATTACAATCATCCGTCTCGTCATCCGCCTCTTTGACTTCAACTACCTATTCTGAATCAAGCGATCGATTCCGGTAAAAAATGACCGCGATCTTATCTGCAAAATTACCCATTATTAATAATTTATCCGTAAATTCTCCCGTAGTTGGAAATAAACACTAGAATCTGACATATAAATATAATTATGCCTGATCTTATCCACCGCTCTTTGTGCCAGGAAATTGTTACTCCTTCTTTGCGAGCTTGAGATATACGTTTAAATCCAGTATAAAAGCATCCTATTATGAATACAAGCATAGTGGCATTAGCGACACCATTTGCAATACGAAGTTTGCCCAATACGAAAAATAGCTCGAAGGTAATACAACATAGAAAGAAAACACCACCTAAAATGATCTGTACCCTATCTAAGTTTGGTTTCATGACTTTCCCTTTCTCTTTCGATGACAAATATTCACCTATCAAAAATACAACAACTCATTGGCCTCTATAGGCAAAGGATGACAACCTCGTTGCTTATATTACTGAAGTCACGCTCATAATAATGATAATCACATGAATATCTCATCATTATTATGAGCGAAGTGAACGATCCTTTAGTAACTCCTAACATACAGCGATCGGTTTACAATCACTTCTATTAGAAAATACTATAGCAGGATGTTTTTATCGTCTACGACAAAGATATCGTATTTTTGCAGGACCATCTGCTATACTTCCTGCTGCAAGGTAAACCTGATAAACAATGAAAAGGACATAAAGGTTCATTGCTACTATCGCTGCGATAGTGCCTAAAATGACACCGAAGCCTCCAACGAGCCAGGAGACAAACCCGGCAAAAGCAATGAGATAAGCTTCAACCAGCGCAACAATACCTTGAATCGCAACGACCATTGCAATGCCAAAGAATACAAAAGCAAAGGTACAGAGAATGGCATTTGCCCCTGTTGGATCAACCATATTAATGGGATTATCATCGGCATAGATATAGGGATTGGCTTTCGTCGCCTCCTGCAAACTGCCACCAATCGGTGTGGCCTGCGTCCAGCGTCCCACATGAGGATCGTAGTAGCGAATGCCGAACTTGATGAGTCCCGTCGTGGTATCAGTGTAGCCACCGGCGTAGCCCCAGGGATTGATCACTCCACTCTGTACACTGCCTCCACCGACGTTACCGAAGGGATCATAGCCATAGGTTGCCACCAGGTTTCCTGAGCTATCAGTCATTCCTACAACGGAGTCGAGGCCATCGAATAAGTAGTAGTAGACGTTGCCTGCAGTGGTGTGCTCGCTATTGAGTAGACTACAGCTACAGCGGATGTACTCGTTGGTATTAGTAGCTGATGTTTTCTCTGTACTCAAACCCAGGCTGGTGTACACGGTGGTATTACTACCTCTACTGATGCGATTGGTTTGATCGGTACCGCTGTAGCCATAGCTATAGCTGCTCAATGTACCGGTCGCAGTGCCTGTGCCACTGCTATCATAGGCATCAGTTGTGACATTTCCCTGTACATCCGTTTTCGTAATGGGATAGTATGCTTGATTGATGGGCATATAGCTTGCTTGCGTCTTCGCTCCTGTCGGATCTGTTGAAGACGTCAGGTTATTGTTGCTATCGTAGGTAAAGGTTGTCTGCTTGTTGAGTGCATCTGTGATACTCTGTACCTGATAGGTTGAACTGTCAAAGGATATGGCGGTGATATGCCCAAGCACATCTTTTACATATTTGACTTGCAATGAGCTGCTATCATACGCATACGTTATACCGTGGCTGTTTTGATCGGTAACGACCGTACATGGTAACGCAGATGCCCCGTTGGGTACGATCCCACTACAGGCGCTATCAGTGCTGGTATGATAGGCAAACTGCGTCGTCTGACTGTTCGCATCAGTGATGGTCGCAATTTGCCCGGCTGTCGTGTAGGCAAATGATGTGCTGTGACCAAGTGGATCGGTGATTTTGGTGATCTGACCAACGCTATTATACTGAAAGTTGGTCGTTTTCTGATCGGCATTGGTAAGTGATGTGAGCGCAAAGGCAGTGTAGTTATGGGTGATTGTCTTACTGGTGCCATCAGTCGTTGAGATGGTGTAGGAGGTGACCTGATGCAAGTTGTTATTCGCATCGGTTCCATGGTTGAAGGTGATTGTTCGTCCCTGAGTGTCGACGATGGACGTCAAATCGCCGTTGCTGCCATAGTTATATTGGATAGCATTGCCGTTTTTGTCGCCATCTATTAAGAATGTCCCATAACTATTGAAGCCCCATTGCTCACCAGTTTGGTTGAAGGTGACTGTATATGTTCCATTGCCGGTAGCTTGAATAGATTCGTCGAGTCCGAGGGCATCATCGAAGCCATTTGCCTTAGCGCTATCTGCCTTGAAGAACGTCGTGAACCCGCTGGCTTCAGTCAACGTAATCCCGTTTGCCACGTTGCTCAGGTCAACAGTGGTTTTACGACCACTGTTGAAGAACCACATATTGCCATCATCGAGCAAGGCATTGGGATTCTCTTCGCTATTATAAGTACTGCCAAGCGCGAGATTGAGTCCGGTGCCAGTAATGTTAAGTTCTGATGTATTTAAGAGTACGTTGCCATTTGCTACATTGACTTTCATCGAGACTTGATCGGTGAGATTTTTCTGATTGACATAGGCATAAAAAGGGAGATCCCCTAGTCCATCATAGCCTGTTGTTGTCGTCATGGGCTTGATGGTTTGTGGGGTCGCGGTTTGAGGTGCGGTTTGAAATGGAGAAGTATAGGTCGCTGCTAATGCGAGGAGCTTTTGATGGAACTTTTGGGTTCCCGTGAGTGCCGAAGATGTCTTCTTCGGTGTCGATGATGCTGCCTTCGCTGATGTTGATGTCGATTGACTTGTATGCACTGACTTTGTGATTGTTGCAGCGTGGGCCTGAGATCTGGTATTCAGAAAACTCGAAAAGAGACCAGTGGTCACAATCGTCATGACCAGAGCAAGGCGGAGTATTGATCCCGCAGGATGAAGAGGGATCGTCCATCTGTGACGAGTGAAGTCTTGTGGACGGTCTAACGGTGATGATACGTTATCATCTTGCAAGGATTGAGACGTGTTCATAGAGAAGAAATCCGTTTCTTTCTAACAAAAATACAGTAAAAAGAGGCAAGAAAAACGTAGATAATAGAAAATATCGATTGACGTAAATACTGATATTTAACTAATTACTATGATTTTCAATCTCTAGCATTAAGGAGTGTATACTATAACAATCAAGGAAGTCAATGTATAATCACTGACTTTACAAACTTTATATGTGCTTCTTCTAAAAAGGAATAGTGGGGAGTAACTATTCAGGTCATCTAGAAGGTATTAGAAAGCGGGGGAAACAGGATGCCCGGCCAGAGCCAATTCCAAGGCGGTCAACACATGTGCTCCTTGTTTTCTGAGGGTAGAGATATAGCCACGAATACGGCAAATGCTTCAGCACCAGCGATACTGCGAAAGCAGCCAGAGACTTTCTGCTGTACTTTGACCATGCGAATATCACGCTCCGCACGGCTATTAGTAAAAGGAAGGGAAAATTGTCCAAGAACAGCAGAACGGCGTCCTGATCTTGTTGAGTCTCACTCATCATATTATAGGCATTCTACTTATAATATGAGCTGTGATACATCTCTTCTCGGTGCCTGTGCCTGATTCATATGTTCAGACGTGCGCGAGATAGCGGCGGCCCATGAGTTCAAGCAGCTGGTCGCCAGGCATGTCCCAGATGGTTGGATTGAAGATTTCAACTTCAATGGGACCGCGATAGGCGGCGGCGTCAACGGCGGTGCGCAGCTTGCGCAGTTCGATCACTCCGTCGCCCATCATGCCGCGTCCGTTAAGGATGTCCGGCAGTGGTACGAGCCAATCGCTGACATGAAAGCCCAGGATATGTCCGCTGGCACGCTTGATCTGTTCATAGATGTCGGCGTCCCACCAGACATGGAAGGCATCAATCATTACTCCTAGATAGGGATGGGCGAACTTCTCGACGAGCGTGTTAGCCTCGCTCAGGCTGGTAATCACCGAGCGGTCGGCCGCATACATTGGATGCAGTGGCTCGATGGCTAGTGAGATACCATACTGTTGCGCGAAAGGGAGCAGGATGTTCAGGGCGTCTTCTACCATGCCACGTGCGGCCTGGATATCCTTATCGGGCGCTGGCCCACATACCAGGACCAGCACTTTTGTGTGCAGCTCTGCGGCCTCTGTGATGGCACGGCGGTTGTCATCAATGCGTTGTTGCCGTTCGGCGGCTGTGGCGGCGGGAAACCAGCCTCCACGGCACAGACTGGATACCTGGATACCTGTATCGCGTACGATGCGTGCGCTCTCCGCGAGTCCCGTCTGCGCGACCTGTGCACGCCAGAGCCCGATCCAGGGAATGCCAGCCCGTACACAGCCCTCGATAGCTTCACGCACGCTCCAATGTTGCGTCGTGGCCTGATTCAGACTCAACCTGTCGAGATTGGTAAATGCTGTCATCAGAATATCCTGCCTTCCTGCGCGATGCCAGCCGCAGCCAGCAGCTGTTGCATACGCTTGCTGGCAAGTTCTGGATCAATCAATAATTTGGCCTGATCAGCCAGGACAAAGAGACGGGCCAGATGTTCAAGCGAGCGACTATTTTCCATGCCACCGACCATGCGAAAATGCTGTTGATGACCGTTGAGATAGGCCAGGAATACAATCCCTGCTTTATAATGGTAGGTTGGTGCTTGAAAGATGTGGCGCGCAAGCGGAACCGTAGAGGCAAGGATTGCGTTATAGCTCTCAATATCCCCATGATCCAGCGCGTGCAGGGCTGCCGAAGCCGCCGGAGCAATCGCGTCGAAGATGCCCAGTAGGGCATGGCTATAGCCTTGTTCATCACCCAACATCAGATCGGGATAGTTGAAGTCGTCGCCTGTGTACATTTTGATGCTCGCAGGCAGGCGGCGACGCATGGTAATCTCACGCTCAGCGTCCAGCAAGGATATTTTGATGCCGTCGATTTTGTCCGCGTAGCGTGTCAGAAGTATCAGACAATTCTCCATCGCCTGCGTTAGATCTTGCGCTCCCCAATAACCATTCAGGGCGGGATCAAACATAGCGCCCAGCCAGTGGATAATCACGGGCGCTTTCACCTGCGTCAGAATGCCTCCATAGACCTGCATATAGTCATCCAATGAGCGCGCACTTGCTGCCAGGGCCCGGCTCGCCATCAAGATAATGCGTCCGCCAGCGTTCTCGATAAAGGCGCACTGCTCTTCATAGGCCCGCTGGATTGCTGCCAGTGGATGAGATGTTGTGACTGGAAGTTGATCGGTGCCAGCTCCACAGGCGATCCGTGCGTCGGGCCGGCTATGGGCTTCAGCGAGTGAGCGGCGTATCAGTTCTTGAGCCGTAGCCCAATCCAATCCCATACCGCGTTGCGCTGTATCCATCGCTTCGGCCACACCTAATCCTAATGACCAGAGATGATGTCGATAGGCCAGTGTCGCCTCCCAATCCAGTTGCTCTGGTCGGGAGGATTGTGTATCCAGGACGACGTGGGCGGCGGCATAGGCGATCCGGCTGTGGGATGGGCTGGCCTGCGTCGCATAGGGACTGGCCGCGCCTGTCTGATAGGCTTGTAGACTCCCATCGGCCTGTGGTAAAAAGAGTTTTCTGCTCATGACATTACTCTGCCTCGTTTGCTAATGCGAGTGGTGGCACATCCAGCCAGCGCCGTTCGGCCCAGGATTGTAGTCCCAGTTCGGCCAGTTGGACACCTTTTGCGCCCTCTGCCAGCGTCCAGCGGAAGGGCGTATCGCAGACAACATGTTTCAGAAATAGCTCCCATTGTGTTTTAAAGCCATTATCGAATAGCTCATTATCCGGCACATCTTGCCAGCTATCCTGGAAACGAATCGTATTTGGCACATCGGGATTCCAGACGGCTTTGGGCGTATTGACCCGGCTCTGGACCTTGCACTCGCGCAATCCAGCCACCGCGCTCCCATGCGTCCCATCGACCTGCATCGTAAATAACTCATCGCGATACACGCGCACCGCCCAGGATGAATTGAACTGAGCAATAATCCCATTTTCTAGCTCAAAGGTCGCATAAGACGCATCGTCAGCGGTCGCCTGATAGGGCTGTCCTTGTTCATCAAAGCGTTGTGGGATATGGGTTGCGCCCAGGCAGGAGACCGCCTTGATCGTGCCAAACAGATTCTGGATCACATATTGCCAGTGACAGAGCATATCTACGATAATTCCACCGTCATCTTCTTTGCGATAGTTCCAGGACGGTCGTTGCGCGCTTTGCCAATCCCCTTCAAAGACCCAGTAGCCGAACTCGCCCCGCACCGAAAGGATACGTCCAAAGAAGCCGCTATCGATAACGCGTTTCAGCTTCAACAGTCCCGGCAAAAACAGCTTATCCTGCACCACACCATTCTTCACCCCGGCCTGTGTGGCGAGTTGAGCCAATTCTACCGCGGTCGCCACATCGGTTGCGATTGGTTTTTCGCAATAGATATGTTTCCCTGCTTGAATAGCCTGCCGCAAGGAAGCAGCGCGTTGTGTCGTCGTCTGCGCATCAAAATACACCTCATCCTCTGGATTTGCCAGACACTGAGCCAGATCAGTACTCCAGCGTTCAATGCCATTAGCCTGCGCCAACTGACAAATCTTCTGCTCATTGCGCCCAACCAGGATCGGATCGGGATAGATCGTATCCCCACTGGGAAGTGGAATTCCTCCCTGCGCTCGTAGCGCCACAATTGAACGTATCAAATGCTGGTTTGTACCCATGCGTCCCGTAACGCCATTCATAATAATTCCTACGCGGCGTAGCGCCATAATTTTATGCTCCTCATTTTTTATTGTTCTGAATGCTATCCCTTAATCGAAAGAAGCCTTTTTCCGTCAGAAAAGAAAACGTTTACTATCCAGTGTAAATGTATCAGCTCTGCTTGTCAAGCCTATTAAAAAAGATCTGAATGTGTCAGCCTTCCATGGCCTTCACGATCTTTGTGCATGATTTTTCGAGCTATTGCCGCACCTATCAATAAGTGAGCAACCTGATTTCGCTAGGATTGGGAATCTGACGCATTCTTCCGTACGCAAATAGTCCTCTCCGTCCTCGCGAACTCCCCCCTCCTCTCAATCCCCCAGAAGGATAGAGAGCCGCAAATAGTCCTATAATACAGTAAAAATGCTTGTAATCATCAGCATTTTCGTGTATTGTTACTCTATTATTTATTGCTGTACTTATGTGTTGTAAGTGAACGGAGTTTATTCATGATTGTCTATGGTTTTCGTTCTCGGAACAAAGTATTAGGACAGGTCGCATATGTCTGCCCTCAATGCCATAAAAATTCATATCATACTATCGTGCGTTCAAGACGTTGGTTCACGCTTTTTTTTATTCCCCTTTTCCCTTTCACTAAAACATCCACCTCGCGTTGCAATATCTGTGGCGTACAAACGCGTATCCATAATCAGCAGGCCGAGGCTTATTTTGAGCAGCCTCAGCAGCCCCAGGTGATCTCCCAACCTGCCGCAGCTCCGGCCCCTGCATCACAGCCTGCGCCGCAATATCCAGCTACACCTAATTATTACAATACCGATCAATCCGCGCGCTTTTAAGCAAATATCTCGCAAGTATAGCTTCTTTCTGTAGCTGCCAACCATGTATTTGAACTTGCCAGACCTCATCATCTCCGTATGGTGAGGTCTGTTTGTGTTTGCGAATAAAGTGCTCATAATTGCAATGGCACATATGGAAATAGTCCCCTATAATAAGAAGATAGCTACTGTGAAGAAAAAGCATCTGTCTGAATGGATCATCGGCTGCTTCTCATAAAAAGGATGCAGAAAGAGCAGCTATTTCTTCATTTGACTCATGGAGGACCTTACGTTGATAAAGTATCGTTTACTGGGTATCTTATCTTGTCTCACGGCTTTCGTTTCCTATCTGGTGTTGCTGCTAGGGGTGACGGTAACACAAACAGATTCCGGTCAAGGTTGTGGAAACTCCTGGCCGTTTTGTCATGGTGATATCGTTCCCAATTTTTTGTCTATCAATACCGTGTACGAATATAGTCATCGTGTCATGACAGGTATTGATTCCACCTTGATTTTTGCTCTGGTGCTCTTCGCAGTAATCTTTTTTCGTAAAGATTTTCGTATTATCATTTCCAGTATCATGAGCATCTTCTTTCTGCTCTTGCAGGCGGTGCTGGGTGCGTTAACGGTTGTTTATGAAGGCACCTATGCCAAGGATGGTTTATTATCCTTACATTTTGGCTTCTCGCTGCTCGCTTTTGGCAGTGTCGTCCTCCTGGCCCTGCGTATTGCGCAACTCCGTCCCGATAGAGTGAACAAACGGAAAGTCACATCGCAGGAACTTGAGCCTGTCAGCAAGGGCCTGCGTGCTATCGTCTGGCTGATTGCGGTCTATACCTATGTGGTTGTGTATACAGGAGCACTGGTTGTACACTCATCTGCGACCCTGGCCTGTGGCAGCGAATATCCCACTTGTGGTTCGAACTATCTTCCCAATCTCAGCAGCGCCGCTGGCATCCAGGTTCTCCATCGCTACGCCGCCGCCAGCATCTGGTTTGTGATCCTTGCCTTGATGCTTGTGATCGTGCGCAACTTCCATACGCACCGTGATCTTGTCTGGGGGAGCCTCTGGGCATTTGTCCTGGTCACCCTGCAAGCCTTAGCAGGCATGGGAATCGTCCTGACCGGAGCTCAGCTCCTGGCGACGCTGTTGCATACCACCCTCATCTCAGTCCTCTTCGCTGTTCTCTGCTATCTCTGTGCCCAGGTCGGCTGGCCCTTCAAAAAGCAGCCCACCAGTTCAAAGCCGCAAGGAGACACCATCGACACCTCAAAAACCGTCAAAGAGAACGTTAGCATGCTCTAACAGCAGTAAAATACAATCAAAATAAGCGTTACAAAGAAAGCTTAAGAAGGATAGAACTTTGATTCTTCTTAAGCTTTCTTTGTAACGCTTATCTTGGCTCTCCGTCCTTCCGGATGCTGGGGGATGAGGGATGTTGCACGGTTTCCTGTACTATGTCTTGTATATGGTGCGTATCGCTGGCGACGGTGGCGCGATAGAGGTTGATGATACTGTTCGTAGTGAGTATGCCGATTAGCCTGTCATGCTCGTTGAGGAGATCGTTTTCGATGACGGGTGTCCAGTAGAGATGCCGGGTAGTAAGTTGCTCCAGGGCATTATCGAGGGTTTCTTTGCTTTGAAGCGTGAAGGGATTGCTTTGCATCACAGTTGCTACAGTCTGTTGCTCTCGTGGGGTAATGGATTGTTGCTGGATATTTTCCAGTGTAAGGATGCCTGACAATTGTTGCTGTGCGTTTATGACTGGTAATTCATGTATAGCGGTTTGAGCGAGAAGCGTTTTAGCTTCTGATAAGGATTGATCGGGGGTGAGATAGGTTGTGATTGGTGTCATGGCTTGTCGCACTGTCAGGGTTGAGAGCAGAGGGAATGAGTGTTCCAGGCGATGAGCAGGCGAGTTGGCGCGCGTTTTGTACTGGCTCTGGTAGATTGAGGTTGAGCCTACCAGTATATATGAGATACTCACGGCGATCATGGCAGGCGCGAGCAGGGAGAGATTGTCGGTCATTTCCGCGACCATCAGCATGACGGCGAGGGGAGCGTGTGCGATGCCGCCAAAGAGGGCCATCATCCCCACAATTACAAATGGTGCTGGCAGTTCCGGCACGCCGGGCAGCACATGATAGCTGATACGCCAGAGCAGGGCACCAACCATACCGCCGATCACCATTCCAGGGCCAAAGATACCGCCAGAGCCACCTGAACCAACCGTCAGGCCAGTCGTCAGAATCTTCACAAAGGGTAGCGCGATAATAATCCACAGTGGTAATGATAGCAAGCCAGCATGATCCATGCTCACCTGAATCCAGCCATAGCCCATGCCTATCGCCTGGGGAATTAGCAGGCCGATCAGCCCAACCAGCAAGCCACCGAGCGCTGGTTTGAACCATTGGGGAAGCTTGATGCGCTGGAAAGTATGCGTGAGTCCATAGAAACCATTGCTGTAGAGGCGTCCGATGAAGCCGCAGAGCACACCGAGCACAATATAATAGAGGAGCTGAGGAGGAGAACTAAAGGTCAGGTTGGCTGGAATTGAGAAGATGGGATGCCAGCCAGACCAGGCGCCGAAGATACTATAGCCCACGATAGAAGCGATCAAGGCTGGCATAATCGTCTCTACTTCCAGATCATCTTTATAGAGAATCTCGGCGGCCAGGATCGCACCGCCCAGTGGTGCGCCAAAGATCGCGCCGATGCCAGCTCCCATGCCTGTTGCCAGCGCGATTCGGCGGTCTTTACTATCCAACTTGAGCGCCGTCGCCAGAAGTGAACCGAAGCCCGCGCTGATCTGCGCCGCTGGCCCCTCACGACCTGCTGAGCCACCACTTCCAATTGTAATGGCTGACGCGACCAGTTTAATCAAAGGAATGCGGGCGCGAATCGCTTTATCCTCATGGAAGGCAGCAATCGCAGCGTCTGTACCATGTCCTTCAGCCTCTGGGGCCAGCTTAAAGACAATGATGCCAGAAATCAAACCGCCCAGCGCCGTCACCACAGGAAGAAGCCAGGGATGGGCCGCGTTCCAAAACGGCATCACGGTTGCGCTCCCTTCTCCCAGGGCGCTGGGCGGTGTATAACCTACCAGACCGTTCAGAAACAAATGTGTCGCAAATTGGATCGCCGCATAAAAGGCAATTGCTCCCAGTCCCGCCACACTCCCAATCAGGCTGGCAATCATTAACCATTTGAGCAGATAACGTGGATTTTCCAGACCCTGGGTAAAACGTTGGAATGAAAAACGATCCCGTAGAAAGAGGGATGATTTCATGAAAGTCTCTCCTTTATTCCTTTTTTATTTTATAATTATGAGTGGGCGGTCAGCCAATAATAAGCATAAAAAAAAGTTGGCTGCCGGGACCCTCTACTGTTGAGGAGTCCCGATGCCCTGTAAAATAGCACGTGCCACCAGCGGGGCCTGTTGGATTAATCTTTGTTCTGATTGTCCAAGTACTTTCGCCGAAAGAATATATGATTCTGTTAGAGATAAAACCATCAGGGAGGCTGTTTCAACATTCTCTATCTGTAACGCGCTGGTTGAGCTTTCCTCTTCCAGGACGAGTGAAATAACTGCCAGATAATCCCGCAACAGCCTGGTGGCTTCAGCCTGGAAAGCGCGATTGACACCGTAAAGCGCGCTCATATAGACATTAAAGCTGTCACTATCCGTCTGGGCTAGCGTCACAAAAGCGCGAAAAAGCTTTTCCAGTCGCTCTTGCAGTGTTCCCGGAGTCGCCAGCGCTGGTCGAATTACAGCCAGTTGGGACTGTGCAATCTGGCGTAGCATTGCCAGAAACAGTTCGCGTTTATTCTCAAAATACAGATAGATCGTCCCTTTACCAATGCCTGCCTGTTCCGCGATCACATTAATATTGGCTTGATCAAAGCCCAGGCGGGCAAACTCGCTTGCAGCCTCGCGTAAAATACGTTGGCGTGTCGCCTCGCGCATCTGCTCATCAACGATCTTCGGCATATATCCTCCTGAAAGATGGCGCACCATCCTTCCCTTCTTTCATAGTATAGCATTTTATTGGGCAGGTGGTCAATAAAAATACAGGGACTCTAGCTGATCAGAAATGTACTCATCCCTCGCACAGGAGAGAGTGGCCTTACGTGGAGGTGTCCAGATAACGATTCTGATGATGGCTGGCGCTTGTCTGATTGGTTGTCTGCTCAGTGTGATCACCATAAATGTGTCAGACTCCCATCACCCTCGGGATCTTGCTGCTCACTTGCTGGCAGGCGCGTGCGCCCTTTTTGGTGTGTAATGTAGAAAAAGTTCGAAGAACTTTTTCTACATTACACACCAAAAAGATGTTTGAGCACCGTAGGTGCGAAAACTCATGTACAGAGACCGTGGAGGCCACGGGAGGCTGACACTCTCCATGAGAAGAGCGCCAGCCATAGTCTGAGTTTTGGTTGATACATTCTTTACGCGTAGCGCTTGAAGATCAAGCTGGCATTATGTCCACCGAACCCCATCGAGTTGGAGAGCGCTACGTTTACTTCGGCATGACGTGCTTCATTGGGTACATAGTCGAGGTCGCAGGCTGGATCTGGATGTTCGAGATTGATGGTTGGTGTGATGAGATTATGTTGAATGGTGAGAATCGTGACGGCCGCTTCGACTGCTCCCGCAGCCCCAAAGGTATGGCCGAGCATTGATTTGGTTGAGCTTATCGCAACTTTATAAGCATGCTCACCAAAGCAGTTTTTGATGGCGTCGGTCTCGGTTGAATCGTTGAGGGAGGTAGATGTGCCATGAGCATTAATATAATCAACCTCCTCGGGCCGCAGTCCGGCGCTATGCAAGGCGAACTCCATGGAGCGTACCAGTCCATAGCCGCCAGGTTCTGGCTCGGTAATATGATGGGCATCTGCTGTCGAGCCATAGCCCACTAGCTCCGCGATAATGGTCGCGCCGCGTTCCAGGGCGAACTCGAGATCTTCCAGAATCAGGATGCCTGCGCCTTCACCCATGACAAAGCCATCGCGCTCAGCATCGAAGGGACGACTGGCGCGCTCTGGCTCATCATTGCGACGTGAGAGCGCATGCATATTGGCAAAGGAAGCCATACCCAGAGGAGTCACAGCTCGCTCGGCTCCGCCCGCCACCATCACCTTCGCCGTGCCACGGCGGATCGTCTCCCAGGCTTCCCCAATTGCGTTGCCGCTGGTCGCGCAGGCAGAAACCGCCGCCCAGGCTGGTCCACGTGCCCCGATCAATTGCGAGACCATACCGGGAGCTGCATTGATCATCAGCATAGGAATCAAGAAAGGGCTGACACGTGTAGGTCCTTTGGCATGCAGAACTTCAAACTGCTCGTGCAGTGTCGTCAGGCCACCCACGCCGCTCCCGATACATACACCAACCTCTGGAGAAAGTTCCGCGCTAATCTCAAGCTGTGCCTGTGCCAGAGCCTGACGCGAAGCCGCCACCGCCAGATGCGTAAAAGGATCATTGCGGCGGATATCTTTACGATCCATATAAGGACTGGGATCGAAATCTCGCACCTCACCCGCAATCCTCACGGGATACGCGCTGGCGTCAAAATGGCTGATCGGCGCAATCCCTGAACGCCCATGCACAAGCGCCTCCCAGGTATCCTCAGCAGTATGTCCCACGGATGTCACGAGGCCAAGCCCGGTAATAACTACACGTCTCATCGCTAAAACTCCTTTTGAAATATCATACCCTGCCCGCCGCTAGCGGTATCCAGGATTATCAGCATCGTCCTGCCCAACTTCATCTCAAGCAGCATACGTGTAGTCAGCCATTCCTGTCAAGCTGTTGATCTCGCCTTCATAGGAGGTCATCATTCACACCCTTATGGTAGAGAGTTCATCTCTTCCCGCAAGGGTGTGGGTGGGCAACGCGTTGGGTTACTTCGATTATGAGCGATGCAATCCCGCCAGCAGATGCTGCCGGGCTTCTGCTTCTGTTTTCGCCAGGCCAACCTGAAGCACCAATGTATTTAATAACTCCTCCGCGATGGGTGTCTGTGTATACTGCTCTACCAGAGGTAAAAGGTCAGGGAAACGTAGCTGCACAAATGACTGCAAATTCTTCAGCATCCCCTGCTGTAGGCCTTCTTGCAACCCCTGCTGTAGGCCTTCTTGCAACCCCTGCTGTAGGCCTTCTTGCAATCCTTCTTGCAATCCTTCTTGCAATCCTTTTTGCATTCCTTGTTTCCAACCGGCTTCTTCGCCACGCTGGCGGAGTTCGCGAAAGGCCCAACTGTCATTCAAAAGATCTTCTAGCATGCCAAACCTCCCGTTCAGCCATTGTTTATCAGTTTGTTTGTCAAACACAAGTGACGTTATACCATAGAGCAGAGAGAGCGAATCCTTATTCTTGTCTGGATCGCCCTTCAACAGTTCGGTAATCGCCTCCTCCACTACTTCCCGCCGGGCTCCCTCACGGGTGAGCGGTGCCAGAGGAAGCAGACCTTTGAGCCGCTTCTGGAAGAGTTCTGCGGTTGGTATTTCCCAGAGTTTGATAATATCAAAATGAAAGCGCAGGATCTCTCTTCCCTTATGATTATATATCACGTAGGGTGAAGTGAGCGTGATAGTGTCTTTTCTCAAAAAGATGACGACTGAATAAATGGGGTATTTGAACTTGCTGCCTGCCAGCACATTGTATTCCAGCAGGCGGTGTGCCATCATTGTGTCCCGGTGCGTTTGAAATTCGAGATGCAAGCCATAGCGTGCATCCTTGATGCGCATCGCATATAAACTGTCCGCGTTGCGTATTATTTCCAACTGGGGTGAAAGTTCTTCTTCAATCACCGCGCCATCCACCAGCCAGGTGGCGTAATCCTGCGCGGAATGTGCGAGCAATTGTTTGAAATGAGTATCCCATGATCCTGGCATACGATTTTTCCTCTTTCCTCACGTGCCACATCTTCGACATGCAAGAATCATAGCTGATGGAATGGGAAATGTCGAGAGATTTTGATCCTATTTTGTGTTTCATGAAAAAGTTGTAATGAATGGCCTTCATGGAAGGCACATGAGATATTGACTCGTTTAACGCATGGACAGTGCCATTGGCTGCGTGATAGTCAAGGTTGATAGTGCGGACATCGATGAGCGTATTGGCGGCCGCGCGTGGCCTCTCCGTTGAAGCAAGCGTTGTCATTAGAGGGTCCCTTTTTGCACTGCCTGTACCTGCTTTTTCAACGCTTTTCTTTCGTTCTTCAGGTTTTTTCGTTCCATGCGCAGGCGTGGATTGGCAATTTCATCGATACCAAAGTTGATCAGCGCCAGACCAGCACCCAGTAGCGCGATACAGAGGCCGGGCGACAAGAACCACCACCAGGCACCCAGCGTGAGCGCATCATTATTGCCAGCCCAGTAGAGGATGATGCCCCAGCTGATGCTGTTGCCATTGCTGAGTCCGAGAAATTCCAATCCAGTTTCCGCCAGAATAGCATAAATGACCGTACCCAGAAGTTGCGCCGCGACAATGGCGATCTCATTGGGGAAAATCTCGAAGAAGATGATGCGTAGCGAGGATTCACCGCTGGCACGCGCGGCCTCCACACTATCCCGATTGCGCATCGAGAGCGTTTGTGCCCGCATGACTCGCGCGCCCCATGACCAACCTGTCACGATCAGTACCACCGCAATCGTGAGCGGTCCTTTATACGCGACAAAAGCGGCCAGCAGGATCGCCAGAGGCAGGGTCGGCAGGACCAGAAAGACGTTGGTGATAAGCGAGAGTACCTCATCAATCCAGCCGCCGTAGTAGCCGGAAACCAGGCCGACGATGACCGAGATGATCATCGTTACGATACCAATACCAATGCCCATGACCATTGATAGGCGCGTGCCAATGATCATCTGAGCGAGAATATCCTGCCCCTGTTGCGTGGTGCCCAGCCAGTGCGCCGCCGAGGGAGCTTGCAAGAGATCCTTACTGGGTTCACCGGGATCGATGGTCACAAAGAAAGGACCAAACAGACCTACCAGGGCGAAAAAGCCGACGATAATCACGCCAACCAGTACCTTGCGATTCTGGGTCAGCATCTGCCAGAGATCCCGTAAGCGCAACATGCGGGATGGCTTTGTCGCTGTAACAGATGGAATACTCATAACACTAGCCCTTTCCTGTGCGCACGCGTGGATCTAAAATTACATACAAGACATCGGCCATCAGATTAGCGACCAGTACCGCGATTGAAATAACCAGGAAAATACCCTGTAAGAGCGAGTAGTCCAGGCTCTGCACCGCTTGCAGCGTGGCATATCCAATCCCAGGATAAGAGAAGACAACTTCGGTCAGAATTGATCCGCTGACCACAAAGCCAATGGAGAGCGCAAACTGCGTCACATTTGGCAGGATCGCATTACGGGCCGCGTACGAAGTCATGACACGCCAGGTTGTCAGTCCCTTTGCCTCCGCCATCAAGACATAATCTTCTGACAGCGTGGTGATCATGGCATTGCGCATACCGAGCATCCAACCAGAAATTGAGCCGATGACAATCGTCAGTGCGGGCAGGAAGGCGTATTGAGCCGCGCTCAGGATAAAATCTATCGTCCAGCCCTGGTCAATATTATCCGCGTCATAGCCACCATGGAGCGGGAACCAGCCCAGTTGTGCACCAAAATAATAGAGCAGGATCAGTGCCAGCCAGAAGTAAGGGATGGCCGAGAGAAAAGTAAAAAATGGCGAGAGAATCGTGTCCATCAGGGCACCACGCCACCACACGACGACGATACCCAGGATCGTGCCGATGACAAAGCTAATTACCAATGAAACACCGACCAGCACGATGGTCCAGGGTAGTTCCTGGGCCAGTACGTCAGTGACGGGCGTAGGCATATAGGTAACGGATATACCAAGATTTCCATGGATAAGATTGAGGATGTATTGGAAATATTGTATATAGAGTGGATCATGGCTGACGCCCAGTGAAATTTCCAGGGCATGCAGCGCCTGTGGAGCTACCCGTCCATGCATCTTTCCAACCAGTGCCTGGGCCGGATTTCCTGGCGCGAGGTGCGGAATCAGAAAGTTGAGCGTGACAGATGCCCAGAGCGCCACCAGATAAAACAGAATACGGCGTAATATATGACGCATACAATCTCCTTCTGAGGAGTGATTTAGAGACAGACCAGGGTACGGACGAAAGGATGACGAACCGTCTGAATCAGCTATTGGGTAGTCTAAAATAGGAAGCGAGGGGCGCACACAACGCATGTGTGCTCGCTGGATGCGTCCCTGCTGGCTTGCCGTCGTACCCCCTGTCTACTATTCAGATGGAATGAACGCTGTTAGTTGACTGGATGTAGATTCAAGATTACATACTCGATATCGGGATATTCGGCTGTGCCTGGCGCGGCATAGGGATTGCTCTGTGTCGGCCAGCCAGTGAATTTCGCGGTACTGTACTGATACCAGTAGGGTTCGTAGGTCAATGGAATGCTGGGCAGCTGTTCTACCAGGATTTTTTGGAGACCCTGAATGGCTTGCATCTGGACTGTTTTGTCGGTTGTGCTGGAGTATTGGTTTAGCAGTTTGTCGGTGGCTGGATCGCTCCAGCGCTCATAATTGGAGGCCGCGAGCTGTCCAATCGGTGCGGTGTTTGTGCTCCCCAGCAGCGCGTTATAGAGATAATAAGGCGTGGGGCCGGGATTGGTCCATAGCATGGCGGTGTCGTAGTCACCGAGCTGGAGATTGTTGTAGTAGGTGTTATAGTCAATCGTGTTGACGGTGACTTTCATCCCCGCTTTGTTCAGGGAGCGCGACATCAATTGGGCATCGTTGATCCAGTCGGTGAAGCCGCTAACTACATTCAGATTAAAGGCCAGTTGCTTGCCATTTTTCTGGTAGATGCCATCGGAACCTTTGGTATAACCGATGCTCTCCAGCGTGCTGGCAGTCTGGGATGGGTTATAGGTGAATTTCAGCCCCTTGTATTCTGGCAGGAGATAGCTGCTATTGGTTGGCAGCAGGCCGGTTGGGGTTGCCGCTGGCTCATAGCCACCTTCACCCGCAGTATTTAACTGATCTCGATCAATTGCTGCGCTAATGGCTTGACGGACGGCGAGCTGATTGAAAGGTGCTTTTTTCAGATTCAGGTAGAGGTACACAATGTCACTGGTCGGATACCAGTAGTGATAGTCTTTGCTTCTCGCTACAAAGGACTTCTCGACATTTTGGATATACAGGTTTGTCCAGTCGATCTGACCATGTTCTAGCGCCAGTTCAACCCCACTATTGGAATTGAAGGCCGGGATCTTGATAGTTGTGACTTCTGGCTTGCCTGGCTGCCAGTAATTTTTGTTTTTGGTCAGAGTTACCAGCTGTGGGGTAAAGTTTTTGGTCACATAGGGACCAGTTCCAATCGGGTCTGGATCGCCATACTGGCTGGGATCACCTTTGATTTTTGACCATGTGTGGCGTGGCACGATATAGGTCTGACCACCCAGATACCAGAGAATTGGGAAATAGGGCTTCGTCAATGTCACGGCCACGGTACTGGCATCGGGTGCCACGACGCTTTTGATATAGGAATCCATACCATTGACGTCCAGCCCCTGATATTTCTGGATAAGTTGCAGAGTGAAGACGACATCATCGCTGGTCAGTGCCTGTCCGTCCGACCATTTTACGCCCTTACGGATCGTAAAAGTGACGCTGGTGGCATCGCTGGCAACCTTATAATCGGAGGCCAGCCAGGGCTTGATCGAGCCATCCAGACGGTTGTATGACAACAGGGTTTCATAGATAAGTCCCTGGGTTCCACCAATCACACTACCAGAATAAGGATTATAATTTTTCGGATAGTCGCCTGACTGGTTGGCCTGTAGTACTAAGGTCGAGTTTTTGTTGCTTGTGGTACTGGTTGTACCACCGCTACCACAAGCAGCTAGCACGGCGGAGAGAATAATGAGCAATGATAGAATCAGTTGGCCGCGATTGACCTTGACTTTCTGCATAAATAAGGTTGAACTAGCCACCGATAACCTCCTACTTTCGCTGATAGCGAATAAACAGGGTTACTCAACGACATAAAATCGTGCTACAGCATCCTCTCATAAGAGAAGATGATAATTAAGGTAGACAGTTGGCTAACGAGCTTGAGATAAGTGCTAAAGATAAAAATACTCATCCATAAGTGCCACTAGCATGCGATAGTGTATGGTATGGAATTAATGGACAGTATTGGAAGCAATCACTTTTTGATACCAGTGGCCGCTGGCTTTCATGATGCGTTTCTGCGTAGGATAATCTACATAGACGATGCCAAAGCGCATTCTATAGCCTTCCGACCACTCAAAGTTATCCAGCAGTGCCCAGACGGAATATCCAGCCAGAGGGACGCCCTCTGCGATGGCCGTATGGACCTGCAAGAGATGCTCGCGTAGATAGGCAATGCGCCGGGGATCGTCAACCGTATCGTCAGGATTGACAGCATCCGCGAAGGCCGCCCCATTTTCAACCAGATAAATACGTGGAACCGCATACTCGCGATGGAGTCGAGTCAACATATTGTATATACCTCTGGGATAGACCTCCCAGTCCATTTCGGTGTGCTCGACACCCTCGACATCGACGGATGGGTATTCACTGAAGGCCGTGGGATCGTGCTTGATCACTGACCGGGTATAATAATTGGCACCCAGGAAATCGAGGGGGCGAGCGATAATCTCGGCGTCGCCGGTTTCCGTTTTGGGAACATAATCCCCCAGATGCTTCACAACATCCGCGGGATACGCGCCCCGGAAAATCGGATCGAGGAACCAGCGGTGCATTTTCCCATCCATAAAACGTGTGGCCGCCACATCCTCGGGCGTATCGCTGACAGGATCGAGCTGTGTGAAATTGAGCGTAATCCCGACGCGTGTTTTTTCATCACCGTTGGCACGGATAATCGGCACTGCCAGTCCGTGGGCCAGCAAGAAGTGATGCGTGGTCTGCCAGGCCAGCCGGACATCTCTGGCTCCCGGCGCGTGAATGCCGATCTCATGGCCCTCAAATGCCGTCACCGCTGGCTCATTCAGCGTAAGCCAGTTGTGGATACGTGAGCCAAAATGTTTTGTCACCACATCGACATATTCGGCAAAGGCATAGGCTGTTTCGCGATTGGCCCAGCCGCCAAGTTCATCCTGAAGCGCCTGCGGCAAATCCCAGTGATAGAGAGTTGCGAATGGTTCAATGCCAGCTTCCAGCAGCGCATCAACCAGGCGATCATAGAAGTCCAGGCCCAATTGATTGACCGGCCCGCGACCAGTTGGCATAATGCGCGGCCAGGCTATCGAAAAATGATACATCTGCACGCCGAGTTGTTTCAGCAAAGCGATATCCTCGGCGTAGCGATGATAGTGATCGCATGCGACCAGACCACTCTCATTGTTCACGATCGTGCCTGGAGTGGCACAAAAGCGATCCCAGATCGACTCACCGCGCCCATCCTCATGTGCCGCCCCTTCCACCTGATAACTATACGTGCCGGTTCCCCAACGAAATTGTTCAGGAAATTGAACCATAGTTCCTCTTTTCAAACTCATTGTCACAAGGTTCCTGACAATAGTGCTGGCAGTTTCTCGTGATCTTGATGAAATTTAAATGTTATTGAACAATGAAATAATAGTAACGTATGCTTCACCGTAATGTCAATATCTCTATAGAAATCCAATAAAAGAATGTTCTTTTTATCCATGTACCCACTCCGCCTCATGCTTGCTAGTTCGTAATTCTCGCATCAAGCATACTCTGTGGTTAAACTATCTGTAAGAGTACTCTTGAATTTTCGTCAGCAATTGACTTTTCTGTCAAACTCAATTATGCTATTTTAGTGAATATTGCGATGAAATAATAACAATATGATTTCATGAAACTCATTGCTATTGAATAACAAGGAGAGTTTTAGGACGTGGCATCATCAATAACTGCTAAAGACGTCGCCCAACATGCAGAGGTGTCTGTGGGCACTGTTTCGCGGGTCTTTAACAATCATAGCAATGTCAGTGAGGAGATACGGCAGCGCGTCCTGAAAGTCGCCGCTGATCTGGGATATTTTCGCTCCAGCAATCAGCCTGCGGCAACTAATGCGACGGGGCGTGTCCTGCGCGAAGTTGGCTTTCTCTATTCTTCCAGTATTGAAGAGACGCCAGCCACGACCGATCCTTACTGGGCCCCTATTTTTCATGGCGCGGAGAGCGCATCGCGTAAGGCCAACATCAAAATTACCTATCGTACAATTACCGATATTTGTCGCGTTCCCCATTTATTGACAAACATGCTCTATGAGATGCGTCTGGGCGGTATTTTACTGGTGGGACAGGCAGACGCCGCCACAATCAATAGTATTCGGGCCACGCGCACCCCGGTTGTCCAGGTGGATAACTACGCGCCCGATCTCTCTGTGCCCATTGACACGATCCTGCCTGACAATGGGCGAGGAGCGGGCATGGCGATGGATTATCTCTTCAGTATGGGGCATCAGCGCATCGCTTTTATCGGTGGCCCCACACTCCCCGGATCACGTCCAGCCTATCGGATACACTCGGTGCAACAACGCTGGATGCAGTATTGTATGGCGTTACTGGATCGCGGTGTACCTGTAGAATATGACCTGGTGGAAGCTGGAAATCTGACGATGGAAGGAGGCTATAAAGCCTGCAAGCGTCTGCTCGAACGAAAAGTAGATTTTAGCGCTATTTTTTGCGTGGATGATATTACCGCGATTGGCGCTATGAAGGCGCTACGCGAGGCGGGCCGTAGAGTACCAGAAGATGTTTCATTGATTGGCTTTGATGGCATTGATCTGGGACAACATATTACGCCTGCCCTTTCAACCATCCGTGTCGATGCGGAGGCTCTGGGCGCTGTTGCACTGAAAACCTTACTTGAGCGAGCTAACGAGCCAGATGCTCCCTATGTCACCCGCTTGATTGGTGTGGAACTGATCAAAAGGGAAACAGTTGCTCCGGCAAGATTGACATAACAAGAGCCTGCTATGTTGCTTCATAGACCAACCTATAGCGTAAGCACACTAAACCCATGGCGTAAGCACAAAGAACGATTTTCAATGCTTATTGCGAGAGACATGCTTATTGCGAGAGACATGCTTAGCGGAAAAGAGGAAGACCCGTGGAACACAACGTCAATCGTCGTCACACGCGCTTTTCTTTGGTCCCAGTGGGAATGATCCTTTGTAGTGCGATCCTCGTATGCTCATTATTTTTGTTGCAGATCACCAATACTCACGCGGCCAGCAGTGCCTATGTACGCTTGAATCAGGTGGGCTATATTACCGGTGAAACCAAACAGGCGATATTGCTGGCATCTGGTTCGGACAGCGGGGCCAGCTTTAGTCTGGTTAATACCACCACGGGAATAACCGTCTATAGCGGCACGGTCGGCAGCAGTAAGGGTAGCTGGAGTAGCACGTTCCCCGATACCTATTTGATTGATTTCTCTTCTTTCCAGACTGCAGGCAGTTACAGTATTCATGTCAGCGGTTCGATTAAAGCAACATCCCCAACCTTCAAGATCGATAGTGGCGCGAACCTCTATACGAATTTGTTGTCTAATGCGCTCTTCTTCTATCAGTCGCAGCGGGATGGCGCGAACGTCAACTCAAGCGTGCTGAACCGTCAGCCCTCTCATCTCACCGACCAGACGGCATCTATCTACAGCACGCCCAGCTATAACAGCAGCGATACCTTGCAGGGTTCGTTGAAAAAGATCGGTGGTCCTATCGATGTTTCGGGTGGCTGGTTTGATGCTGGCGATTATGTCAAATTCGTAGAAACCGCCAGTTATACCGACGCCATCATGCTCTTTGCCGCACGCCAGTATCCCGCCCTGCTTACTGGCGGCTCGGCAGATATCAATGGTGAAGGTAAGTACGGCCTGGATTGGTTGCAGAAGATGTGGAATAATTCCACAAAAACGCTCTATTATCAGGTGGGCATCGGCGATGGCAATGGTGGTAGTATCCTGGGCGATCATGATCAGTGGCGCTTACCACAGGCGGATGACAAGTTGAGCGTCTCATCCAGTAGCCCTGCGTACTACATCAAATATCGTCCTGTCTTTGAAGCTGGCTCAGCTGGCGCGCAGATCAGCCCGAATCTGGCAGGTCGCCTGGCTGCTGATTTTGGACTCTGCTATCAGTTGTACCACACCAGCGATCCCACTTATGCGAACCAGTGTCTGAGCAGCGGTGAGACCGTCTTTGATCTCGCGAAAACCAGCAGCGTCAGTCAACTGCTGACCACGGCTCCAAATGATTATTATCCAGAGACTGAGTGGCGTGATGATATGGAGTTAGGCGCGACCGAGCTCTACAACGCGACCGCGCTGGGGAATCTGCCCTCAGGACTGGCTCATAGTGATCCTTCATTCTATCTGAGCGCAGCCGCCAAATGGGCCAACGCCTATATCACAGGACCCAATGACGGTTCTGACTCCCTGAATCTCTATGATGTCAGTGGTCTGGCCCATTATGAACTCTATAACGCCATTACCAGGGCGGGCAATCCCAGTGGCCTGGCCGTCTCACAGGCCAGCCTGCTCAGCGATCTCAAGGCGCAACTGGATGCTGGTACCACGCAGGCAAAGAGTGATCCTTTTGGCTTTGGTATCGCCTATGCTGGTGCTGACGCTACGCCGCATGCTCTTGGCTATGCGCTTGAAGCCTCTTTCTATGATCAACTGGCAGGGGTCAGCACCTATAAAACCTTTGGCCTGACGCAGCGTAACTGGGCGCTGGGTTCAAACGCCTGGGGCTCATCCTTTATCGTCGGGGCTGGCAGCACCTTTCCCAATTGTATGCAATCTCAGATTGCTAACCTGGCGGGATCGCTGACTGGAGGCTCACCGCTCCAACTTGGCGCGGTCGTCGACGGGCCAAGTGCTACCTCCAATTTCAGCGGACTGAGCCTGCAAAGTGGTATGAAAGCCTGTCCGCCCAGCGGTGGTGACATCTTCAAGACCTTCACAGGCAAAGGGGCCCGCTACTATGACAACGTCGTCGCCTGGCCCAGCACCGAGCCCGCCGATGACTATACCGCCCTCAGCATCCTCGTCTTTGCCCAGCAAATCTAATCCCTGAGCCAGACAGGATTCTGCAACGAGAGATGAGCGCATTGTCCTTCCCGCGCTCATCTCTTGGGTCGTTCACACATTTATGATAGAACCTGCGTAACTTCTGTTTTATCGCATCTGGATGGCGGCCAGGGTTTGTCGCCATGCGTCTGTATTGGGATCGATGATGGTGAAATGGTCGGCTTCGGGCACTTCGAGATAGGTGATCTGGTCACCAGCGGCGTGCGCTTTACGGGCATAATTCTGGCTGACAATTAAAGGGACATGCTTGTCGGCGGTTCCGTGAACCACGATCTGGGGAATGCCCAGTGGGAGATGGGCGGCGGGCGAGGCGGCTGCGTAACGCTCCGGTACGGCTGCTGGCGTGTCCCCAAGCAGTTCAACTACCGCGTCGTGGCTAAGATGCAGTTGATACGCCTGTACCAGATCGACCACGCCCGCGAGGCTGACGACTGCGCTCAGGTGCAAAGGGGATGTGGCAGTCGCCAGTGGACTCTCTTTGGAGAGTTGTGGTCGCGTCGCCAGCCAGCCAGCCAGATGTCCCCCCGCCGAATGCCCCACTGCGATGACGCGTTGTGTATCCAGTTGATAAGTAGAGGCGATTTCATATATATAATCGGTGGCCTGCGCGACATCCAGGAATGTGCCGGGCCACGCGCCTCCGGTATTTCCGACGCGACGATATTCTATATTCCATACCGCATATCCATGTTGGGCCAGATTCTTCGCCAGCGGATGCATGAGCGTCAAATCATAGGCTTTGCGCCAATAGCCGCCATGCACCAATATGACGACGGGATGTGGTCCGGTACTTTTTGGAAGATATAATTCACCGTATTGCCAGCGACCTTTTCCATATGCCAGCCTCTGACGGCTCTGTGCGCGTTTTTCATATTCAGAAGAAGAAGACTGCATTGTAATTCTATACACCTTTCGTCGTAATTGATTTATACTAGAGAATAGCAGGGCGACGCTCATGATTTCCATTTGTAACACAGCAATGATGATCTCTTTGAGTATAGCGTATGCTTGTTGCCTTGAGTAGCTTTTTGGTGCTGTAAGACGTGAAGAAAGAGAGACGATGGCGGCGTGCAAAGGCAAGAAATTGAACAGTATTTGCAAGAACTGGGTGATGAGTTGGAGGTGCAAGGCTTTGAAATGCCGGTGCGGGTCATGGTGGTTGGTGGCGTTGCGATGCTCTTTCTGGCCTATAATCGGGAGTCAACTGAAGATGTCGATGTGGTCTTGATGGATATTGAAGGTGATTCATCCACCAATCCGACCCCTGAAACGAAGGCCTTCAAGTCGGCTGTGCATGCGGTGGCGAAGCGCTACAAGATGAAGCGTACCTGGATTAACGATGATGTGGCATATTTTATCCGGGACATGGCCCCTAATCCAGAGGCATCTCTCTGGCGTGCGTTTAAGAAGTTGCATGTGTATCTGCCATCCAAAGAATATATCCTGGCCTTGAAGCTGATGGTCTATCGGCAGAAGGATATGTCTGATATTGAGGCGCTCCTCAAGCAGCTCAATGTGGAAACACGCGAGCAAGCACAGGCTATTGTTGATCACTTTATTCCCGATGATGCCTATAAAGAACATTATCAAATCGAAGATACGCTGGACGAGTTGTTTTAAGATGCTGTAAGCTATTTTATTTTTTGCTAGCTTGACGTCCTTATTGTAGAGATGTAGTGTTACACCAGAGCTTATCCAGGAAGTTTCATCGTCAATTGGCCGCAGGATGATTGGTCCGCATGTTACAATACAAATAGGAAGACAGGAGCGAGGTGTCCAGATGAAGACGTGTACCGAATTGCAGACAATGGCAGTTTCTTATCAGGAGATTTGTGCTGGGGCGGACCCGTGGTTGCCGCTGGGAAATTTTATGAACGATTTTTTCGGCAACTTTACGGAGCAACGTGCGGAATTACTGTTGGAGCCATTACAATTACCTGATGATCCGAGCGAGCACGAGCTACGCTGGGCTGTCTTTTGTATTGCTTCGGTCGAATATCTCAGCCTGCGCTATGACCTGCCCATCCCTGCCTGGATTAATTATCCTGCCTATCGTTTATGTCTGGATGAAGCCTGGTATCAATCGCCGGGTGCGCATAAACCCAATGTACGCGAGCGCCTCCAACGCGATACGCCCGAGCCATTTGCGCGCCGCAACGTCTACTGTGGCGGACGCGTCTTTGCCAATAAATATGAACTGGCCGCCGAACTGCGCCAGCGCCGCTCAGCCTAAACATCCCTCACGGGCAATGCCGCTCAAAAACGAGGAATGTAGGGGAAAAGCACAAATGACGAAAAACGTATCTCAATCATGATTCTCGGTATTTGAGCGGTATTGCCTGTGAATGGCGGCTGCTACATGTAATTCATTTTTTTGTGTGCTATACTTCTGCTACAGATACTGTTTTCCTTTGCTCTATGGATGTTGGCGTGAGTTGGGAGGATGAAGCAATTGGATGATAAAAATTATCTTGGAACGCAACTCGATGTGGCGTCTTCGTCAGGCGATCACGATATCCCATTCTGGTCCTGGCGTCCTCTGCTCTTGATTGGCAGCCTCTCTTTGTTCTACATTATTACTGCTCTCTTCACCCATGTCTTTCGTCTTCCTCTGCTTCCGGTTGTCCCACAACCATCGCAACCATCAGCCCTACGCCACTATTTCTCGGCAGTACAGCATGTGACAGGCACCTTCTCAGGATCACATTTTATCTATCTCGCGAATGGTTGGTTGCAGGGACATCTCTATATCAATCAGCCAGTAGGTGGTACAGGCGATTATACTTTTTTTCATGGACACTGGTATGTGGCGTTTCCTCCCTTGCCAGCTGTCTTCTTCCTGCCTCTGGTCGCTATCTTTCACTATACCCATCAGCTGGAACTCTCGTTGGGCGTCGCGCTATTTTTTGGGATTGTCAACATTGTCCTGATGTTTTTTGTGCTACAGCGTCTTCCGGTGCTGGCCTTTGCTCACATCGCATGGCTCCTCAGCTTTTTTGCGTTGGGCACTGAATTGTTTTTCGTGACCATGCAGGCCAGCGTCTGGTTTCTCGCGCACGTCATCGCCACTACCTTTCTCCTCTGCTATCTGCTGGAATTGATCGGTCCGCGCCGTGGCTGGCTGGCTGCCCTCTGGTTAGGATTGGCCGCCCTTTCACGCAGTACTGTTCTGTTGGCCTTTCCCAGTTATCTCATTCTGATTTATCTCTCTGAACGGCAGAAGCCGCGTCTGATGTGGCAGCAGGTCCTCACGTTTAGCTGTGTGCTGGGCGCTTTTGTCACTGGTATGCTCCTCTACAATCTGGCCCGCTTTGGTTCTCTCCTGGATTTTGGCTATCTCAGCATGAACGTCAGCCCCAGGCTAAGCTACAGACTGCATACCTATGGACAATTCAGCTTGCACTTCTTATCCACTAACATGTATTATATGTTTATCCAGCCACCACAATTCCTGACCATCTGGCCTTATCTGCAATTCAATCCCTGGGGAACGAGCATCTTCTGGACCATGCCAGCGCTCTACAGGGCTGTGCGTGTCTTTCTAGCGCAGCCATCCTCCTGGCTCCCGTGGGGAATGCTGGGAGGATGCATCTTGCCGCTGGGAGCAATCCTGCTCTACTTTAATACTGGTTGGTATCAATTTGGCTTTCGCTTTGTACTGGATATCCTTCCTTTCCTCTTTGTGCTCGCTGTTTTCGGCTATCGAGGACGCCTGCCCTGGTACGATAAAGGTCTGATCGGTCTCTCAATTGGCTTGAACCTGTGGGGCTGGATGGATTTCCGCTATTTCCCGCCTCTCCATTAACTTTTATCCCCAAATGCCTGTTAATAATATATACTGATAGAGGAGAAATGTTTAAATGTATCGGATGTAACTGATGCCTACATCTTCCTTCATGATTTCAATGGGATACTCTGTTTGAAATGGAAGAGGTTATTGGGATCATAGGTGGCTTTGACCTGTTGCAGGCGGGCCAGATTGTTGCCATAGTACGCTTGCTGCCAGTTAGACAGGTCGGGATCAATATAGTTTTGATAGGCGCTACCGCTGGCATAAGGACGCATGCCCTGCCAGGTCTGATCCAACCAGCCAATATTGCCCGCAATGGTTCTCTGCGTATCGTTCGGAGACCAGGTGGCGGTATATTGAATCGAGAAGAGCGTGTTGCGATGGACAAAGGCCGTGGCATCCGGTGCGACCTGATTGATTTTTCCTCCGAAAGCATCAATGCCGATGCCAGCCGTGCCTGAGGTTGGCGATATCTGCCGTTGCTCGATGGCGTTGACGAGCGTTTTGATACCCTGCTGGGATAATCTTCTGGTAATATAATCCGATTTGGCTTTAGAGGTGTCGCGTTGCAGGCTTCCCTGAGGACCCATACCGGGTAAGCGACACGCTTCGATGCTTTTATTGTAACAACCCGCTTCATAGAGCATGGTATCCAGCACGCTGGTTGTGTTACTATAGCGACCAGTTGGCGCGACGCCGACCTTATCAATGACCTGTTGCAAGAGTGTATTCAGTGGACCAAGATCGCCAACATAGACGCCGTTAATGCGTACCAGTGGATCTCCCTGACCATCGCTACTTGTCAGGAGCAAGCAATTGGACCATAGTTCGTCAGGCGCGCTGGGAGCCCAGTTTTGCCAGGCATCCAGGACAGCAGCGGCATTGCTCCATGACCAGCTCAAGGTAAAGATTGAGAGCGTGTTAAGTGGATAGGTGCGGAAGGTGAAGGAGGTGACGATACCAAAGTTGCCACCGCCTCCACCACGCAGGCCCCAGTAAAGATCAGCGTTGTTCTGTGCGTCACAGGTGACGAGGCGACCATCCGCCAGAACTACCTGCGCGGAAAGCAGATTATCACAGGTCAATCCAAATTTGCGACCGATCACGCCGACGCCACCACCCATAGTAAGTCCAGAGATACCAACAGTTGGACAGGAGCCACCAGGGAGGATTCGATTGTGCTGCGTGAGCGCTTGATAAATATCGATCAGGCGTGCGCCACTTCCGATAGTTGCATTGCCTGATACGGCATCAATGCTAATAGAGTTCATACGGGTCACATCGAGCAACAATCCCGTGGTGGTTGAATAGCCCGCATAGGAATGTCCACCCGCACGCGGCGTGACTGGCAAATTGAACTTGCGCACAAACTCCAGGCAAGTCTGGACATCTTTGGGTGAAGAGCAGTAGGCAATAGCAGCCGGTTTGATCGTATCAAAGCGTGTATTAAACAGTTGATGTGCAGTCTCATATTGAGCGCTATTCGGCCGTAGCAGCGGACCAGCCAGCTTCTTGCCAAGCTCTGACCAATCTTGTTCTGATAATACAGGGGCCTTCGTCGGAGTAGGTTGCGCCGCTTTTGTCGCCGCGCTAGTAGCTGTTCCAGTCGGAGTTGGATTAGCATTAGCCGTTGGTGCCGTCTGGCAGGCACCCAGCAGAATAGGTAAAGTACCGGCGGCGCAGAGCGAGAGAAAATTACGTCGGCTCACCTGATTATCTGTCAACCACTGTCCACTATTTTTCTGTTTATCCATACGAGTATCCTTTTATATATTACTATTGATAGAGCTATTGGTGCATCTCTTCGCTATACTCTCGTCTCGCTAGCCGTATCAGTATTGGATTATCTGGAGTATACATAGATTTTAATTGATACACGCATGGAATGCTGTGACTAGCTTCACATTTTCAGCAGAAGTACACGTCCAAAGGACAGCACTCTGTCGATCTCAAGCAAGCTCCGGCAAAGGAAAACGATGCAGGATGGCACGACCTTTGTAATGGGTCATGCCATCCTGCAGGATAAAAGTTTTGCTTCTCAGGTGTACAGCGTAAGACTAGGGTTCGGTCCCCCAGATGAGTTGGCCTTGATAATAGGCAGTGATTTTGGTTGAAGGTGCGTAGCTGGTCTGGCTACCGTTGAATGAGTAGTCGTTGGTTTCGTTATAGCTTGTCCAGTCGCTTTTATTGATACGGTTTTGAATGTCTCCAGTATTAGCACCCGGAGCCAGATTGCCTGCGCCAGTACCGAAACCGATTTGTAGATAGTAGTCGGCGTTGGTGCGACCGCTGACCGCTACAAATGTGCCTTTGATATTGGTACAGCCAAGGGCGGCATAGTCGCAGCTATAGGTCTGAGCCTGATTGCTGTCGATGGTATACCAGTAGCGGACAGTGACATCGCTTAGGTTGATGCTGTTAGAGCCTGTGTTGACAAGCTCGATAGAGGGTGAGATCTGGTTGACGGTAGTAGAGCCTGGATTTCCTACCTTGTAGTTGACCTGCAAGTTGATACCGGTTACCGGCGTGGGTGTTCCCGTGCCGCCGGACGTTGGCGTGGGTGTCGGTGTTCCAGTTGCGCTACCGCTCAATGCGAACTCAATCGGCGTAAGATAGGCTTGCTTGGCCTGGTTGACGGTTGTCCAGTCGTCCTCCAGGATGCCTCCCGTATCGCCTGAGTCGGGATTCCAGCACCAATAGGTCCAGTTCAGGCCGCTGGCTCCTTTGCCCAGATAGTTGGTAATTGCCGTGAGCCATTGTTTATCGGAGGTTGTGGCAAGCGTAGTGCCAAATTCGCCCAGCCAGACCGGCGCGATATTCTGTTTGGCAATATAGCCCCAGTGTTTGTCCCAGATGGCCGGCAGATTGTTAGGATAGGTCGGATCGCTGAACCAGGGCTGGCTGGCGACATCCAATGGATAGTCGTGTGCGGAGTAGACGACGCGGTTCGCTACGTTCAATACTACTGGCTTACTGGCAACTCCTTCGAGATTGCCTCCCCACCAGTAGCAATCGCCGCTCGTCGCGCCATTAGGTCCATAGCAATCGACGCCTTCCACAAAGATCAGCCAGTTGGGATTGACACTCAAAATGGCATTGCCACCTTTCGTGGCCGCTATTTGCCAATCGACCGTTGGATCACCACAGCCCCAACAGGCGGGGGAGTGTGGCTCATTATGCAGATCGGCCCCGATGACCGTAGGATTATTCGCATAACGTTGCGCCAGCATCTTCCAATCCGAGAGCCAGCGGGATTCTGGATAGGCCGAGGTATACCATAGGGCTGATTGTGAGCCTGAGTCCGGGCGATGCTGATCTAGAATGACTTTCATGCCCTTCTGGCCCGCGTAATTGATGATCTTATCCATGATCTGAATGCTGCTCAGTCCTTGCAGATCAGGATTCTTGTTATAGTCAATGCTATTTGGAGCGCTCCCGGCATCAAATAGTTGATTTGAGAATGGTAAGCGAATCGTATTATAGCCCAGGCCACTCATTTGATCGATCATATCTCTATAGTTGCGTGTCCAGAGTCCATGGGCTACATAGTTTCCGGTCTCAAATCCAAACCAGTTGATTCCTGTAATGCGTACCGGCTGATTATTGGCATCCAGGATTTGTGAGCCGTTGGTGTGCCAGTAGCCGCTCCCGGCTGCTTTGGCTTCATGGCTCTGAAATTGAAACATTCCCATACTGAGTATAAATGCTAGCGTGCCCAACATCAAAAATGAACGGCGCCAGTGCCATCCGTTCGTCCTATGAACGTGTATGATAAGCATGCAAGCTTCCCCTTTCAAAAAAACATCGGCCTGCATCGGCGGATGTTCTATAAGATCTCTCTTATGCATAAGCTATCAGCCCATGTGCCGTCAATCAATTGTGTAGGACTGAATAAGAACTGACTAGATTTTTGTCATTTTTTCTTCATTTTTGTGCTTAATAATAGTTATTCATTGTAGACGTGCTGCAGATCGTGATGGCACTATAGGTTGCACTTTCTGGAGAACTTGACAGGTAAAGATCAGAATAGGTAAAATAAGGGAAATCTTGTTTAAGGAAAGCAAAGAAGCTTTAATGGGGAACAAGATAAGCAGAGTGCCTGGTTCTAAAAAAGTCTAGGGGGACTTAGGGTATGGGTACACATCTCTTACGTAGCGCACGTCGTCAGCACAATCTCACCATCAAACAACTGGCGGATGTCGCCGGTATTGGTGCCTCAACGGTGTGGCGTGCCGAGCATGACTATCCTATCAACGCGGAATCACGTCGTCGTCTTTGTGCGTATTTTAGTAAAACTACCTGTGAACTTGGTCTGATACAAGAGGATCAGCCAGCCAGCCAGCTCCCCGCCCCACAGGCCGCGCCATATATTTCCCTCTCCACACCTGCTGCGCATCCAGTGCTGCAAGCGGGCAATAGATCGCACGCCTATGAGGAGCAGGTGCATCAGCGCAGCGCCAACTCCACGCAAGGACAGCATATTGGCACATGGTTAGCGCTCAATGCAACCGAACTCTCATCCCTCTTTGAGGCGGGCTGGTCGCTGGATGAGGTTCTCAATTCGTTACGTGTCGTCCTACGTAGTGCGCAAGGATTGCCGGTAGGAGTGCGGCAAAAAATTGGTCAACTAAAAGACATTCTTCCCAACTCGGACAGACATACTTCCATCGATGAGCGGGTACAGCTTACTAACGCGATGCGTCAGGGCGTTGCCGAAGGCTGGAAACGCTTTCACACCATGCGCCCCTCGGAAGTACTGGTTGCCACGCAGGCCCAACTCTATCTCGTTCAGCAAACGCACGATCTGATCCTTCCTGAATACCGTTCCAGCCTTTACGCGGCCCTCTACAATCTGACTGGCGCGGCTTTATTTTATCAGGGAGCTACTGAGGCGGCGCAACGAGCCTATACTCAGGCTCATATTGCCGCGCTTGAGGGAGCGGACATCTGGAATCTTGCCCAGAATCTCAACTGGCAAGCGATCAGTGCTAATTCTCATGGACACTATGACAAGGCCATCGAGCATATTGAAGCTTCCTTCCGCTTGATCAATGGGCAGCAGGAAGAGCAACTGGTGCGACTGCGAGCGCATCTCCTGGCGGACTGGGCCTACAATGCGGCTCTATTACAGGATGGCAATTGTGTCGAAGCCAAACTTGAAGCCTCCTCCTCTTTCCTCGATGCCTTAGGTCCCGCTGAAGAGTTTGATCGGACGAGATGGTATCAGGTTGCCGGTAGTTGTATGCTTAATTTGAAACATTATAGTAGCGCGATTGAACATCTCGAACGATCTCTATCGCTCTTGCCATCCACATGGATCAACCGCAGAGTGTTGACACTCGTTCCGCTAGCGGAAGCTTACGCCCGGCGGCACGAACGGGACGCCAGCATCGCTGTCGCTGAAAACATCATCACCCTGTTAGAAGAAATTGACTCAAGTCTATTGAATCAAAGTTTCTACAATTATCAACAAATCTTGCTCAAAGCCTTCCCGCGTGATCAACGCACCCAGACCTTCGTCGAAAGCATCCGCCATCATCCCTTGTTGGCGTAACGTTTTGTGCCCATTGGAGAAAACCTTTTCCTCAACGGGCACAATCCATCAGAACCGGCCGTCGCTACACATCCGGTAACCGAGAGCAAGGCTCCCATTGGCACCTCGCGTGGCAAGATGATCTACGAACTGTTCTTCACTGCCTCACCTATGGATGCGTTTACTCCTGCTGATGTCGTTGCCCTGTATTTGCATCGTGGGGTGTTTGAAACCGTGCTTGCAGACGAAGATGGCCCGCCGGAGAAATTTACAATGCTAAGCTTCAACCTGCTCTCTGAGCGGGGATCAGGCACAACACGAAGCATTCCAGTAAAATGGCGGCGTTGCAACTCATCTTTTTGTTGCCTAACCGGCCAGGCTGTGCTATATTTGTTGGGTTACAATTGTTAGGCAACACCATGTGCTTCTTGTTAGCGCGCCGAAAGTACGCTCTATGCCCAGATATGCCCATTCTCAGCTTCGGTGGTCCGAGCAAACACAAACCTATGTCCTCTCTCTTGGCGATCAGGGAAGCGAACAGGCTTTCACGAGTGATTGGCTGGAGCAGAGCAACTCGTTCGCTTTTCACAGTCGTTGGGGTATGCACTATACTGTCCGGAAGCAGAGGGTGCAACGCGGGAGCAGCTACTGGTATGCGTATCGACGCTTGCACGGGCGCATCGTGAAGCGCTATCTTGGCAGAACGGCAGACCTCACACTTGCTCGTTTGGAGGAGATCTCTCACCTGCTGGAAAACGAGTCCGAGATGCCCCACCGTGCTTTCCAGCCGTCACAAACAACGAGTCTCATCCATTCTCTGCCAGACAGCTTGCCCGCAGAGGATGCCTTCAGCTCTTCTCATATGGAAGCACACCCGCTGCTCCGCTCCAAGCTGTCGCAGCCTCGCCTGCCTGTTTTTCTGCTTGATCGCCCGCGCCTGCTTTCGCTGCTCGATACTGGACGAGCAGGTCCGCTCACGCTGCTCTCGGCTCCTGCTGGCTTTGGAAAGACGACCCTGGTTAGCCAATGGATAGCAGCACGACGCGCCAGTTCTGATTTTCCTCCGGTGGCCTGGGTTTCTCTGGAGGTTTCTGAGAATGATCCGCTGCGCTTCTGGCGCTATCTCATTGCGGCCTGCCAGGCGTTTCAGGTTGATCTTACACAGGTTCACCGCGCGTTCGTTGTGCTGACTCCGCAGCCCCCCTTTTTGCCTGTAGATCTTTCGGGGTGGCTTTCGATCCTCCTCAACGCACTGATTCAGGCCCCGGCAGGGGGCATTCTGGTGCTGGAAGATTATCAGGTGATTACCGAGCCCACGATTCATGAAACGCTCTCATTTTTTCTCAACCACCTCCCAGAAACGCTCCACGTGCTGATGGTTACAAGAGCCGATCCTCCTTTCTCCCTGGCCAGCCTGCGTGCTCGCAACGCGCTTATCGAAGTGCGTACCGCAGATCTGCGCTTCTCGCAAGAGGAAACAGTCATTTTATTGCATCACTCTCTGCCGTTTCCTCTGGACGCGACGATTGTTCAACGACTCCATGCACAGTTGGAAGGCTGGGGAGCCGGGCTGCATCTCGCGAAGCTTGCACTTCAGCGCGCCACTTCTTCCACAGAAGAAGTTCGCACGATAGCGCTCTTTTTCCGGAACAATGCCTCCTTTCAAGAGTATTTTGTCACTGAAGTACTCAATCTCCAATCAGAACCAGTGCGGCAGTTTTTGCTCCAAACCAGCCTGCTTCCGCGCTTGACGGCATCTCTCTGCGATGCTGTTACTGAGCAAATACATGGTCAGGATATGCTCGCCCAGCTGGAGCGCACCAATATGTTTCTCGAACAGCTTGACTGCGAGCCGCAGCGGGATGAAGCAGAGGCTCGCCAGTGGTATCGCTATCATGCGCTTTTTGCCGAAGCCATGCGTCACGAGGCGCGCCGCCGGTTGAGCGAAGATGACCTGCAGCAGATCTCCGCACGCGCCTCCCGCTGGTATGAGCGCTACGGTTTTCTGCACGAAGCTATTGATGCTGCGCTGGCTGCCCGGGATTACGCGCGAACTGCGATGTTGCTGGCTCGTTTTCTGGAGGAGCGCATCCTTCCAGGAGAAGTACAGGAGCCGCAGGCATTGCTGCGCTGGTTCAAGCAATTACCGGAGGCCCTTTTAGAGCAGAAGCCTGCCTTTTGCCTGTGTTATGCTACTGCGCTGCTCTTGCAGAGCGCTACCTGGCTACCCGATGCGTCGTTACTTCCCTTGATGGAAAAGATCTTGAGCATGGCTGAACGCCGCTGTCGTGCGGAACAGAATCTTCCCAAGCTGGGGGAGCTTTTTGCCTTTCGCGCTTTATTCGCTCTGAGGCAGGGGGAGATGCGAGTTGCGGTCACGTATGCAAGACAGGCGTTGGATTGGCTTCCCCAGACGCAAGACATCTGGCGGGGCCTCAGCGCGACCATTGCTGCGACGGAATTGGTAGAGTTGGGACAGTTCCGGCTGGCTCACGACGGCCTGGAAGAAGCCTGTGTTCGACTTGCAAAGACGAACAATCACCTTTTCCGCCAGGTTGCTACGATCAAGCTTGCACAGGTGTATTTTGAACTGGGAGAAATCCAGCAAGCGGCTTCTTTGTATCGCCAGGCCCTTGAAGCTGCCACTTCTCCTCTTGACGAAAACCTCACAACACCGCTCGCCAATTGGCGTTGTACGGCATTGCTTGGCATGGCCGCACTTTCTTATGAATGCAATGAGCTGGAGCGAGCCTCTCAGCTTCTTCAGGAGGCTAAGACTTTCAGTCAGACATACGCGTTTTTGCATCACGAAGTCTCTGCGTCTCTTGTGCTCGCGCGTGTGCAACAGGCCCGGGGCCAGGTTTTTGTTGCCCAACAACAACTCGCAGACCTCCTGGAGCATATAGCCGCTTCCCAATCCCGGCTTGTTCAGGATATCCAGGCAGCGCAGGCACGCCTGGCGCTCTCTGCGGGCGACCATCTGACCTTGCAGCATTGGGCGTTGCTCCGAACACCGCACACTGATTTTACACAGAGAACTGAGACGGATCTGCTGCTGGCGCGCTGGCTGCGCACCCAGGGCAAAGAGGAAGAAGCCTATCGTCAGCTTGAGCAGACCCTCCTTGCAACGCAGGAAGCAGGACATACCCGCTGCGTGCTTGAAGCGATGGTGGAAATGGCGCTGAGCGCCCTGGCCTGCAAACGCAAAGCCGAGGCTCAAGACATGTTGCGTGAGGTGCTTATCCTGGCTCTGCCCAATCACCCGGTACGCCTGTTCCTCGATGCTGGTGCACAGATGGCCGTGCTTTTGCGCTCTCTGCTTTCCCAAATCCACGACCAGCCTTTGCTTGCGTACATCCGTAGCCTGCTTCTGGCTTTTCCTGCCCAACAGCAAACAGGCATGCCTGCCCTGGCAGCAGCGCTGGTTGAACCGCTCTCGCCTCAAGAACGGCGAGTTTTACGCCTGCTGGCTGAGCATCGAACCAACGCGGAGATAGCTGAGGCGCTGGTTGTCTCGATCAACACCGTGCGCACCCAGGTGCAGAGCATTTATAGCAAGTTGGGCGTGCATAAACGCAGCGAGTCCCTCGAAGTTGCTCGTGACCTCAAGCTCCTCTGACCGCTCGCAATCTCCTCGCACGCTGCTGTGTGCGAATCATGCAGGCAATCACCCGAACGGATGAGGCCCACCTGCCTTGCGCGGGCTATACTTCTGACATCGGACGAACACCGCTGCTTCATCAAAGCCAACAAACATCTGGCTCTGAAAAAAGCAAGATATTGTATCACATGATTTCAGAAAGGCGCAGTCCATATATGATAAGCGCAGCATTTCCCTACACAAAAAAACGGAGAGCCGTCCTGGGGCTTGAGATGGCCTATGTCGAAGAGGGACTGGGTGATCCCATTGTTTTTCTCCACGGCAATCCTACCTATTCCTATGTCTGGCGCAACATTCTGCCGTATGCGCAGGGTTTTGGCCGCATCATCGCCCCGGACCTCATCGGCATGGGCGATTCGCAGAAGCAGCCGGAAAGCGGCCCGGGCTCCTATACCTTTGTCGAACATCGTCGTTATCTCGATGGGTTGTTCGAAGCGCTGGGAGTACATGAACGGGTCATCCTCGTAGGGCACGACTGGGGAGCAGCTCTGGCGTTCGATTGGGCGCGTCGCCATCCAGAGGCGGTGCGCGGCATTGCCTATATGGAAGCAGTCATGGGAACCTCCTTGTGGAGTGAGATACCAGAGATCGCTCGCTCACGCTTTCAAGCTCTGCGATCCGCACAAGGTGAGCAGTTGGTGCTAGAACAAAACTCGTTCATCGAGTTCAACCTGCCCAAGACCATTCTGCGCACCTTAACAGATGAGGAAATGAATCAGTATCGTCGCCCATTTGCCGAGGCCGGCGAAGCGCGTCGCCCGACCCTCTCGTGGCCACGTCAACTGCCGATCGAGGGCGAACCAGCCGATGTCACCGAGATCGTTACCGCCTCTGGGAAGTTTCTTGCCCGGAGTCCCATTCCCAAATTGCTCATCCAGGCCGTTCCGGGGACACAAGACCCACAGAAGGTCGCGTTCAATCGCATGTGGCCAGCGCAAACCGAGGTGAGCGTGCGCGGGCATCATACCCCTCAGGAGGACTCTCCTGATGAAATTGGGCAGGCCATCGCAAGCTGGTTGCAACAACTGCAATAGATGATGCTGAAGTATTGAGGATGGCTCTCCGTCCTTGCGGGTGAAAGCGGGGTACAGGGGCGGCAGCCCATGACGGAGCGCGAGGTGTCCTCGCAAACTCCTCCTCCTCTCAATCCCCCGGAAGGATAGAGAGCCTTGAGGATGCAGGAAAATAAACGTAATTTCCTGTGAATGAACCCTATAACGGATAGTTGTCTTATGTGTAATCACACATGTATTAGAAATAGAAGGATATCATTTCATGAAAACAATTCTTTGGGCAACCTTGAGCGCAAATGGAAACTACGCACGCAATGCCAGTCCCGAACACCCTCCCAAGCAGGAATCGTTCAGCGATTTCCTGGATCAGGTGAAAGCGGCAGGGAATTTCATCGTCGGACGTCGAACCTTCGAGAGCTTTCAAGCAGGTGGAGAGAGTCCTTTTGGCGATGTTGACATCGTCGTGCTCTCGAAGAGCGTCAAAGATATTCCCGGTGTCAAGGTTGTGGCGTCGCCGCAAGAGGCCCTGGCGTACCTGCAAGCAAAAGGCCATACCACCGCCCTTCTTTCAGGTGGCGCGGATCTGCACAACACCTTTTTACAACAAGGACTTGTTGACGAGATCATATTCCCAATCGCACCAGTATTGGAGGGAAAGGGATACAATATCTTGCTCAACCAGGACCACTATCAGTACAAGGATATCCAGTTGTTGGATTTCAAGTCCCTTGGCGGCGGCGTCGTCCGGTTGCATTATGCGATTGAGCATGAATAAAGCCATTCGATAAGCATACTCGATCCACGGGCGCGTAGGCGAAGCCGGATATCACGGTGCCTCGCCTGCGCGCGCCCGCTTGAGAGTGTCTCTCCACATCTGCTGCGGCATAGCCTGGCGCGACGCATGCTCAAAAAGGGAGCGCACCTCCCCGAAGTGCAGCGCATGCCTGGGCCTAGTCGGCTTTCTACTGCCTCGTAGTGCTGGTAAATGCCTGTAATGATGTTCTGTTATGATCCCTGGTTGGGATCTGGGGATGTGAGGGTGATGTTGATGTCTTTGGTGATGGTGGGGAGATGGTTGCTGCCAAAGGGGAGCTGGATGTCGACGGCGGCGATGCCGGGTTGCTTTTGCAGGTAGGTTTTGGCGGCATCGCTGCTGTTGCCTTTGATCGATGTGGTTAGCTTCTTGATCCGGGTGGCGCTAAGACTATAGATCCAGGTGCCTTTGACGTTGAGGGTGAGGTAGAGGATGCCGTTTTTGCCAGCCTTGATACTGGGCTCTCCGATGAGCGTGGGTTTGCCCTGGAGTTGATAGCCGTCACCGAGCTTTTTCTGGGCATCTCGATTGAGCAGGACCATGGCGGTCGATACTGCGACGTTCTTCTGGTAGACGATGAGCCTGCCCTGGATTTTGACTTTGACCTGTACTTTGTCGGCGCTGGCGTTGACAGGATTGTCACTCTCTACACTGATGATCTGATAGTCCGCTTGGCCGAAGGTGCTTTCACCACTTTTGATCTGTTGATTGAGTTGCTGGTTAATCTGCTGCTCAAGTTGCGGAACCAGGCCGTTTTTGGCGTTATCCAGATCGGACTGCGCGACGAAGTGCGTGCTACTGCCGTCAACTCCTCCCTGAAAGGCGCTGGGATTGTTGATGAAGAGGGTTGGCTGGCAGCAGGTGCCGCTGATGGCATTGGGAGGGATATTTCCGACCTGCCCCGCCTGGACGGCTTGCGCGGGTACTTCGATTTTGCCGGGTTGAGTATCTTGTTTACCCGGGACCGTGGTGTCTTGCGTGAGCTGGATCTGTACACCGTTGGCGGCGTTGAGCATGAGGGATTTGGGGACGGTGACGGGCTGTTTGTTGGCATTGGTCAGTTGAACCATGCCGTGTGCTTGCTGTCCCTGGATGGTATTCTTGCCGGTTGTGTTGACGGTGACACTACTCTGCTCGGTGACGCTTAGCCAGCGATCAGGGATGGTGTGCGTGTCGAGATTGCTGGTCTGCGTTTGTGGGGAGGCGGTGAGCAGGAAGGCGTTCTGGATGACGCTGGCTTTGGGCGTGATATGGATGTTCGCGGTGCTTGTTCCTCCGACCCATGAGACCATTGTGGTGGTGCCGTTGCCGTTAGTGAGCTGGGAAAGCAGCAAGATCATGAGCAGGAGTAATGGGACGAGTACGATCAGAAATAAAAAGAGGAGGCGGCGCGGTCGTCTGGTGACTGGTCGGGATCGCATAGGCTCTTCGGTGATACGCTGCCTGGCCGCTTCGGCCCGATAAGGACGCTCGGTTTTTTCTGGATACTCAAGCACTTCTGGACGGTTGAGCCTTTCGGTGCGTTCAGCATATTCCGGGCGTGCGTTTCTGGCGCTGCGTTCGCGTTTCTCGCGGATGGTTGTGGCTGGCGGGGAAGGCTGAACTTCGCCGCCCCGTGGTCTCTGATGCATGATAATTGGCCTGGGTGGCTCCATGGGCCGTCCCAGGGCGGCGGTTTTGCGGTTCTTCCCGTTGGGCGCGGCTGGCTCAATCTCTCCGGTGAGCTCGTCGAGACTGATGGGGCGTGTGGGCTTGTGTCCTGGCTTGACATCTTCCGTGACCGGCAGGGTGATTGTGGGACCCTTGAGCGCGCGCTGAAAGGCGGTGCGGAGGGCCGCGACATTCTTATACCGATCTTGTGGATCTTTCGCCATGGCCTTATTAACCACATCCCCGAGTTCCGCCGGGATTGAGGCATCGTCTTCGCAGGGCGAGGGTATCGGCGCTTGCAGATGCATCTGTATGACGCGCACCTCGTCTGGATCGTTATAGGGCAGGTTGCCGGTTAGCATCTGGAAGAGCAGGACGCCCAGGGCATAGATGTCGGTTAGCGGCGTGACAATGCCCAGGGTTTGCTCGGGAGCCATATAATGCGGCGTGCCGGGTACCTGCTCAAGAGGGATCGGTTTACCTACCTGTGTGGATGCATTCTGCCGGACCGTACGCACGAGGCCGAAGTCTGCCAGATAGGCATAGGGAGCTGTGTTGCGCTTAAGGTCCAGCAGGACATTCGACGATTTGATATCCCGATGGATCAAACCATGGTCATGCGCGTATTCAACCGCATCCAGGATCTGCTCATAGAGGGTCGCCACCTCACCAGTCCCCGGCAGATTATGCCGGAGATAGCTGGTGAGGGTGCCACCATCAATGAAAGGCATGACTAGATAGAGAATGCCTTGCTCATCGCCAAACTCGATCAGTGGCAAGATATGCGGATGTTGCAGACGTGCTACTGTCTTCGCCTCACGCGCAAAGCGCCGGCGCATATCAGGATCGGCGGCATAGTCCCCAAGAATTACCTTGATGGCGACGCGGCGATCAAACGCAGTGCGTTGTCGCCCTTCGTAGACGGCCCCCATACCTCCCACGCGTATACGCCGGGTGATATCGTAGTTGCCGAGCTGCTTACCCTCCAGAGACAGCATGTATGCATTTATCCTTTCAGTGCTTTCGTCGGAATATCTCCACGCCCGATCGAGGGCGTCGCGGTCGCATTTGGTCCATTGACGGGAAGAGGTGTGCTACCACCGCTCGGCGTCGTGCCTGGGCCCGCGCTACCGCCGGTCACGGCTTCCAGCTCAAGCTTAATCTGGTTTGGATCGGTTGGCAAGGTTGCGTTATTGCCGCCTGCCGTCGTAATTGTCGCTTGCTTAAATCCCTGCTGCGCATTCAGAATCGCCTGGGCGGCAGCTACTTTCTTGCCAGCCAGTTGATTGACAAGAGCCGTCTTCTGAGCATCGCTCAACTGATAAGCCAGCGTCTCCTGTGCATTCACCTGCAGGGCCACGCTTTGTCCCTGTGGGGTGACATTCACGATATGGGTTGTCACATCACCGGACAGAGCATAGCCGCTACCCAGATCAGCGGCAGCCTTTTTCTGCAAGCGATCCTGCGCCACTTTTTGTGCCCCCGTCTGATCATAGGCCATACCAGTACAGGTCGCCGAAACAGTCACATTCGTCGAGTTGACATTATGTCCCTGATCCCCGATGGCGGCATTGTTCTTATCAACATTTTGTGAGCATTGCGGCGTCCCCACCAGCTTCTCATTGGACTTCAGCTCTTTATTAAAGGTAGTTTGTGCCTGCTGAGCCAGCGAGTTCACCAGCGGCGTCACCACCGCATCCACATCGCTCTTCTGCACAAACACATAATCCTGTGGGTTCTGTCCACCTGTAAATGAGTTCTGGTTTTCTGCGATTACATTTGCAACGCAGCATGATCCATTTATTCTTTGTGCAGCAATGTTGCCTGCTGTGCCAGCGGCAAGTGCATGTGCTCTGACTGTACGTTGTCCAGGTGTGAGGGACCCATTCAATGTACCTGCCGGTATATTAGCCATGGTATCCGTTGCGATTTGTACGCCATTTGACAGAGTGAAAATGGTGTTTCCTTTGATGGTAAGTGGCGTTGGTGGTGCAGTGAAATTAAAAAATGTAATGGTGCCAGTGGCCTGTGTTGCTGTGGTCTGGGTATGGCCGGTGGCGTTGACTTGCCGGGATTGTGGGGCTGGCGAGGCTGTGAGGTGGCGCAGGCTGATCTGTCCGAGATTGGCCTGTGGATTGCCGGTCACGGCTTGCAGGACATAGCTATCTTGCACGACATGGCTGTTGGGTGTAATTTTGACGGTCACGGCGGGTTGCACGGCCGGACCGGCATTTTTACTACCGGGCATGATCTGCGAGAGCGGTTGGACAACCGTGCTATTAAAGGTGCTGGGAAAGAAGAACGAGCAAAGGAACAGGCTGAGTACCAGGAGCAAGATCAAGCCAATGATGAGCCCGCCGATGCGACCACGATTGCTACGCGTGCTGCGCTGGTTGCGATTGGGAAAATTGGCCGGGGTGGGACCAGTACCGAGCGGAATCGGGCGTTGCGCGGCCATATGACCGGTTGAACCGCTCCCTGTTCCCTGCTGATTCCCTGCGCTGGCATTGCCAGCTGCGGCACCCGCGGCCAGGGCACCAGCGCCTGCGGCGCTAGATGCCATACTGCCGGTGCGGCGTTTCTTACTGCCGGTCGCGCCATGTGTGGGCGGCGGCGTATAATCCTTATAATCCTCATAATCCTCCTCATCCAGATCGTTGGGTGTGGAGGCGGGTGGCTCATTGGGTCTTAATGGATTATGCGTGATGCGTCCACCTGTGCGCGGCGCGTTCACTGGTTGCAGATCAATGATGCCCGGTCCGTTGCCAGTATCCGCGTTGCCCTGATTGGTATTTTGATTGGAGTTCTGCGCGAGCGGCGCGGATAAACGCGGGCTGCGCTGTCCGGGTGTGTTGGCCCGGGGATTGGTCGCCCCACGTCGTGGAGGGAGATCTTCCATATCGTCATCATCGATGGCAGATGGCTGCTGTGGTTGGCGACCTGGTCCCCCCAAATGATCGGCGGCCAGACCCGCGCCCGCGCCCAGTGCAGCGGCACCCCCGCTACGTTGTTGTTCAGATGGAGGTGGTGGCAGGGCATCATCCTCATCCTCATCCAGGCTGGAGCCATGATTGGCGCTCGGTGTGGATGGGAGGCGTGGCGTGGCGGGTATTTGATTCTCTGCCGGGTTGCCGGGTTGTGGGGTCGCATTAAAGGCCGGGAAGCGTCGCGGCCCCTGGAGCGTTCTATCGAGCGGCTGCGAAGCCGGACGATTGGCTGCCGCGCTCCCTAAAGCTGCGCCAGCGGCCGCGCCAGCCGCAGCGGATTTGCCGCGACCACCAAAGAGGCCCCATTTCTTCTCAGGCGCGGGCGCTGGCTCTTCATCGGGCAGATCATCAATCTCGCCATCGCGCAAGGCTTGCGTATACTCCTCAAGCGAGTCATAGACCGGAAATTGACGCTGACGAGCAAATTCCGCCGGTCCGGGGCCATGGGGTGCGATAAAAATAATTTCGCCCTGGACTCTGAGGCGGACACTCTTGAGATCGTCGAAATCCTGTGGACGTTGAAAAGATTTATTGGGGTTTGGTAGCACAATGACTATCTCTTGGCGGCTCAGCTTGCCCTGCGTCAGGATGGCAGCGAGCACACTCTTGCGATCATCAGTGGGAGAAACATAGATGACACCTATACTTGCACTCCGAGGGTCATTCATTCCCAGCAAATCCGTGCCGTTACCCTGTCTCATAATTCTATCCCTCTATGCCATAAAATTGCGTTTCTCGCCTATGGCGTTCATTTTACACTATATCAGCCAATTCGGAAAGAGATGAACAAATTGTTTATCCGGTATGAGAAAATTATCTTCCATAATAAATGCCAGACAGGTGTGCGTTGAGCGATCTGGCTGCAATGGATCGCCGAACACAGGGTATATATTCGTGTCTGGTCGCTAAAAAGATTATTCCAGGGTTTATGCGATATTCCTGGTATACTATTGTCTGGTATACGTTTGCGCGGCGTCGAATGGCTCGCGAGGTTGACCTTTTCCTTTTTTGCCACCTGATCACCGCTATCGTTATAAATTATGGTTGTCGGATGATAATGGTGATGGCGCTTGGATCGGTAGGTAAGATGGCTGTATTATTGCTCCCGCTCGCGCCATTCTCCCCCATTGAAATAAACGCAGTTGCGACGCCCTTTTGCCCATTGATCAGATTTTGGGCTACCGTGACCTGTTTTCCGGCCAGTTCCTCGCGCAGGTGCTCTTGCTGGCTCTCGCTTAGTTGATAGGTCCAGCGGCCCGAACTGGTTGTAAGCAGTGAAAGCAGAGCACCCGATTGTGTCGTAGCAGAAGTCTCGGTCGTCTGAAGCGATCCAACCTGAGCATATCCCGTTCCCAGCGTCGCGAGAGCCTTTTGCTGTAGACGCGTCTGCACCAACTTCTGCACTGCCTCCTTGTTATAGGACGTACCGCTACAGGTGAGCGTCACAGTCGCCTTTGTACTGGTAACATTATGGCCCTTATCTCCTACTGGTTGCTCAGTTTTAACCGTCGGCTGACATTGTACACTCTCAGTCAATAACTGCTCGCCCGCCGGAACCTGCTGACCGAGCGCGCTACGCGTAGACGACTCCAACCCCTGCGCAAGTGTCTTCACTACCGCATCCACATCCCCCTGCTGAACAAACGTATAATCCTGCGCATCCTGACCACCAGTGAATGCGGCTGTATTTTTGACCGCTACAAAATTTCCCTGCGTGCAACACGCCTGATTTATCGCTAATGCCTGGATATTTCCCTGTGCCCCAATCTGAGTTGCATGTGCTGGTACTGTTACTTTGCCTAATAATTTTGTATTGGGGTCATTGGCTGGGATCGTAAAAGGACCGTCTGTTAAGAACTGAACGCCGTTAGGACCAGGGATTGTGATTGCTGTGCTTACGCTGAAAGGATTGAAGGAGCCATTTAGAAAGGTGAGCATGCCTCTGGCGACGGTTCCATTGGTGTGTTTATGGCCGGTGCCCTGGACGGTCTGGTTCTGGGGCAGGCTATTGATGCTGATGGTGTGGCCGGGGGCCTGGAGTTGTTGGGTATTGGTCGGCCCGTTGACGAGCTGGATGTTCTGGCTATCAGTTATCGTCTGGCTGAGTGGATTGATGGTGACGGTGACTTTATTGCTGTGGATGAGGCCCAGGCCGGGCGCGATCAGCACAAAGAGCAGCCCGAGGATGGGCATGAGGACCAGTATGCCGCCACCGATGAGCCAGCGTCGTGATACTGACGCGGCTTTCCTGGTGCCTGTTGTGACCGGCTGTCCCGGTGCGCTGTGCTGACGGGTTGACGGCGTGCCGGGCATCGGGAGCATTTCATCCGGTTCGGCTATGCTCAGGGGCTGGCTACGATGGGAGGCGCTGGAATCGCGTGGCATGGCTGACTGCTCACTGTCCGACGGCGTAATCGGCCCGCGATTGGATAGTACCGCCTGCCCGCCCGTTTGCTGTGAGCGGGCCTGGATGGCTGTTCGCCGACCTGTTTGTTGTGAGCGAGCCTGGATAGCTTGTTGCCTGCCCGTCTGCCTATTGCCGATCTCTATGATGTCGCTGCCCACCTGTGCTTGCATGGCCGGGAGGTGGGCAGTATTGCCGGGCATGGCTGGTATGCGTCTGGTATCTCTTCTTGAGCGCAGGCCAGGTTGTGAGGGATGTGAGGAGCGAGTGACGCGTGGCAGGGCATTGGTCGCCTCCATCCCGGAGGATGAGTCGGGCATGGCCTGCATGGATGGATTGGAGAGGGTGCGGCGTAGCGCTTCACGGCGCGAAATCGCGGCGATGGTGCTGGCTGAGACGACTTCCTGGATGGCGGCCCAGAAGTCGAGCGCATCGGGATAGCGCTGCTGCGGCTGCTCGGATAGCGCCTGCATGATCACAGCATCCAGTTCGGGTGGCAGGAGCGAATTGAGCATGCCGGGTCGTGGCGGTGTGGGCAGTGGATCACGGCGGCGCAGATCGACCAGCGAGCGGCGGAAGGGCAGGCGACCAGTGCAGAGTTGATAGAGGATCACGCCGAGCGCGAAGATATCGCTGGCCGCTTCAGCCTGGCCCCGCAATTGTTCAGGTGCCATATAGGGGAGAGTGCCACCGGCGGCGAAGGTAAAATGGGATGCATCCTTCTCCACGGCCAGTCCGAAATCGCTCAGCACCATCTGCTCGCTACCATCGGGCAGGGCGCGGAAGAGGATATTAAGCGGCTTCAGGTCACGATGGATCACACCCTGGGCATGGGCATACGAAACGGCCTCGCAGAGCTGCTCAAAGATCGTGAGTGTCTGGGAGAAAGGATAGGCTGTGCCGGGTCGCAGGCGCTTCTGTAGATCCCCATTGCGAGCATACTCCATCACTATATAAGGAACTATCGATCCTTGCCGCACATCCAACAGCTCCAGGCGTACATCGCCATAGATGCGCAAGATATTGGGATGTCGCCAGCGCGCCACCTGAGCTGCCTCCTTCAAAAAGCGATCCAGCGTCTGCTGATCGAGATCATTGGGCTTGATCACCTTGATTGCCACCTCATGAGCATCGTGTTCATCCCAGGCCAGACAGACATCGGCCATTCCGCCACTTCCCAGCACCCCATCCAGGCGATAGCGCTGTCCCAGTATCTCCAGAGGTCGATTATAGCGCCACAGTTTCATCGTTAAACCCTCGCACATATTTAAGGACGACAGCAAAGAAGTCGTCTCAATATCAGAAATACATCGTATAGCGCATAAATATATATCATACAGGCAATTATTTCATGCTGATAGGAGAAAAGCAAGGGTGAGCGCATCGCTCTCTGCAAAGAACATATCAGAATCAGGCGATATGCCGGTAACAGATGATATTAGCTGTCAGGAAGGAGGTATATGGGTGGCTGGAATCGGTACTTTTTTGTGGTAACACTAGTCATAGCTGGGATAACTATGTTAAATTGGATATATCATAAGATAGAGTTTTTTTGTCATTGATTATCTCAATATATTTAATGCATCAATAGAGAAGAATGTGGAAAACGAAACAGCATATCCGCACCCGGAGCAGCAGCCTTCTAATCCTGAGGATTCATCGGTGCCACGCCATCATTTAGATGGAAGACCAGAGATTGCACAACCAGATGAGACGCCAGCACCGGCAGAGGATCTCATACCGCCTTCGCCAGCGCCCACGGGACCGGAACGCCGTCCCAATGGGACACTACAAGATCCAAAGTATCAGCAGCCTATTCAAGATATGGGTGCCACCTTTGGGTTTGGGCAGACCACTGATCAGCAATATTTCGAGGTTCCGCAGCCAGCCCAACCCATCGCGCAACTCCGACAGGAGCGTCTCCAGCAGTTTCTTGAGGAGCGCATGCGTCGTCGACAGCGCAATGAGCAGGATGGAGACGGCACCGGAACGTTTCCCTGGCGCAATGGGAAAAGCCCTCGCTTCAGTGATCCTGAGCTGCCGATACCGGATAACGGTAGTTCCGGCGTGCATCCTCTGCCGACCGCCAGCGCGACGTTTCCACCAGTCTCCCAGCCGCTTGCTCCCAGTGTTCCGGTAAGTGTTGAGAGTTCGCCTGTCACGCGCCCCTTTCGCCAACCATCCGGCCTCTTAAAGCAGGATACAGGTGTGATGCAAAAGGTGACTGTGCGCCGGGCCACCGCCATCTTAACCGTCGCCTTTGTCGCCAGCCGAGTCCTTGGCCTGTTACGTTCAATGATGTTCACCTCTGTCTTTGGCGCGAACCATCTCACCAACATCTACTATCAAGCCTTTCTCGTCCCCGACTTTATTTTCAATATTATCTCAGGCGGCGCGCTCAGCTCTGCCTTTATCCCCGTATTTACCAACTATATGATCGGGGAAGGGAACGCGAAAAAAGCCTGGCACATCGCCAGTTCGGCCCTGAATCTCTCTCTGGCCTTGATGACCTTCCTGGCCCTCGTCTTTATCATTTTCGCACGTCAGCTCGTCCCGCTTTACAGCTTCAACTACTCGCCCACAGAACTGGATCAGATTGCCTCCTTGACCCGCGTCATGCTATTGCAATCGGTGATCCTGGGTGGTGGGGTCATCGTCACGGCGGTGCTCAACGCCAGGCAAAATTTCAAGCTGCCCGCCATTGGCACCGTCCTCTATAACGTGGGGTTGATCCTGGGACTCCTGCCCGGCCTGTTCCTGTTACTGATTGGGCATCGCAACGATGATCTTGCCATGTCTCTGGCTACCTGGGGAGTCGTGCTGGGCGCGGCATTACAGGTAGCCTATCAGATCCCTGGCCTCTTCAAAGTCGGCATGCAATACTCCCTGCGCGCCTTTGACTGGAAGCATCCCGGCGTTATCCAGATCGCACGCCAGATGTTGCCGCGCATCATGAACTCTGCGATGGTCTATTTATCCACCTTTGTGGACCGCACCCTGATCTCCCTCGTCGTTGATCCCACCGGTGGCGGTTTCACGCTCTACAACCTTGCCTTCACACTCGTCCTCTTACCCTATGGTATTTTTGGTCTTTCCGCCGCCTCGGCCGCCTTTCCCATGCTGGCCGAAAATGTCGCCCTCAGGCGTTTCGAGCGTGTTCGCAACACTATCCTGGAAACATTGCGCAGCATCATCTTCCTCTCAGTCCCTTCCAGCATTGGACTAATCATCCTGGGACTGCCCGTACTCCAGGTCCTCTACCAACATGGTAACTTCACCCTGGATCTGGCACAAGCCACCGTCGTCCCGCTGGCATTTTACGCCCTCGGCCTGCCCGCGCTGGCCGCCGTCGAAATCCTCGTGCGCTCATTCTACGCCATGCGCGACACCCGCACCCCCGTCATTGTCAGTATCGCCCAGTTTATCTTCAAGATCGCTCTGAGCATCACCATCGTCAACGCCACCTACTTCGGCATGGTCTGGGGCTTAGGCGCGCTCGCCCTATCCACCTCGATTGCCAACCTTGTTGAGGCCGGTGTACTCCTCTTGCTCCTGCATCGACGCCTTGGTGGCCTGCGTCTGCGTGAACTTAGCCAATTCGTCGGACGTGTCCTCATCGCCGTGCTCCCCATGACTGTTGGACTACTCATCGTCCGCCTCATCCTCGACGCCGTCTTTGTCACCACCAGCACACCCAATCTAGGCGTCAGAGGAGCACTGGAAGCCGTCATCAAGCTGCTCATCGAATGCTTCGTAGGGGTATTCCTCTATGTACGCATGACACGCTGGCTAAAAATCGAAGAACTCAGCTCACTCAAACGCATCCTCGACCGCCTCAAACTCTCCTGGATCTAGCGCACCAACCAAGCTCACCCAAAAAATGCCCAACCGCATAAAAATGAACAACAACGTAGGTGCGTGCCGAGGTCGCAACCGAGGTACGCTTTGCCGTTGTTCGTACGACCATCGCGCCCCAACGCTCCCTCTTGTCCCCTGGCACCGCTGTCGGGGTATGGATGAGCCGACGGCGACGGGCACGCAGGTATGGGATCAACAACGTAGGTGCGTGCCGAGGTCGCAACCGAGGTACGCTTTGCCGTTGTTCGTACGACCATCGCGCCCCAACGCTCCCTCTTGTCCCCTGGCATCGCTGTCGGGGTATGGATGAGCCGACGGGCTACGGGCGAGCGGATCGTACGATGAAGAGGAAAGCGCACCTCCACTTCTCCATCAAGATTCGCGTTATTGGAGCGGTATTGAGGATCACAACGCTAGGGATGAGCTGTTATTCGGGGAAAGGAATATGCTCGCAGGAATCGTAAGGGCATTGGTGGTCATTATAGACGTAATTTTGTATAGGTTCTAGTTGAGCCTTGATGGGGTTATTGCGCATGTAATTGCGCTGTGCTTCTAAATCATTTTCTTGGCGGATGATATGTTCATAGAAGCTCATTTGCCATACTTCTTTGAGCGTCTCGTCTTCATTCTTGTTGGCGGTCAACAGATTACGCCAGCGGCGCGTCACGTTTGATTTATAACCACATACAATATTGGATACGCTTGTGCGTTTTTCACTGTGAGCAGAATCTAACAAAAGGATAGAATGTAAATGGTCGGGCATAATCACGATGATATCGATAAACGCGTTGCTATAGCGCCGTGGGAGCTTTTCCCATTCTTGAATGAGGATCTCTTTTAGTTCGGGGAGGTCCAGAAAATGTTCTCGGCGACGGTCCTGGGCACAGATACAGAGAGCATAAGCTCCATCATTGCTATAATCATAATGGGGCAGACGACGAGCTTTCACTTGAACAAAACCCTGATTTGGAAGATTCTTCAATTTCATCTACTACCTTTCAATTCACCACGTCACAACATTCCTTCTACTCTTTCTATACATCGATCGCATCCCAAAATGGAAACATGCAGAGCAATGGGTTGCGACCTCGGCACGCACCTCCACTTCTCCATCAAGATTCGCGTTATTGGAGCGATATTGAGGGTAACGGACCTCAACCACATTTGTGGGCCTCGATGCCGACGGGCACGCAGGTATGGGATCAACACTGTAGGTGCGTGCCGAGGTCGCAACCGAGGTGCGCTTTGCCGTTGTTCGTACGACCATCGCGCCCCAACGCTCCCTCTTGTCCCCTGGCACCGCTGTCGGGGTATGGATGAGCCGACGGGCTACGGGCGGGCAGAGCATACGAGGAAGAGGAAAACGGTTGGGACCTTGGCACGCACCCACGTTTTTCGGGGTGCAGAGCCGACGTTTTCCACCATTGCGATCAGGTGGTTTATTTATTGCTTATGATGCAGATATAAGGTAAACTATAAAAACATTACAAATAAATATATGAATGTCTTTCTCTATAGGGAGGGAATCCTGTGGCTGATGCGCTATTAAAAGGATATTTGGATAAGATTGAAGCGTACTTTCAGGGTGGTGAGGCGACGGAACATACTTATCGTGAAACATTGCAAAATCTTCTTGAGCAGATAGGCACGGATGTGAAGGCGATAAATGAGCCGAAGCGCATGGAGTGCGGCGCGCCGGACTATGTGGTGCAGCGCAAGCACGATAAACTGACGATTGGCTATGTGGAGGCGAAGGATGTTGGCCGTCCTCTGGATAAGGTTGAGAAGGATGAACAACTGAAGCGCTATCTGCGCGCCCTGGATAATCTGATCCTGACGGATTATCTGGAGTTTCGCTGGTATGTGCAGGGCGAGAAGCGCATGTCGGCCCGCCTGGGGAGTATCCGCAATAAGAAGATTGTGCTGGATAAGGATGGCGTAAAGCTGGGTGAAGAACTCCTGCAACTCTTCCTGCAACATCGCGGCGCACGGATCAGTAAGCCGGAGGAACTGGCGAAACGGATGGCCCGCCTTGCCCATATGATCCGCGATATTATCATTGATGCGTTCGACAAGAAGCAAGCCTCCGACAATATCAAAGATCTCTATACGACCTTCCAGAACCTGCTGATCCCCGATCTGACCACGAATGCCTTTGCCGATATGTTTGCCCAGACGATCGCTTATGGCCTGTTCGCGGCCCGCTACAATCATACAGGCAATGCGGCTTTCACCCGTAGGGACGCCGCCAGTGAGATCCCACGTACCAATCCCTTCTTGCGGAAGTTCTTTGGCGCGATTGCCGGTCAAGATCTGGATGATGAGCCGTTTGTAGGCTTTGTAGATGAGCTGGCCCAGGTGCTGGCCTTTACCGATATGGAGGCGGTACTGGCGGATTTCGGTAAACGCACGCGCCAGGAAGATCCGATTGTCCACTTCTATGAAACCTTTCTGTCACAATATGATCCTAAGATGCGCGAGATGCGTGGCGTCTATTATACTCCTGAGCCGGTTGTCTCCTATATTGTGCGCTCCGTTGATCACCTGCTCCGTGAACATTTTGACTGTGCCGAGGGCCTCGCCGACACCTCGACCGTCCCCTATTCCTATACTGGTGAGGATGGCAAGGAACACATTGAAAGAACCCCACGTGTGATGATCCTTGATCCAGCCACGGGCACCGGCACCTTTCTCTATAACGTCATCGCCCATATTCGAGAAAGCTATCAGCGCATGGGCAACGCCGGTATGTGGTCCGGCTACGTACGAGAACATCTCCTGCCGCGCCTCTTCGGCTTCGAACTGCTCGTCGCCCCCTATGCCATGGCCCATCTCAAACTCAGCATGCAACTCGCCGCCCTCGACCTCCCACCAGCCGACCGCAAAACCTGGGCCTACGACTTCAAAACCAACGAACGCCTCGGCATCTACCTCACCAACACCCTCGACGAAGCCCTCAAACGCTCCGACCTGCTCATGGGACGCTATATTTCTGATGAAGCCAACGAGGCAGCCAGAGTCAAACAAAACTATCCTGTGATGGTAATTTTGGGGAATCCACCTTATTCTGGTCACTCCGCCAACAATGGAGATTGGATCAAGGACTTACTGCATGGAAAAGATGCAAAGACAGGTCGCTTGACCGGAAATTACTTTGAGGTTGATGGTCAATCGCTGGGCGAGCGTAATCCCAAATGGCTCAATGACGATTATGTCAAGTTTATCCGTTTTGCCCAATGGCGTATTGAGCAGACAGGGCATGGCATCCTGGCCTTCATCACCAACCACGGCTACCTGGACAATCCCACCTTTAGAGGAATGCGCCAGAGCCTCATGCAGAGCTTTGATGACATCTATATCCTCGATCTCCATGGTAATAGCAAGAAAAAAGAACGTTCACCCGATGGATCGAAGGACGAAAATGTCTTTGATATTCAGCAGGGCACAGCCATCGGCATCTTTGTCAAACGACAAAAGAAAATAAGCACATCAAAAACAGCACAGGTACATCATGCCCATCTCTGGGGACCACGCGAAGTATATGAGAAGATAGACCAGGACAAAAAGCTTGTCAGCGGTAAATATCATTGGCTGGCTGAGAATGATGTAACAACTACTGAATGGACAATGTTGAAGATAGAGAAGCCCTTTTACTTGTTTGTGCCACAAGATGCTCATTTGAGAGAAGAATATGTGCCTGGTTGGTTATTAACTGATGTATTTCCGATAAATAATATTGGGATGCAAACCCACCGAGATTATTTTGTTACAGATGTAGATAATGATGTTCTTCGTTCACGTATCACACAATTTCGTTCCAATATTCAGCACGATGATGAAATAAGAGAATTATTTGGTTTGGGTACTTGGAATATCTTAAAAGCACGTGCAAAACTTCGCTCAGATAACGATTGGGAGAAAGGATTTACGCAATGTCTGTGGAGACCATTTGACATACGCTCCCTTTACTATCACAAAGAACTAATTGACCGGCCACGCCAACAAGTAACGGAACCTTTGTTAAAACCCAATCTAGCATTGTTAGCAATGCGCCAAATCGCACTACAAGATGGTTGTTCTCATTTCCTGGTAACAAATAAACCTATTATAGATCGAGTTTTTTACAGCAATAAAGGTGCTGCTAGTGTATTTCCTCTCTATATATACCCTGATAAAAAAGTCACACTCTTTGAAGTCGATTCACCAACAGACGCTCCAGGTGGCCGTCACCCTAATCTCTCCACTGAATTTATTAAAGACTTTGCAAATAAACTCAACTTGCACTTCATCGAGGATGGCAAAGGCGACCTGCAACAGACCTTCGGGCCTGAAGATATCTTTAACTATATGTATGCTGTCTTTCATGCGCCAATGTATCGTGAGCGGTATGCTGAGTTCTTGAAGATTGATTTTCCGCGTTTGCCGCTGACCTCGGATGTGGAACTGTTCCGTGAGCTGTGTGCGCTGGGCGAGCGGTTGGTGGGGCTGCATTTGATGGAGAAGGTTGGCAAACAGACGGCGAAGTATCCAGTGCCGGGGAACAATGTGGTGGAGAAGATCGATTATACACAACGCGCTGATGCCCCAGATCAGGGTCGGGTCTGGATTAATAAGACGCAATATTTTGAAGGTGTGCCGTCCGAGGTGTGGGATTTCCACGTTGGCGGTTATCAGGTCTGTCAGAAGTGGCTGAAGGATCGCAAGGGCCGCAGGCTCGACTTCAATGATATCATGCACTATCAGCGCATCGTTGCCGCTCTCAGCGAAACCATCACGCTCATGGAAAAGATCGATATCATGATTGACGAGCACGGCGGCTGGCCCCTCGCCTGAAGACACGGCAACTATGGCAATGTAGGTGCGGACCTCCGTGCGATCACCTCGGCCCACACCTACGTTTGTGTTCTTTGGGCGAGCTGTTTTTTGAAATAGGTCCAGGATGTTTCGTTGGGTCGGGTGAATGCGGTTGGGGCGTGCTGATATTCTGGATGGCGCCGCTCAACATATTGGCGGATATGCTCCGGTAAGGCGGCATAGCCTCCGTCCAGCTTATAGCCACTACATTGATACAAGAGTGAGCCAGGGCGATCAGCCATCTCCATCCAGGGCAGCCAGGGACCGAGGCGTGTCCAGGAAATATCGCAGGGGATTGAGTCCCGGGCAGGATCTTCAGCCGCGCTGCGGCTAAAGAAGAACTGGAATAGTTCCGCGCCCTGATAGAGATCGCTCTGCGAATATTGTGGATAGTGCGCACGCGGCAAGGCCGAAGGATAGGCCAGCATGATATCCAGGCTTGCACAGAGGCGATCCTCGCTCAAAGGAACGATTGGCAATGTAAATGGACCATAGGGACCATGCAGCAGATACTGCTGGTTGACCGGATCATTCCAGACATGGACTACCTCTACCTGAGAGGCCGTAAAAGGATTATCCCAGCGCTCCAATACCGCGCTACTGGCGGGATCTTTGTACAGCGTAATCTCGCGCATCAGATGCTGATAGCCGCCCTCGACCGCGACGCAGCGCCCAATATTATAGCCATCAATCGCGAACAGCAAACGATTCCTCTCGCCCGGAATCACGCTATAGACATTCCCACTCCACCAGAAGACCACCTCCTCTGGCTTCAGTGATCCACGCACCTTCACAAAAGTCTGGAGCACATTTTCAGTTTTCGTCAAATCCAACATATTTTATCCTATTCTATCCTCAATGCAGGTGTTATCCGACCCGCTTCTTTAGATCTCTGTTCCACCCGTAGGTGCCACCCTTCACGGGCAATACCGCTTCGATACCGCGAATCATGACGAAAAACGTAGGTGCGTGCCAAGGCCGCAGCCGAGGTGCGCTTTCCCGTTCATCGTACGGATATCTCCCCCGTAGGCGCCACCCTTCACAGGCAATACCGCTTCGATACCGAGAATCATGACGAAAAACGTAGGTGCGTGCCAAGGCCGCAGCCGAGGTGCGCTTTCCCGTTCATCGTACGGATATCTCCCCCGTAGGCGCCACCCTTCACGGGCAATGCCGCTTCGATACCGAGAATCATGACGAAAAACGTAGGTGCGTGCCAAGGCCGCAGCCGAGGTGCGCTTTCCCGTTCATCGTACGGATATCTCCCCCGTAGGCCATTGATCCCACAAATAGTGTTGAGGCACGGTACAGAGCGTTGGAGAGAGAGGATCGTACGGGACGAGGAAAGCGCACCTCGGCTGCGGCCTTGGCACGCACCTACGTTCTCCATCATATTGTAGTTTTCTCCCATGTTCTTCTTATTTTAGCGATATTGCCCGCAAGGACGGGGAGCCTTATCCTATGCATGAGATATATGGATCACATCTCATACATAATATTTATGCCACGCTTTTGATGCGCACAACCAGGATGCCACCAAGGGCAGCCAGCAGACCTGAGAAGCCAAACAGGGCGGGATATCCCAGGCTATTGACCAGCAGAGCAGCCAGGAGCGGCGAAACGATCAGGGGGATCGAGAGGGCCAGATTGATGATGCCCAGATCTTTGCCTCTATCTTCTGCCGTGGGAAGCACCTGGGTAATCAGCGCGGTGTCTACCGCCAGATAGCCACCATAGCCCGCGCCCAGCAGGACAGCAAAGATCAGCATGGCGGTCCAGGTATGCAGGATAGCGGGTATAAACAGGGCCAGCGCGATCAATAGCGACGCGATAATCACGACTGGCTTGCGGCGTCCCCATCTATCCGAGACGATGCCAGCCGTAAAGGAGAAGATCAGAATCATGACCGTCATGATGCTCTGAATCTGCAACGTTCCCTGTAACGCTTGCTTGCCGGGGAAGAGTTGCTCATAATGCAAACCATCCTGAATATAGTATTGCAGATAGGCGGAAATGGCATAATAGCCCAGGAAGAGTAGCAGGCGTGTCACCAATGCCCAGGCAAAATCAGGATTCAGGCGTGGATTGATCCAGAAGCGTGCCAGGAAGTTTCTCAGATTGAAGCGCGCACGACCCTCCTGCGAGAATGGGCGATCCTTCAGAACGGCAAAGAAGAGGAGGATACAGATGATCAGCGCAACCATAAAGACATAATAGGAGGTGAGTGGGGTATTCTTGAAGGCCAGCGCGACCACAACACCACCGATTACCGCGGCAAACGGAATAGCCAGACCGACATAGGCCGAGATCATCCCTCGCTGCCGTACCGGAACCTGATCGGGAAGCACTGCCTGTAAGACCGTCAAGAGAGCACCGCCAAAGAATTGTAACAGCGACCAGCCGACGATCAGCAGCCAGATCGAAGGTGCGTTTGCCAGCAGCACAATCGCCAGCGACGCGCAGAGCATATGGATCAGCATCCAGAAGCGCCGTCGTCCCAGCACTGAAGTTGAGCGATCACTGAGCGCGCCAGCCAGCGGAGCGGAAATAAGATAAAATAGCCCCCCAATAGACTCAACAATACTCAAACTCGTCACATGCTGCCCAGGATCAAGCTGGAGAATCTGATGAGGAATCAAATAAATAATGATCGGCAATAGAATGACATTGGCGACCAGATTGGCAAGGAAATAGACCACTTGAAACACAACGGAGACCTTTTTGCTGGGACCTTCTCCGTGAGCATCGGGAGCCATAATCGAACCCGCCTGCGCATTGGCAGATGAGAGATTATCGATGCTAGAAGCATCAGCCATAATAACGATATCCTTTCAATAAAGAAAAAATAAAGGGACACACCTGCTATTCCTGGTTTGTCTTCTTCCTGTTTCCATAGAACATTCCCAACTGGTTTGCTGGATTGGAGGCCGGGAATGGTCGTTGCTCGCTGGAAGTATCTGGCGGTGTTGACAAAAAAGATGTGGGGATGGAAGCATTTGGGACTGCGCTCGCTTCTGCGACAGGAGCAGGAGCAGAAATAGGTGGAGGAGAGGCACTCAGTGCGGCCAGGAGACGTTTTCCTGCCAATGAGCGTGTAGCGGGCAATGCTGCTTTTGTGCCGTGTCGCAATGCTTCTAAATAGGCTGCAATTTGTTCAGCATCCTCCTGTGTCACCAGCCACTCCTGGCGTTCATAGGCGAACTGCTCATAGCGTGCCAACAAATTATTCAGCGAGCGACCAATCTGCCAGATCTCAGTATTGGTCCGTACAGGAGCACGGATCGTATAATTGCCCGCGGCAACCTCGCGATGGACCAGCAGGATCTGCGCAACTTCAGCCTCTAACTGGGCTTTTTGTTCCGCAATCTCCTGTGTCTGTAGCGCCACCAGATTTTGGGCCGCCATCAGTTCTTCCGCACGATCAGCGCGTAAGAGGGATTGATCCACGCTGCGCCGTCCCAACCAGTTGGCCAGCGCGATAACGATCAAAACCGCCGCCGGGCGTATCAGCCAGATCACCACGCCAGAGGTTCTTTTTACATGCTCAATATCCGGCGAATGGGCCTGAAAGAGCAAATTATAAAAGATAAACGCAATACAGATGAGGGTAAACGGGACAATGAGTTTCCTGGGTATAAAAAGGCTACCGAGTACAATGGGATACACGAAGAAATCATAGGTGGGAAAAAGATCTGCCGCCGCTTGCGTACTGGGCGTCAAAGCGATCACAAACATAATCGCCATAATGATCGCCGCTACCAATGCTACTGCGGTCGCCTGCATGTGGCCGGCATGGTTTAAATAAGCCAGAAAGCTGAGGAATACGATAAAGGCAAACACAAAGATAATGCTCTGGAGGTGCCCCAACACGATTGCCAGCACAAGATCAAAGATCATGAAAAAGGATAAAATAAAGAGCAAATAGCTGATTAACTCAGCTTTACGCATCTGCTCGCGCAATGGCGGACTTGCCATCGTACGTCCATTCAATGGTGGTGCCGTCAGGTTCAGCCACCATCCCCAGAAGCCCCTACGTTCTCCTACTATGGTAGAGACTGTGGTAAAATCGGCCCCCGCAGATTTTTTAACCATCTACAATACCTTCTCCCTAAATGAAATTGATACATTATTACATTCGATAACATAAATGTAATAATGTTGGCTCAGATAATTTTTTTCAACGCAATTGCCATATATGCAATCTTTTGTAGGATAAATAACTTTCCTTGAAATGTCAAGTAATGAAGTACTGTAACATATCTACCCATAACATCTTATTCCACATCTTTTTCATAGCATCTATTTCTTGCTCTCCTGACGTGTCAATAGAGAGAGAATTGTGAGATTGGAAAGGGGGAAGGTATGCGTTTTGTTGATTGGCGCAAGGTGTCACAGGAGGAGCGGGAGGCCGCGCAACGCCTGCAACGGGAGCGGGAAGCAGAGATATTGAAGCGGCCCTTCTATGGGATGGCCGATTATCATATTCAGCGCGCTCAAGAGGAAGGAGCCTTTGATAATCTGACCGGGACAGGTAAGCCGTTTAGCGATGATATCTTGAAATCCAGCGGCATTCACGATCTGGCGAAGAGTATTCTTAAGTCAATTGGGGGTGAGCCGGTAGAAATCTCTGTGCGCAAGGAGATCGAGCGTAAGCGCCAGCAATTGGAGAAGCGCTTGCTCTATTTCACGCATCGCCTCGCGTATATGCAGAGTTTGAAGCCTGCACGCTATAAGAGTCGCATCAAGTCCTATATCCGTGAGGTACACGCTTTTGAACCTGAATATCAGGCACGCTTGCAAGAGATAAATAGTCGCATTTTGTCCTTGAATATCATGGCTCCTACGGCCATGCATATGCAGCCATTATCTATTGCAGAATATATCCAGGCGTATCGCGAGAAATATTATGTATTGGATGACCTGATACAATAGTGAGTTTGCGTGCCTGCTCAATCCTGCCTTAGATACCAATTGACTTACTCTCTGCGTCTGATGGACAAGGGTTTTACGGGGCGTTTTTGCTAAGTATCTCGTGCTCTATCAGCCCTCAATTGGAGGAAAACAGCAACAAAAATAAAATATATATAAAGAAGCAGGCAGAGATTGTGATAATCTCTGCCTGCTTCTTTGGGTATTGTGAATAGTGGGAATGATCAAGGATTGACAGTGACGCCGCTGAAGAGGTCGTGTTCGATGAGTTCGCCTGCTTTATGTTCAGGCCAGGCACGTGAGAGCGTAGTGGTTCCAAATAGCAGCGGTCCAATCACCTTGCGCAGTACACGGAACAGCGGTGGGATCGAGATCTGGCTGGCATAACTTTGCAGGGCCTGCCAGCTTACTTCTTGATATTTCCGCACACCGATACGGGTTGTAATGGCATCCTGAGCCTCATAGGCTGCGACCATATCCACATCGGCATTACGTCCCGACTTGCGGGGATCTTTACCCAAAAGCCGCATCAGCGTAAGTTGTATACGTAACATATTTCTGGGAATACTGGTATAGTACAGCTTCTGTGGATGCTCTGGCTCCGCCAGTAATATTTCCAGGGCGGCATGAGTCGCCTGATTGATCTTAATGTGATCGGGATGTCCGTAGGCTCCATAGGTATTGAAGGTGAAGACGATCTGTGGGCGTACGCGGCGCATTACCTCTACGACGCGTTGCGTGACCTCTTCCAGTGGTGCCTGCCACATACTCTCAGGATGCTGATTGTCCTCAGTTCCCATCATGCCACTATCCCGGTAGCCAAACGTGACCACTTCCGTAAAGCCAATCGCATCTGCGGCCCGTTGTAGTTCCGCCCGCCGTAGCTCGGCAATCGAGGCATAGCCTTGCAGATGATGGGCATCTACCGTACCAACATCCCCGTTGGTCGTGCAGATTAAGGTTGCCTGTGCCCCTTCAGCTCGATATTTTGCAATCAGTGCTCCCAGGCCCGCCTCATCATCAGGATGCGCAAAACAGGCCAGAATACTTTTAACCATTGTTACTCCATTATGTATGTTTTATTGAATTATTGTTTGGCTCTTTATCCTTCCGGGTGATCAGGAAGCGGGATTGCAAAGCCTTATGTTCGCGCCTATGGGAAGAGAGCTCCTTCATCTTCTTATAAGGAGCTCTCCCCATTGTGGTATATGATCCTACTATTGCTTCACAGTGGAGTATACCATATTTACAGGTATGCAAATATTTGTGTGCTTCTGTAGGATCGAGAATGTTGCATAGAAGAAAGTATGTGTGTAAGCACTTTACACCGCTCTTGCCTGGTCGCCTGGTCGCCTGGTCGCCTATCTTTTCTCTAAGGCAGTCCGGTCCCAATGGGCTAGATTGGCGGCGGCCTCATAAGCATGCTGATAAAAGTCCAGCAGGGTCTGGGCAGGTGCCGGGGTATTGCGCATTGTGTTATACGGTAAGATAAATTCACCCATCTTCTGATTATACGCGCCCAGGGCAGGTTGAAGCGTGGCGTTTTCGAGTCCTTGAGGGATGGGGGCGGCATAAGAATAGAAGGCAGGTTCGGGAAAGTTGTCGCCGCCGGGCCAGAAGCCAGCGCTGATCACTTCGTGTGAGTAGGCTTCGCGTGTAACCGGATCGACTTCTGGACGTTCTGGTGCGGCGCGTCCTGAGAAGAAGGTTACGGCCAGATCGAGGCTGCCCCAGAAGAGATGAATAGGACTGCTCTTTCCGATAAAGTGGGAGCGATAGCGTTGCATGACTTTGTCGGTCTGCACCAGGATCTGCCAGTAGCGATTGACCAGAAGTGGATCATAGGTAGCGTGTACCTCGTCTTTCTCAAAGCGGATGGGATGTGGGACCTCTTGCGGGAGGGTATAGATGTGAACGTCAATGCCCAATGCCTGCAATGAGGTCATGACTTCTTGATAGAAATTGGCGACAGAGCGTGAATACAGCCGTAAGGTTTTGCTGGCACCTCTGCTGGTATGAATAAGCAGGTTATGGTGGAGAAAGTTAAATTGGATTTCAAATGTTCCACCTGCATAGGGAATGGCGGAGGTGGTTAGTCCAGATGCTGTCACATAGAGAGGGACCTGCCACCAATGATTGACATAAGGATTTAAGGCCAGCTTGATCTTGCCAATGATCTGTGTCCACATATGGAGCGTTTCGCCCGTTGGCTTCCAGGTTGTGAAAGGTAACTCAGGCCAGAGTTCCTGGTTTGCCATTTGCTGTGATGTTTGTGCCATGGTCATAATTGGCTCATTCCCCTTTCGATTGCTGCTTATGGATACTTTGAGCTTTCTTCTGGCGGAAATCTATCTCACACGTCCTCTTTTGCTGGCATTGTTGACAATGAGAGAGGTGGTAAGGCGGCCTCTATCTCGGCGCGTGAATCTTCCATCCAGGGTGGTAGCTGTAGTTGCGTGCCCAGTTGCTCGACCGTTTCATTGATAGTAAAGCCGGGAGGATCAGTAGCGATCTCGAAGAGCACGCCGCCGGGCTCTGGAAAGTAGACGGAATGAAAGTATTCGCGATCCATGACCGGCGTAGCATTGAATTCCTGAGCTTTCAGGATCTCTCGCCACGCCAGCAGCGTTTCATCCGTTGCTGTTCGCCATGCTACATGATGGACTGTTCCCACCGCAACCTTGCCCGTCCAGAAGCCAGATGCTCGGCGCACATCGATACGTGTACCGGGTATTCCTATGCCTGCGTCTGTTGCGAGTGCGTAGCGGGTGACATTCTCCTCCTCTGCGATGTGCTGGAAACCTAATATCTCGGTGAGCGTGCGTGCTGTTTGATCATAATCCTCTTCCCAGAGCATGACGCCGGACAGGCCACGGATCGCATGTTCGGCTGGTACCGTGCCACCACCCCAGCCTGCACGGTGTTCAGTTCCGGCGTAGCCAACCAGTTCCAGGGCCAGCCCGTCTGGATCACGGAAAGTAATCACCCGTTCACCGAGGCGCGATACGGGTCCATCATAGGAGACACCGTGTTCGATCAAGCGTCCAACCCAGTAACTCAAGGACGATTGAGGTACTGAAAATGAGGTTGAAACAATTTGCCCTGTTCCCTGGCGACCCCGGCGCGCGCCCGGCCAGATAAAAAAGGTGAGGATCGTACCTGGATTACCTACCTCATTTCCATAATACAAATGATAAGAAAAAGGATCATCAAAATTTACGGTTACCTTCACCAGACGCAGTCCAAGGACTCCTGTATAAAAATGGATATTGCGCTGTGGATCACTCGCAATTGCAGTAACATGGTGCATCCCCAATAGAGCGGGCATTGATGTCATGTATGGCTTTCCTTTCAATCTATGAATGTGTCAGACTATCAGGTTAAAGTGGGGTGCAGGAGCGGCAGCCCCATAGGTGCGAACAGAAGGCTTTTCAAGCGGGATTGCAAAGGGCGGCCAGCCCTTTGCCGGGGTTTGGGGTGTCCCCAAATACCCCTTTTTCTTCTTTTCTTCGCCGCCGCGCGCGGCGGCGAGAGGGAGGTGAGAGATCGGGGCACAGCCCCGAACCCCAGGTTAAGGGTTGCACCCTTAACAATCCCGCTTACGTTCGCACCTATGGGGCGGCAGCCCCTGACGGAGCGCCACCTTCCCACTTCCATCACTACTGGGAAGGGTGGAATGCCTGGAGACCGCAGGAGTCTGGCACATTCTATCTGTCAGAGTAGAGAGGTCATTGCTTAAAAGATACAAAGATCCTTGCGAAAACGCAAGCTGTTGAAGATACTGGTACTCTTTTCTTGAATAAGATAAATTGAGCAATTTTCGTGTTATACTCTTTAAGAGGCGCTAAACTCACTCATCTTTACGAGGCTCAGTGGACCAGGGGAAAGGATTGTGCTGGATATGTACGATAATGATGGATTAAATTATGGCGATTTTACCACTCTGACAAATTCCCTGACACAGGGATTGCGCGCGCTGCCAACCGATGCTGCGACACGTGTTAAAAATTTTCTGACCGAGTATCTGGGCGACGTGCACCATCCTGTTCCCTTCGGTGGACGCACGAAAGATTTTGCACAATTGGACGCCTGGGTGACTGCTACTGAGCATGTTTCTCCTTATCTACTGCTGGCAGCTCCCGCTGGTCGCGGTAAATCTGCTCTCCTGCTACGCTGGTGTCAGAGACTGCTGGCCCAGCGCCAGCGCTCTATCGCGGTTGCGTATTTCCCTGTGAGTATCCGCTTTCGCACCAATCTGGCCGGGGTCGCCTTTCCAGCGCTGGTGGCGTTGCTGGCAAGCCTGCATGGCGAAAAGGTTCCTGCCGATCCCAATCTGCCCGAAGAGGTCTGGCGTTCCTTGCTGGTTGAATATGTGACGCGTCCCCTGGCGGATGGGCGGACGCTGGTGCTGGTTTTGGATGGTATCGATGAAGCAGCCGATTGGTCGGTGGGTCCTGATCTCTTTCCGCTTGATCCGCCCTCTGGCTTGCGTATCGTTGTTTCGGCGCGCTATCTGGCGAATGATCCAGGGGCAGGCGCGTGGTTACGCCGACTCGGCTGGACACGTGAGGATCTGACACACACAATGGAGCTCTATCCTCTGGATCGTACAGGCATTGCCAGCGTTTTGACACAGATGGGATTCCCGTTGGATCTTTTGAGTTCGCGCATCGATATTATCGCAGAATTCTATCGATTGAGTGAGGGTGATCCTCTGCTGGTACGCCTGTATGTGGATGATCTCTGGGAGCGCGGTGAGGCGGCTGTACGCTTGCAGCCAGAAGATTTACGTGCCTGCCGTCCCGGTCTATCCGGCTATTTCGAGCGCTGGTGGAAAGACCAACACGTGCTATGGAGTGAGACGGCTCCCCAACGTGAACAGGCAGCTCAAGTAGTCCTGAATCTCCTGGCGGGCGCATTGGGACCGCTGAGTAAAGAGGATATGCTGCAGTTGTTGCCATCCGCGGCGGATTTTACGGTGCTGGATCTTGAGCAGGCGATGGCGGCCCTTGCCCGTCTGGTGACTGGCGATGGGAGAGATCAGGGCTATGTTTTTAGCCATCCACGCCTGGGCAATTACTTCCTGGAGGAATTCCTGCGTGCTGAAGAGCGTCAGCAGGTAGAACAGCGTTTCCTGGATTGGGGCGAGCGCACCCTGACGGCGTTGAATACTGGCAACCTGGACCCTGCCGCTGCCTCCTCCTATATTATCCAGTATTATGGAGCACACCTGGAGCGGGCGCAAGCTGATGCGGATATGCTGCTGGCGCTGGTGAGCGATGGCTGGCGACGAGCCTGGGAGAAATTGGATCGTGCCAGCGCGGGTTTTCTCAGTGATGTGGAGCGAGCCTGGCGTGCCGCCGCATATGAGAATCAAGAGGCGCTGGCGGTTGGTAAAGAGATCCCTTACTTGGCCGAGGAACTGCGTTGCTTGTTGTGTCTGGTGAGCATTAATAGTGTGACTAATAATATCTCGCCCCGCTTGATGTTGGAGGCGGTCAAAACTGGCGTCTGGACGCCCGCACAGGGCCTGGCCTGTATCCGTCTGATCTCTGATCTTCTGCCCCGTGCCCGCGAACTGGTGGAACTGGCTCCCTATGTGCAGGAGCCACTGCGCACCAATATCTTACAAGAGGCGCTGGACAGTGTCATGTCGTTCAAGGACGAATATGCTCGCCTGGATGCGTTGATTGAGCTGGCCCCTCATTTTCCTGAAGTGCTCCTCTGGCAGGTGCTGGAAACCATTATGCAGATTGAAGATGAGGCTGATCGAGCTGGCACCCTGGCTGAACTGGCTCCCTCCCTGGCTGATCATCCACAACTCTTTGAGAAGGCGCTGGCATATACGCAAGAGCTTCTGGATGAGGAATATTATGTCCTGGCTTTGGAAGGATTGGCCCCCTATCTCTCTGCTGAGCAGCAGCGCCCGGTCTTGCATACCCTCTGGAATGTACAGGATGAGCGCTATCAAACGCAGGCCGTGCTGGCATTGCTTCCCCGCCTGACCGCTAAGTTGTTAGAGGAAATTGTGCCATATGCCGAGCATATGCACGATGGGCTCTCGCAACTTCGCCTGCTGACTGAACTGGCCCTTTTTCTGCCGCAGCAGGCTCGACAGGAGGTGCTGCAAACGATCTGGCAGCTAGAGCCGAAGATTGAAGATCAGATGGTGCACATTGATATGCTGGTCAAACTGGCTCCTTTTTTGCCATCTGACCGTCTGGAGCCGCTCCTACAAGAGATTGAAGACTACTGGGATGAAAGCTATCGTGCCAGTGCTCTGGTGGAGCTAATTCCTCATCTGCCTGTCGAAAAGTTTGCGTTTTTGTTGCGGGTCATCCAGTCGATCAAAGGGAGTGAGTTGCGCATCCATGTCCTGATCCAGCTCTTGCCGCGCTTATCCGCCGAAGGATTGTCGCAGGTGCTGGCGAGTGCGCAGGATATCTGGGATGAAGGCTATCGGGTGGAATTGCTGGCCCAAATGGCTTCCTACTTTGCGCTGGATGACCTTTCCCGCTTATTGGCCGCTGGCTCAACTATCCACGATCAAGGCTATCATGTCTGGCTTTGGGCTGAATTGAATGCCTGCTTTGCTGAACGCAATCATGGTCGTGAAGCTATTGCGCTGGCGGATGTGTTTTATGCTCTGAAAACGCCCGAGGAGCGCTTGCAGACCTTGCTGGCTATCCTGCCTCGTCTGTCGGATGCGGCACTGACAACCATCTTCGACTTTATGTTGCCAGAGATTTTTAAAGTAAACTGGCGCTCTCAAAGCGAGGAGATGCGTACCCACATCCTGACCAAACTGGGGAGCCGTCTGCCCGAAAACTGGCTACCGCACGCCTTAGGCGAGGTACGTAGACTCTGGAATGAACAATATCAGGTGCAGGCCTTTATTGCCCTGGCTCCTCGCCTGCCTGAATCCCTGCTCCTGGAGGCACTGAGCATCATCAAAGGCATGCATGATCGTGGACACCGTGGGCAGGTGCTAGAGGTCCTGGTTACCTCTTTACCTGCCGAGCATAAAGCTGAAAGAGTGCGCGAAATGCTCCAGGTGCTTCAAATCATCAATGATGATGAGGCCCGTGCCAACATTGTCGAGCGCAGTGCTTCCAGCCTGCCAGAGACGCTTTCCACAACCAGCATGCAGACCCTGCTCAAGGCCATTTATGCCATGTCAAATGAAGAGCTGCAAGTAAAAATAATTGAGCAGATTGCTACACATATACCCGCCGCTTTGTTTGAAGATGTGCTGAACGTCGTGGCAGGCTGGCATAATGAACTGTTGCAGACGCGTGCCCTCAAAGAATTGGCACCTCACGTCACCCAGAGTACGTTTACCTCTTTCTACGCCATCTTGCGAGCCCAGCAGCATATGCAATGGAGCGAAGAGATCCTGAAGGTCATTATCCTCTATGCAGCGCAGCGTGACTCATTCAATATCTTTCAGCTCATTCAAAATACAGAGGATGAAAAGAAGCGCCAGGAAATCTTGACCTCGCTGGTATCGTATGCGCCAGAGTCCTTTTTCATGCAACTCTGGGATACTATTCAGGGGCTTCCCGACGAAGAGCAGCGTGCCTTATTTCTCAAACAACTGGCGTTGCGAATGCCGGAAAGCTTCTTTCCTCAATTCTGGGCTACCATCCAGACGTTCAGTGACGAACGCTGGCGTAGTGCCATCCTGAGAAATATCCTGGTGACCATGTCAGAAAATCTCTTTCCTCAGGTGTGGGCAGCAGTAGAAACCATCGAGAATCCTGCTGAGCGCGTGCATATGCTTCGTAGTCTGGCGATACGCACGCCAGAACGCTTTTTTGCCCAATCCTGGGAATTTGTCCAGAGTCTCCAGCCTTCCGAACTGGATAGTGTGAGCTTAACGCTTTTGCGTACTCTGGCTTCCCGTGTGCCTGAAGCATCATTCCTGGCTTTCTTCGATTTCATCCAAAAGTATACGCAGACAGAAATGTTGGTACAGGTAATGTTGGCCCTGCTGCCACGGATGCCGGAACACTATTTCCTGCTGGTCTGGAAAGCTGCCATGCTCTTCCGTAATAGCCGTTTGCGAGGCATGCTGCTCTTACATCTTATCCCATACATGCCAGCCCGCGATTTTGCCGCCGTCTGGGAAGATGTGACGTTTATGCAGGGGAGCGAGCTCTGGTCGCAGATAGTGTTGGAGCTACTTCCGCACCTCTTAGAGCGAGAATTTGCTGATACCGTGGAATTGATCGTTGAAAAAATGCACTACGGACCCGAAAAGTTAGAGCTACTGGATGCGTTGTTGAAATCCATCTCCGAGGAAGCACGTATTGACATCATAGGACTACCTTCAGACGAAACACTATCTGAAGATGCCCGGGCCGAGCTACGGAGTAATCCCTGGCAGTTTCGTACCTTTGTGCTGCTGGCATCTTATTTGCCAACAGACCAACTTGCCAAACTTTTGCCCTTCTTATTACCGATGATACAGCAAGTAGAGACAGAAGGAGAGCGAGCGTGGCTCTTAACGAAACTGGCGGCCTCTATTCCTCTGGCGTCACTGCCTGCCTTGCTCGAAGTGCTCTGGTCAATCGAGAATAAAGAACACAGCAAGGATGTCTTATATGCGCTCTTCCTCAACCATCCCGAGACTGAATGGATGACGATAGGAGAAGCGATCAAGGCGCGGTTACGCACGACCGGGGATGCGCAACTGGGCCTCAAGACCTTACAGGCCATCGCGCCCATTTTGCAATCAGCGCAGGCGAGTCAGTTCTATCCCATCCTGCACGACAGCCTGCGTATTATGGCACACCAGACACGGCGCGAAACACTGGCCGATCTCGCCAATCTGATCCCTGTTATCCAGCGTATAGGTAATCGAAGCGTCATCGCAGACATCTGTACTGCCACATTAGAGATTGGCTACTGGTGGCCGTAAACGCCAGCTCAACTTCAAACTAAAAAGCAGGCGCGTTAGCGCCTGCCTACAAGTGATTATTTGTCGGGATGGATGGTTGCTGGTATATCTTGCCCTTTAGGAATGAAGCGGATCGAGACAGAATTAACGCAGTGGCGTGTATTATTTTTAGTAAAGCGCTCGCCTATGAAAACATGGCCCAGATGACCACCACAATTTGCGCACTCGATCTCCGTCCTCATGCCATCGGGATCAGGCAGACGCTTAACGGCGTCGGGATAATTGGCATCAAAGCTAGGCCAGCCGCAGCCCGAATCAAACTTGGTCTCAGCCGAGAACAGCGGTGCATTACAGCGGCGGCAAATGAACGTCCCATCCGCAAACAGGTGATCATATTCGTTTCTGAACGGCGCCTCGGTTCCCTTATGCAGGATCACGCGTTCTTCTTCAGGTGTTAATTTATTCATTTTTTTATCCCTGGTATTGTTGTATTGATACACGGAAAGAGTTCCCTCTGCTATGGTAGTACACGCAGTTAGTGTAGTCAAGGAGAACCAGCCAGCCACCAGGGCATTCCAATTCTCATGCGCAGGCCAGAACACCAGGTCCAGCATAAGCGAGAGGAATGGAGAACAACGTAGAATGGGGGAGTTGGACGACTATCTCGCACTGTGCGATGCCTCAACGCCGTGACGTGTGCCTCCATTCCCGTCTTCGGGGCGAGGTTTACGTACGACGCCACCGTAGAACGGTGGCGGTTACGTGGGTTCTCCATTCTTTTGTGCCCTGGTTGGACCTGGTGGTCAAGGTGCAATCACCTATAAACTCCAAACAATAAGAAAGAGCTAATATTCATAGCATTCTGGGCATGTGCAATTGAATGGATGAATAATATTGTTGTGATTCGTCATCGGAGCCGGCTCGATTATCAAAGGTGCATCTTTCATTCTGATATTGGTAATTGTGCGACGAGCCCGAATGTCATCTGGATTAAAGGAAAGTACTGTATAATATGCTTTAATAGCTTCTTCCCACTGTTTTTCATGTTCAAACTGGTATGCTATTCTGCGCAAGGTATTTGCTTTTTCGAAGTAGCCTTTCTCGAATTTTTTATCGAGATGGATCGCTTTTTTATAGAAGATACGGGATTTTGCATAATCTTCGAGCATGTAAAATAGTTCTGCCATATCCTTACAGATTTTGGCATTAGTAGGAGCCAATCTATTCGCCTGTTCATAGGCTCTTTTTGCTTCTTCGTATGCTTTCATTTGAGTCAGTGCTAGGCCTTTCCCATGGTATGCTCGGGCATAAGCAGGATCAATTTGGATTGCTTGTTCACAGGCCTCTAAAGCTTCTTTATATTGTAAATTTTCATAATGAGTAATACCCTTTTTTAGCCATTGTTCTTTTGTGAGACCTTTTTCAGAAGAGGACGTTACCTGGGTATTTGTATGATTATTTATTGCTTTATTAAACAAATTTGGTTCCTCCTGCAAAAAGATTATTTGTTCTTATAATAACATATTTATCTTTCCCTACACTATATAAAATGACGAAGATGCTGCTCCAGAGGAACTGGCGGCCACTCGTGAGCGAACCCGCATCGCTCGTGATATCCATGATGTGCTGGCTCATTCCCTGGCAATCCTCTCGATCCAGGTGTAGGCGGCGCGCAAGCTTGCCTCACGTGATCCTGAACGCCTGTCAGCCAAATTGGATGAGATGGCGTCGTTGTTGCGCGAAAGTATGGCTGAGAGTCGGCGCGTGGTTGGCTTATTGCGTGACGCGCCAACCCCGCTGCTGGATAATCTGGGGGCAAATCTGCGCTCAATCGCTGAAAATTTTACCGAGCGTACAGGTATCCATTGCAACTTTGTCGAGGAGGGGAGCGCGCATATGTTGGATGAGCAGTGGCAACAGGCATTGCTGTTTGCGTTGCGCGAGTGCCTGACCAACGCGCATCGCCATGGCGCGGCCCATACGGTTACGAGCGTGCTGATATGGAGTGATCAGAATGTCATGCTGCGCGTAGAGGATGATGGCATGGGATAATTGGTGCCATCTCTCAATGCGCAGGTCGATCAGCCACAGCAGGGCGGGGGACATCATGGTTTGCAGGGAATGCGTGAACGATTGAGTGCGTTACAGGGTGAACTTGAAGCGGATCCAGGTGCTCATGGTGGTTTTTCCGTGTGCCTGCGCCTACCTCTCCGATAATTGACATGTATGGTTGGTTGTTCTGCATAGAGAGCGAATGACAGAGAGGTTTTGTGGATACACCGAAGATACGGGTCTTGCTGGTTGATGATCAGCGCCTGATGCATGAGGGCCTGCGCATCATTCTGGAAGATGCGGCTGATATTGACACCAGCCATGAACTCAACGTTTTACAGCTGATTGCCGCCGGACATAATAATACTGAAATAGCTGATAAACTCTCTGTGAGCGAATCAACCGTCAAAACACACATCAACCATATTTTTAGCAAACTGGGAGCGCGTGATCGAGGCCACGCCATTGCGCTCGCCCATCAACTTGGCCTGACTGGCAAGTGAGCTGTTGCAGTTCAACCTCTGGCAAAAGGACAACGACCACCAGTCCGATCAGCAGGATTCCAAGGTTGATCAGAAAAACACTGTGTAAGCTTTGCATCTACCAATTCTAACTCTCAGCGCACCGTCTCTCAGCGCACCGTAACAGTACTCCGACCACATGTATGTGAAACGTAGAGGGAGTGTGATCAAGCGAATTACAAGTGTGTGGTCGTGGGCACCGAGATGTGTTACGCTGATACAATCAGGATGCTTGCAAGAGCAAAATCAACCTGACAGAAAGAGATGATTATATATGGGTGCGACCAAAGAATTATTGCAGACGCTGTTAGAACAAGAACAGGAGTTGCAATTTACCAGTTTTACACACGAAACGGCACTGGCACTTGGCCTGGCACTGATCCAGGCGGCGAAAGACAAAGGCAAGGGTGTTACGATTGACATTACACGTCATGGACAACAACTCTTCCATTTTGCGATGGAGGGAACGACGCCTGATAATGATGAGTGGATCAAGCGTAAGAATAATGTCGTGAACCGCTTCGAGCATAGCTCATTTTATGTCGGGCAATATTTGCAGGATGCGGGGAAAACGATTGATGAGAAATATTATGTTTCGTCGCTGGAATTTTCTCCCCATGGCGGAGCTTTTCCTTTGATCATTGCGCAGGTGGGAATTGTCGGTACGATTACCGTCTCGGGGCTTCCCCAGCAAGAAGATCATCAACTGGTGACGACAACCATCAAACGTTTTCTGAAACAGTAGCCGCCTCCCTCCACCTGTAAGTTCCTCTACGAGAGTGTCAGCCCCCCAATGCCAGCGGGATCCTGCTGCTCCCTGGCTGGCAGGCGCGCACGCGCCTGCGCCCTTTTTAGTGTGTAGTGCAGGAAAGGTGCTGTGCACCTTTCCTGCACTACACACTAAAAAGATGTTTGAGCACCGCAGGTGCGAAAACTCATGGATCTCTGGATCTGTCAGGATCTTACGGGTGTGAGCTGGAAGACGCAGTGTCCGGTATAGGTTTGTCCACTACATTCAAGCTCACGTATCTGCCAGCGCTTTTGCATTTTCGTGATTTCTAATATTCTTTCGAAGGTAGCCAGCCAGACGTAGCAAGATGGTTGATTGGCGCCCATAAAGCCATATATAAACAGATTGCTATAGAATACAAAGAGGAATGATTCGTCTTCGAGCCGTTTCCAATCCGCTAAATCCTCTCTCCGTTCTTCATGGAGTTCGTTCGTGAAGGTCTTGAGTACCTCGCGCATGGTGCGGTCCTGCCCGAGAACTTTGGGTATCTGCTGCAACATAAAGATGAATGCGGGCTTTTGTAAGATAGCAGCATCGACGAGTTTGGCCCATTTATAGACCTGCTGGATCGGCTCAGCGGGCTGTGAGAACATAACGGCACGATTGAGGCAGGTTGTGTATTCGGGGGGGATGATATATTCGTCGGCACTGGAGGGCCAGTTCCGTTCTTTACAATATTGTGCCAGCCCAACATCAGTAAGCAAAAGTTCCCACTGCTCGGTCGGAATCACCTGTTTGGCGGCTTTCAATTGGAAGCGAAAATGGGAGGATGCAGAGCGTTTGGTTTTTGCGACGCGCGGAAAGAGGCCCATTTCTGGCAATTTGTCCGTGGCAAGACTATGTTCGGCGACTTGTAGCGGAATCTGTGCCGAGGGCAACACCCTCCAGATCATCTTGAGGATCTCACTATGCGTCTGGGAGACACGGTGTTTCGTGCTCGAAGCAGATTTGTCTGCCAGCAAAAGATTGCCATCCTGAAGTTGGATTTTTGAAAGTGTCAATATCGGGGTATCACGTTGAAATTCTTGCGTCAGACGCTGGAAGAAACGCGCAAAGAGGGGCGTTGTCATCTCTTCCTGTTTACCGAGGAGGATCAAACCAGGCATAAAGCTTTCTTGCAAGAAGCGTTGGAATGCCTGATAGGTTGTTGTTGTCACTATAGCGCGTAGCCCGGCTAATGTTAGCAAGCAAGCCAAATTCTGAGCACGCATTTCATCCACATCAATAATCAAGATAATATGTTTACGAGCCAGAGCAATTGGATCATGCGGGACATTGGATAGCATATCCCTGGGTATAGATATAGATGTCATTATGGGAGATTCCTTCCTCAGTGAGGGAAGATAATTTCAGTATAGATGTACAAAAGAAGAGGATATCTATGCTGAAACAGTCAAAACGAGTGCGCTTGTACAGATAGAGTGTATCTAGTTGGCATAAAAAAGTCAATAATGAAGTTTTTTAATCAGAAACAAAGTATTTGATGCTCATTGTCTCTGTAACCACACCATAAAAAGGACGCAGGCAGGTGCGTGAGCGCCTGCCTGCGAACGAGTAGCTGGTTTATCTGGTTTGTGTTGGGGATTGTTGTTTCCCGCGTAGCAATGATGCCAGGGCAGCTACCAGGCACATGGCGGCTGAAAGATAAAAGACATTATGAAGGCCGACTTGAAATGGAGATAAGATGAGATAAGTTGAGTCCAAGAAGATGTGCTAAAAAATATATTTATTTCTTATAATTAGAATTGTATTCTAGTATTATATTCTAGTCAAGGTGTGATACAATTGGGAGCAAAAACGAGCCTGCTTTGGGCCAGTATCCTGGGTGAGCGTGATGCTGCGTAAAGTAAGGACATGGGAGAGCAGGGGTTGTGCTTGAAAAGGAGCTTTCAATGGTGACTGGTGCTTCAGATCGTGATGCGGCAACACACACACGGCGACAGGCTATTCTGGACGCTGCGTTAACCTTATTTTCGACTAAAGGCTTCACCGAGACCACCATGGAGGATATCCGTCGGCTTTCGGGTGCCAGCACGGGCAGTATCTATCATCACTTTGAAAATAAAGAGATGCTGGCGCGTGCCCTTTATCTTGATGGCCGTAATGACTTAAACAGAGTGCTCCTCACCTCTTTCAAGGAACTTCCTGTGGACGCTCTCCAGCCGCGTACAGGCATCAAAGCTTTCGTCTATGCGTATCTGGATTGGTTTGAACAGCATCCAGACTTAGGTCAATTTTTTATGCAGGCTGCAGATACAGAATATCTGGGAGCCTATATCAAAGTCTTGCGTCAAAAGATTCTCACGACACTGCCAATTGAAAGTTTTCCAGAGCAATTTCTGCTCTGGCTCACCCCATATATCGAAGAAGGCATCATCGTACGGTTACCCCAATCCCTTTATTATCCACTGGTGATCGGAGCCAGTCGAGAATTTGTGCGCCGCTGGCTCCGGACGCGCCTTCCTGAAGAGATACAAGAGGTGCGTGAGCCCCTGGCTGAAGCCGCCTGGATCGTCCTGGCGAGCCCTATTGTTTGAACAAAGGCTTGTATTGTTTGTTTCATTCAACCGTGGCGGGATAGCAGTCATCCAGGCCACTATCCAGAGAAAAGGTTTGTATTGTTATGGTATCCAGACCAGAGCATCTCACGGCTGAGAATGCCGCCCGTTTTCAGGATCAGAGCGTTGTTGATCGTTATCAATTCCGGCTCCCCTATCCGCCTGAAACCTTCAGCATCCTGCTGGAACTCATTGTTGACTATCCTCAAACGGTCCTGGATATAGGTACTGGATTGGGCGATCTGGCGCGTCATCTGGTCCAATTCGTGGATCATGTGGACGCCATTGATCTCTCTTCGCCGATGACGCGCAAAGGCCGGACCTTGCAGAACGGCCATCATCCCAATCTACGCTGGACCACGGGCGCGCTCGAACAGGTCAAACTGCGTCCTCCCTATTCTCTCATTACCGCCGGAGACAGCCTGCAATGGATGGATTGGGATGTCGTATTGCCACGCCTGAGTGAGGCCTGTAGCCCCAATGGCATCCTCGCACTGGTCAGCCGCCAGGAGATCCTCCCATCCGCCTGGAAAGACGGCCTGCGCACCTTAATCGGCCAATATGCAACCGACCACGTTGCGCTAGCCTTTGATCTTGTCGGCGAGTTAGAGCAACGACATCTTTTCCAGAAAGTCGGAGAACGCGAAACCGCGCCCGTCACCTATACAGCCGAGCTTGAAGACTATATCGCCTCCTTCCACTCTGGCAGCAGCCTCTCCCTTGATCGTATGCCAGCCGCCGATGCAGCCGCCTTCGACCAGGGCATCCGTGATCTTGTCGCGCCCTGGACCGAAAACAACCAGCTCCAACTTCAGCGCACCGCTCGTATCATCTGGGGAAAACCCCAATCCCCGAATCACCAGAATTAAAAATAAATATCGGGATTGATAATAATGAATAAAATGTAGGTGCGGCACGAACGAACGTGAGTCCCGCTTTCCCATTCTCGTACCGAAATATCCCCACCATTGTGCCCGGAGTTGCATACGGAGCCCTGGGGCAAGATGATCGTACGATGAAGAGGATGCGGGACTCACATGCGTTCGTGCCGCGCCGCACCTACGTTTTTATACATTTAATTTAATTTAATTTTTGATTTTTTTTGTACTAGCAGATGCATAAGGAGGTTGAAATACCTGTTATTATATTCTCATGCCTTTTCTCATAACGTTGAATGTATGCATGTAGAAAGAAGGAAATAGGTTATGGCAGATTCTATTGATACCTTGCTGAGTCAGATGACATTACAGGAAAAAGTGATGCTGCTGGCTGGAACGGATATGTGGCATACCGCTGCTATCGAGCGGCTGGCTATTCCGGCTTTGAAGGTCAGTGATGGCCCTAACGGTGCTCGCGGCGCTGAAATGAGTGGAGGCACGACCGCAGCCTGTTTCCCGGCTGGCGTATCCCTGGCGGCGAGCTGGAATACTGCTCTGGTTGAACGGATCGGGCAGGCGTTGGGACAGGAAACCAGGACCAAAGGGGCGCGTGTCCTGCTGGGACCGACCGTGAATATCCATCGCTCACCGCTGGGCGGGCGCAACTTTGAGAGCTTCTCGGAAGATCCTTATTTGACCGGGCAAATAGCTGTCTCATACATTACTGGTGTTCAGAGTCAGGGCGTGGGCGCGACGGTAAAGCACTATGTCGCCAACGAAGCCGAGTTTGAGCGCTTCAGCATCGACTCGCAGGTGAGCGAGCGAGCGCTGCGTGAAATCTATCTGGCTCCCTTTCAGGCCGCCATCCGCGATGCCCACACCTGGGCGCTGATGGCCTCCTATAATCTGGTCAATGGCGTCGCGGCCAGCGAACATCCCTACCTTCTCCACGATGTGCTGCGCGATGAATGGCATTTTGACGGCGTGGTGATGTCCGACTGGTTCTTCTCGGTCAAAAGCACCGCTCCTTCAGTCAATGCGAGCCTTGATCTGGAGATGCCCGGCCCTGGCCTGTGGCGCGGTGAAAAGCTGATCCAGGCGGTCAAGGATGGCGAGGTCGCGGAAAGCACTATCGATGAGAGCGTGCGCCGTTTATTGCTACTGTTGGACAGGACCGGAAAATTCGCCTATCCAGAGGAGGAAGCCGAGCAGGCGATCAATCGTCCTGAACATCGGGCATTGATCCGTGAAGCCGCTGGCGAGGGCATGGTCTTGCTTAAGAATGAGCAGAATATCTTGCCTCTGCAGCGCGAACAGCTTACATCGATTGCGGTGATTGGGCCAAACGCCAGAGTCGCTCAGATCATGGGCGGTGGCAGCGCACAGGTCAATCCTCATTATACGATCACGCCATGGGAGGGTGTGCTGTCCAGGGTTGGTGAGCAAGTGGCAGTTAATTATGAACTCGGCTGTACCAGCCATAAGCAACTCCCTCTGCTTGATACCGCGCAGTTGTTCGCCAATAGCGAAGGAACGGCCCATGGCTTGAGCGTGGAGTATTTTAATAATACTGCTCTCACAGGCAGTCCTGTCTGGACGGAGCAGAAGCAATCCAGCGAGCTGCTCTGGTTTGGTCCCTTGCCTGAACAGGTAGATGCTCAGCAGTTTGCTGTCCGGGCGCGTGGACGCTTTGTACCACAGGTGACGGGAACGTATAGCTTCAGCCTGATAAGCGCGGGCCAAAGCCGTTTCATCCTCGATGGAAAAGAGGTGATTGATAACTGGACCAATCAGACCCCTGGTGAGAGCTACTTTGGGATGGGTTCTGCTGAATTGACGTATCCAACCGAACTGGTCGCCGGGCAGGAGTATGCGATCACGCTCGAATTCGGCAAAAATCCCGAATTGATGTTGGCTGCTGTCCGGTTGGGCTGTCTGGCACCACTTCCTGCCGACTCTATCGAGCGGGCGGCAACGCTGGCAGCGCAATCGGATGTCGCGCTGATATTCGCGGGACTGAATGGCGAGTGGGAGAGCGAAGGTTTCGACCGGGTGTCTATGGACTTGCCGGGCGAGCAAAACGCATTGATCGCCAGAGTAGCGCAGGCCAATCCCCGTACGATTGTGGTCCTCAATAGCGGTTCGCCCCTCACCATGCCCTGGCTGGAGCAAGTCGCTGGCGTCGTCCAGGCCTGGTATCCCGGTCAGGAGGCTGGCAATGCCATTGCCGATGTACTCTTTGGCGATGTTAATCCTTCCGGCAAGCTGCCACAGACCTTCCCTGTACAGCTTGAAGACAATCCTACCTATCTCGACTTTCCGGGCGAGAATGGGAAAAATCCTTATACCGAAGGCGTCTTTGTAGGATATCGCTATTATGAGAAGAAGAAAATCGCTCCTCTGTTCCCGTTCGGCTTTGGCCTTTCCTATACCACCTTTGAGTATAGCGGGCTACAATTAAGCGCTAGCGAGATCAAGCCTGATGAGACGCTCAAGGTATCCATCGATGTGACTAATACCGGACAACGGCAGGGCCAGGCAGTCGTACAACTCTATGTACGTGACCGCAAGGCGAGCCTGCAACGGCCAGAAAAAGAACTCAAGGCCTTTGCCAAGGTCGCTCTGGCACCAGGTGAGCGTCAGACCGTGATCCTCTCAATCGCGAAGGAGGCATTGGCCTATTTTGATGATCGCTTGCATGCGTGGATTGCTGAGGCGGGTGAGTTTGATGTCCTGGTAGGCGAATCGTCACAGGATATTCACGCTACGGCTCCGTTTACACTAATCGACTCACGGCAGTGGCTATCATAGCCCTTCAGGGCAGGTGTTAACCTCTGTGGAGAGCAGTCAGCTTATTGCCAGCTGCTCTCTTTTTGTATCGTGATACTGCCCTTTATTTATGGTTAAAGGTATGCAATTTGTATCTGTCAGGCGATAAAAAAGAGGGTGCCATTCATTTTTTTGCGCCGCCAAAATGGTAAAATAAAATGGTAGTAAGAAATTTCACCAAAAGAAAGGTGGGCGAGATCATGAATGCAGAAGACCTGGAAAAGCGTTGGCAGCAAAA
>NZ_BIXY01000022.1 GCF_008326305.1 Dictyobacter arantiisoli | reverse complement strand
ATTTGAACCCAGGTTTGTTCCACTAGATAACATCTCGATCTGTGAATCTTGGCGCTGGTTCACCTCCTATTTTACCTCCTTTTCATCGTTCCGGGTGCTCCGCAGGAGCATGGACTATTTGAACCGTATTGGGGGACACCCCACACCCCGGCAGAAGGCTTCGCCCTCTGCACTCCCATTGTAGCGAACGTTTGTTTCAAAAGTTCGGGGTGACGTATGAAACTTTTTGATTCAATGTTCAGGGTCCAGACAGCGAGCGAGCGAAGCGGCCAGATCTTTGACATCTGGCTCTTCAATCATTGTAATATGGTTCCCTGGAACCAGATGAACCTCTATTTGCTCTGCCAGCGTTTGCCACTCATTGAGTCGCTTACCGGGTGCCTGTACTTCATCTTCCTTTGCCCGGAATAGTGTTACCGGACCCGTATATGGCTGAGGGATGTAGTGTCCAATGGCTCTTTCTATCGTGTCCTGAACATGTGCGAAAAAGCGGATCTGCTCAAGCGAGACGTCACGAGGTGCAACGTCACGCTGCTTTAATTGTTCACTTACATAGATCAATTGTGTAACCGGATCTCCCTGACTGGCAAGCTCTTCTGGTAACGTCACCTGATAGCGCCTCATCAGGGATCTGGCAATGGTGGCATCATCAGCCCCTTTCTCTCTATCAATCTCTCTACGTTCATCAGGCTTTGGCGGCTTGCTATCGATCAAGGCTAGCAGGCGGACTTCCTCCCCTTGCTTCTGTAGTTGTTGGGCTAGCTCATAGGCGATCTGACCTCCTGCGGACCAACCACCGATCTGATAAGGCCCTTGCGGCTGAACCTCTTTGATCGCCGCTATATAATACAGGGCAATTCCCTCCAATGTGCGGAACTCCTCTTGATGTTTGCGAGGATCAGGCATACGCATACCATAAAATGGTTGTCTCGTGCCTATATAGCGTGACAGATTTCGATATTCGAACACTTCACCACCCGAGGGATGGATGCAGAAAAACGGTATTCGATCGCCATGGATCTGGAATGGCACTAAGACTGTTGTATCTTCCTCTCGTGGCAATTGTTCGCGTAAGAGTATTGCTAGCTCTGCCACTGTCTGGCGTTGGAAGAGCGTCGCCAGCGGCAGATCGCGGTTAAAAGTGCGTTTAATGTGAGACATCATCCGCACTGCCAGGATCGAGTGTCCACCCAGGTCAAAGAAATTATCCATGACACTGATAGGGCGTTTATTGAGCAATTCTGACCAGATGTCGCACAACTGATATTCTATAGCGTCGCGGAATTGGACAAACCTGGCTGACTCATTATCAGGTTTTAGAGAGGCAAGGGCACGTCGATCAACTTTACCATTGGGTGTTAATGGGAGTGCAGCGAGTAGTACGAAATGAGCGGGAAGCATATAGTCAGGCAGTCTTTCCTGTAGGAAACTGCGCAGTTCTCCCCGTGCATCTGCTGCATCCTCTACGTCTTCCATCACCACATAGGCAACGATCTGTATCTCCTGACTCTCTGCTCCCTGTATCAGGATGACGCTTTGCCGCACCTGTGGATGCCAGCTCAGTGCAGCTTCAATTTCTCCTAACTCCACCCGGTTGCCACGAATCTTAACCTGATGGTCGCTTCGTCCTGATAGTTCTATGTTTCCATCTGGCAAGTAATGGGCGATGTCGCCAGTCTGATAGAGGCGTTCTCCGGGTTCTGTACTCCAGGGATGAGGTAAAAAGCGTTCGGCAGTTATCTCTGCCTGGTTGAGATAGCTGCGCGCGATTCCAGGGCCACTCAGGTAAACATCACCCTGTATTCCGGGTGGAACGAGGTTGAGTGCGTGATCCAGGATATACACTTGCATACCAGGAATTGGCTTGCCAGCGAGAACAGTTTCTCGTTCATACGATGCGAGATCTAGCGTATAATACGTAGAGGTCATGGTACATTCAGTTGGCCCATACTGGTTGATGAGTCGAGTCTCCGGACTGATTACACTGGCGACCTTCTGGTAGTCGGCCAGGAATAATGGTTCTCCACTCGCCAGCAAGAGCTGAAGCGAAGCATAGGTGCCACGCATTTCTTGCGCGGTCTCCAGAAGCATACGAAGTAGCGAAGGTACAATACTCAGGATAGCGGTGACCTGATGACGCTCTATCTGCCTCAAGATGGCTGTTGGCTCTTTGAATTCGTCCGAGTGCAAAAGGACCAGCTTTGCGCCTGTCGTCAGGGTTCCGAAAATGTCACGGACCGAGGCATCGAAGGTCAGAGAGGGGAGTTGCAAGACAACAGAATCTCCTCCCAGATGGTAGGTCTGAGACAGATAGTGCAGATAGTTTGTGACTCCTCGATGAGCAATCATAATACCTTTCGGTCGCCCGGTTGAACCAGAGGTATGCACAATATAGGCGAGATTGTCTGGCGTTATCTGTACCTGGGGATTTTCGGTTGCGCCTGCCGCAAGAGAAGCTATCTCCCGCTCAATGAAGAGAACTTTGGCAGGGCTTGAAGGCAATTGCAGGCGCGATGTCTCACTCACCAGAATCAGAGAGGGGCGCACCTCTTGAAGGAGGCGTATGACTCGTGCTCTTGGTGCGGTTGGGTCCAGGGGAACATAGGCACCGCCAGCCTTGAGAACCGCCAGCACACCGATTACCATTTCCAGCGAGCGCTCCAGGTAGATGCCAACTCGTTCTTCGGGTTTGACTCCTTGCCGTTGAAGCGTATGAGCCAATTGATTGGCCCGTTGATTGAGTGCTCGATAGGTTAAATGTGTTTCATCCAGGACTATGGCCGTAGCATCGGGCGTTCGTTCCACCTGAGCTTCAAAGAGTTCGTGGAGATAGAGCGAAGATGAGTTAGAAGATGCGTTAGACTGTGTGGTGTGTTGCTGTCGCAACATTTGCTCGCGTTCGGCGGGAGTGAATAAAGGAATCAGCGCGACCCGTTGTTCTGGGGCTGCCACGATGGCTTCCATAATCCTCTGCCAATGAGCGAGCAGACGCTGGATCGTGCTGGTCTCAAAAAGGTCAGTATTGTATCCCAGCGTGATGTTTAATCGTTGTCCTCTCTCCACTACCATTACGCTCAACTCAAGCTTGGCAACCTGCTGCTCGGAGGCGATGTTCTCACTTTCCATTGGAGCTGTTTGTTCTTCCTCCGTGGCTGGAGGGAGGTTTTGCATTACAAAGAGCGCCTGAAAGAGGGGTGAGCGGCTGAGGTCGCGTTGAGGTTGCAGTGCCTCTACCACCTGTTCAAAGGGCAGATCTTGATAGCTATAGGCTTGTAGCGCGACTGTACGCACCTGTGCAAGGAGTTCAATGAAAGAAGGATTGTCCGACAGATTGACACGTAGGACCAGCATATTGATAAAGCAGCCGATGAGCCCTTCGATCTCCTGATGCGTGCGGTTAGCAATGGTTGTGCCCACCGCGATATCTTCTTGTCCGCTATAGCGTGCGAGCAAGACCTGGAAAGAAGCTAACAGCGTCATGAACAGTGTGACACCTTCTTGTTGAGAAAGCTTGCGTAGTTGCTGATGCAGTTCATGAGGCAACTGTAGATGGAGGCGAGCGCCCCGGAAGGTCTGGATGGGTGGGCGCGGGTGATCGATGGGTAATTCCAGGGGAACAACGCCTGCAAGCTGCTGCTTCCAGTAGTCCAATTGCCGCTGTAAAACTTCGCCCTGTAGCCAGGAACGCTGCCAGAGGGCATAGTCAGCATACTGTACCGGTAGTGCGGGTAAGGAGACTGGTTGTTCCTGCGAGAAAGCGGTATACAGGCTGGTCAGCTCACGTATCAGAATGCTCAGGGACCAGCCATCAGAGATGATGTGGTGCATGGTCAGCAGCAGCGCATGATCTTCTTGCTCCGCCAATTGGAGCAACCTGCTGCGGAACAGGGGACCATGTGCCAGATTGAAAGGTTGCTCGGCTTCTTGCCGAGCCATTTGTCGGGCAACCGACTCCCGTTCCTCCTGGGCCAGATGGCTCAGATCAATGATCACCAGTTGGGGCGTGGGCTGAGAGTCAATCAGTTGTATTGGTTGTCCGTCCTGCGATGGGAAAGTCGTACGCAGATTCTCATGGCGCTGGATGAGTGCTGACAGGGCTTTATTCAGGGCAATTCGATCCATTTGCCCACCCAGGCGTACTGCAATCGGAATACTATAGGCCGTACTGTCCGGCTCTAGCAGGTTCATGAACCACAAGCGCTGCTGAGTAAAGGAAAGAGGAAGATTCTGGTTGCGTGGCATCGGTACTATCTCTGGCACGTCGAATCCCTGCTCTCTCTGTAATTCATGGGTGAGTAGTGTGGCCAATTGCGCGACAGTGGGAGCTTCAAAGATCGCTCGTACTGGTAGCTCCACTCCTACTAACTGCCGCAGGCGCGAGACTACCTGGGTTGCCAGCAGGGAATGCCCGCCGATCTCAAAGAAGTTGTCCTGTACCCCTGGTTGCTCTGTCTGCAAAACTTGCTTCCAGATTTGCAAGACGAGTTCTTCCAGTTCGTTGCGCGGTTCTTGTCCTTCCGTCTGGCTGCCCTGCATTTCTTCTACCTGCGGAGCGGGCAATTGCCTCCGATTCACTTTTCCGGAGGAACTCAGGGGTAGTCGTTCAAGCTCGATGAGTGCTGCGGGTAGCATATACTGAGGTAGTCGTTCTCCCACGAAGCTGCGCAGATCTCTCAAAGAGAGAGGCTGTTCTGGCTTACGTACGATATAGGCCACCAGGCGTTTATCTGCGATTCCTTCTCCCGCTGTATTTTGCACACCTATCGCAGCCGCACTGACGGCCGGGTGAGCACTGATGACAGCCTCAATCTCCAGGAGCTCAATGCGATAGCCGCGCACTTTAATCTGGTCATCCCGTCGCCCCATAAATTCGAGGGTTCCATCGGCTCGGGTGCGCGCCCGGTCTCCTGTCCGATAGAGTCTGGCTCCTGGCTCCTGGCTAAATGGATGGGGAATAAAGCGCTCGGCGGTCAAATCGGCGCTACGCCAGTATCCGCGTGCGAGCGCTACTCCACCCAGATAGAGTTCGCCTGCTACACCGATAGGAACAAGTTGCAGTTGCTCATCCAATATATAGGTCTCGCAATTGCTAATCGCCGCACCAATGGGAGGTAAGGCTGCCCAGGCGTCTGGCTCTTCGGGTAACTGATAGGCGGTGACGACGTGCGTCTCCGAAGGGCCATATTGATTGTCCAGGCGACATTGTGGCAGATGCTTGAAGAATGCCGTTAGAGAGTGGCTGACCTGTACCTGTTCTCCTGCTGTGATCACTTCACGCAAACTAGAGGGGAGTGGCTCGGCGTATTCTTGAGCAACGTGTACCAACTGATGCAGGGCGATAAATGGTAAGAAGATCCGTTCGATGCCCTGGATGCGTAAATACTGTAGCAGTTGTTGAGTATCCTGGCGTTTCTGCTGATCAATGAGGACAAGGCAGCCGCCAGTGCTCCAGGTGGCAAAGAATTCCTGGCAAGAGACGTCAAAGCTGATCGAAGTAAACTGTAAGGTTCTGTTGTGTAAGCCCATGGCGGAACGTGCGCGTTGCCAGTGCATTAGATTGACCAGTCCTTGATGAGTCAGGGAGACACCTTTGGGCACGCCCGTAGAGCCAGAGGTATAGATCACATAGGCTAACTGCTGAGGTGAACATCGGGTAGTCACCAACTGGTCCGCTCTTACACTCGTTCGCAAACACTCCTCAATATAGAGTGTCGTGACTGGTGTGCTGATCAGTTGTGCTTGCAGTGATACCTGTGTTACCAGTGCCGAGATGCCAGCCTGAGCGATGATCTGCTCCAGACGTGATTGAGGATAGGCTGGATCAAGGGGAACATAGGCTCCTCCTGCTTTCAAGATGCCCAGGAGTCCGATGACCATGTGCAGGCTCCGCTCGGCGCAGAGCCCAACGGCCATGTCAGGTTTTACTCCTGCTTCTCGCAACCTATATGCAAGGCGATTGGCGAGCTTATTGAGTGTGGCATAGGAGAGATGCTCATCTTCAAAGGTTACCGCAATGGCATCCGGATGTTGATTGGCCTGTTCTGCAAAGAGTTCATGCAGGCAAAGATCGCCTGGGAAGGTCTGTCGGGTGGCATTTATCTCCAGCCATGTCTGGCGCTCCTGCTGCGTAAGGAGCGTATACTGGCTGATGCGCTGTTCTGGATTATCTACCAGGCCCTCCAGAAGCAATTGCCAGTGTTCCAACCAGCGCTGGATCGTTGCGGGCTCGAAGAGATCGCGATTGTATTCGATGGTACTGCGCAACTCCTGACCATTATCGAAGAGCGCGAGAGTGAGATCAAATTTAGCAGTCACGCCCTCCCGGACGAAATTGTCCAGACTCAGGTCGGCGAGGTCTTCATTTGATGGTGCCGCGTGCTGGAGTTGAAAAAGGACCTGAAAGAGAGGTGAGCGACTCAGATCACGTTCGGGTTGTAGGGCCTCCACAACCTGTTCAAAAGGCACCTCTTGATGGGTGTAGGCTTCCAGGGCCACTCGGCGGACCCGTGTCAGTAACTCTACAAAGGTAGGATCGCCGGAAAGATCGCCGCGCATCACCAGCGTATTGGTGAAGAAGCCGATCAGTTCTTCGATTTCCTTGTGTCCGCGATTGGCGATGGGGGTCCCGACTGCGATATCATCCTGTCCACTACTGCGAGCCAGCAGGACCTGGAATGCGGCCAGCAGGGTCATGAATAGCGTTGTCCCGTGTCGTTGGCTGAGCTGTTTAAGGGCTGTATTCAGTGACTGGGATAACACCAGCGAATGGACAGCTCCGTTGAAGCTTTGGTGTGCCGGTCTGGGATGATCAGTAGGCAACTCCAGGGGAGAGAGCCCACTTAACTGCTGCATCCAGTAGTCAAGCTGTTGTTGCAGAACCTCGCCTTGCAACCAGGAACGTTGCCAGAGGGCATAATCAGCGTACTGTAGCGGGAGTGCGGATAGTTGCGCGGGTGCACCCTTGACGAATCCGGTATAGAACGTGTGCAATTCGTGCAGCCAGATTGCGTGCGACCAGGCATCTGAGACAGCGTGATGCATTGTCAGCAACAATACCTGTTCCTGAGATGAACAGCGAAGCAGATGGATGCGTAGTAAGGGTCCGCGCTGTAAATCAAAGGGACGCCTGATCTCCTGCGCAACCAGTTGGGACGCATGGTGAGTACGCTCGGACTCTGGCAGGGTTGTCAAATCGACCCAGGTAATGGGTATCAGATCGCTGGGATGGATTATCTGCACGGGAAGATTTTCATAGAGCGCAAAAGTCGTACGTAACACCTCGTGGCGGTCGATCACTGCCACCAGACTCTGCTCCAGTGCATGAGCGTTCAGGGGTCCGCGTAGCCAGCCGGCAATCGGAACAGTGTATGTGCTATTGCCTGGCTCCAACTGATCCAGAAACCAGAGACGTTGTTGCGCGAAAGAGAGAGGAAGTGGCTGCTGATGTGAGACAGCTACCAGAGCGGGAGCCTCCGCCCTCTGCTCTTTTCGTAACGCCTCTTCAATGCGTTCAGCTAACGCGGCTACCGTAGGAGCATCAAAGAGCCAGGTAATAGGAATTTCTCTTCCAAAGATGGTCTGTAGCCGTGCTATCACACGTGTTCCCAGCAAGGAATGGCCGCCGAGCATGAAAAAGTCGTCATCGCGTCCCAAATGATTGAGGCCGAGTACCTCCTGCCAGATACCTGCGAGTACCTCCTCAATAGGTGTGCGCGGAGGATTACTCCGGGCGGGTTGCTCTTGCTCTGTAGTGAGATCAGGGGCGGGCAAGCGCCGACGATCAACTTTTCCATTGGCCGTGAGGGGTAGTTGATCCAGCATGATGAGACGACTGGGTACCAGATAGGAGGGAAGCGTCTTTAAGAGCTCCTCACGTATCTCTTGTGGGTTAGGCCCTGCTTGCTTCCAGGCCAGCAAGTACCCTATCAACTCTTGTTGCCAGGGATGAACTACTGCTTCACGCACCCCTGGATAGCTACGTAAGTGAGCTTCGATTTCCCCCAGTTCGATGCGGTAGCCGCGTACCTTTACCTGGCTATCCCGCCGACCCACAAACTCTAACTGCCCGTATTCGTTCTCACGTACCAGATCCCCGGTACGGTACCAGCGTATCCGTTCATCTAACGATGGCACATGTACGAAGACCTCTTGCGTAAGGTCGGGCGCATTGAGATAGCCAGCAGCCAGTCCGGCACCGGCTATATAGAGTTCACCTACAACCCCTGCGGGCACTTGATGCTGATGAGCATCGAGCAGGCAAATCTGCGCATTGGGCAATGGATCGCCAAGTGGGACGCTATAGCCACGGGCATCGAGTGCTGGAAGAGAGAGATCGGCAAGGGAGCCCAGAGGATTGACCAGCGTACCAATCGTTGCCTCGGTCGGTCCATAATGATTGTAGAGCTGGCAGGTGGCACCCAGGTGGTGCAGTTGTTCCACCAGCGACCATGGCAACGCTTCTCCTCCCAGGATAAGGCGTTGTCGTGGCAAGCTGACAACTGCTTCAGTATCAAGCAAGGCTTGCAGATGGGATGGAACAATTTTGAGAACATCGAGGGGATAGCTTTGCGTATAGCGAGCCATGGCCGCTCCATTAGTAACGAGCGTATAGGGAAGCACATGGAGGCAGCCACCAGCAGAGAGCGCGGTGAAGACGGCAGTATTGCCCAGATCGGCAGCCAGGCTGGAGACTGTGGCAAAGTGCCAGCCTGCCTCTGGTTGGAGCAGCTCAAGGAGCGCATCGGTATAATTGCTGACACTGCTATGGCTAATCAGGACGCCTTTGGGCGTGCCAGTAGAGCCGGAGGTATACATAATATAGGCGAGCTGTTCTGGCGCAATCTTCGCTGGAGGAGGTGTCACAGGTAAGGGTGCCAACAAATCAGGGAGATCCTCCAGGAGCAGAACGGAAGCTTGCTGTAAGTTGAGCGACTGCATGAGAGACTGTTGGGAGAGCACGATATCTGGCGAGAGGGTATCGAGGATGAGGCGCACACGTGCCGCAGGCAGATCTTCATCCAGTGGAACATAGCAGGCTCCGGCTTTGAGGACCGCGAGCAGCGAGACGATGGCCCAATGATCCCGTGTCTGATAGATGGCAACACGGCCAGCGGAGGGGAGTCCGTGAGCAAGGAGCAGATGTGCAAGCTGACTGCTAAGATGATCCAGTTGTTGATAGGTAAGCAGATGGGTGTCGTAGCGGAGGGCGGGCGCGTCTGGCTGGCGTTGTGCATAAGCCTGGAAGCGGTGATGCAAAGGGACAAAGGGCCAGTCGCGTTGCTGACCGCGCCAGTGCTCACGTTGTATGACTTGCTCCTGTTGAGTAAGTAGCTCTAATGAACTGACCTGTGCTTGAGGTGTAGTAATGGCGTTTTGGAGCAGCGTATGATAGAGGCCAGCCAGGCGATGAGCATCTATATGAGATAGCGCGGTGGGCTGATAGCGTATCTGTAATTGTAATCGAGTGTCGATGCATGTGGCATACAGTTGGAGGTGCGTGGGCTCATCCCAACTTTCCACCTTTTGCACGCGCATCGTTATATTATTCTGTTGCCATTGTTCAGGCCACTCGGTATAGGCAAAGCCGAGCGGAAAGAACTGTTTTTCGGTGGGACATGCAGGGGCCGTCACTTCCCAGTTGAAATATAATTGCTTCTCATTCATCTGCTGCACCGCTGAGGACGTTTCGGCCAGAGCCTGTTCCAGGCTTATTTCCCGATCCAGGGAGAGCGAAAAGGGAACCGTATGGGTATAGGGTCCCAGAGCCAGTGTTAGTTCCTCATATGGTCGCCCGGTACAGGTGACACCCGTAAATGGGGATTCGCCTGTCAAACGCCAGAGTAGAATCTGCCAGCAGGTAAGCAGAAAAGTCTCTTGAGAGACGTCTTTTTCCTGACAAAGAGCTTCTAAACGCTCTTGCCAGGTTGGCTCTAATGTTATCGCAACCTGCTGCGGAATAGCCGGAGAAGCCATTTCTGTCTGGATAGGTAGTTGAGACATTTTTCCAGACTGCAAAGGGAGACGAATTGAATCCAGGTGAGAAAGATCAAATGTGCGCCAGAAATCCTGTTGCTCTGACGCGCCTTCGGCGTGTAAGAGATCATCACGCCACGCAGTAACATCAATATACTGCAGTGCGTCTTCTTCATTCTGGAAAATATTGTCCTGTAGTAGGGCCCTATAGCGTTGTAATACCTCCTCACAGAAGTATTGTATTGTGCTTGCATCTGCACATAAAGCAGACGCCCGTAATATAAACACATGTTGCTCTTTATCCAGGCGGCAAAGAACAGCATACAGCAACGGTCCATGTTCCAGATCGAAGGGCTGATGTAACAAATTCCTCCATTGTTGGGCAAGCGCATTCTGTTGTTCTGATGTCTCCAGGCATTGTAGATTTGTGAGAAGGCAAGAGATTTCTCTGTGCTGACCAAGTATTTGCACCGGAAGCTCCATCCCTGGCATGACAGCAAATGTGGTACGTAAGATCTCATATTGTTGGATACTTTGCTGGAGCGCCTGCTGGAATTTATCAAGCTCAAACGTACCCTGCAACAGGAACATGCCCTGTGTTCCATATATCTGATTGGCTTGCAGCCACTTCCAGGCGCGTTCCTGTTGTTTTGAGAGACTTGCAGCCTGTAAATCTGTTGTTTGCATCTGATCCCATACTCCTCACGAACTATATATAAACAGCATTAATGTAATATTTGTTTTTATCACCAGTGATCTATTCCGCCTTATCGGGTAAGTGCTCCCCATTCTCTTCAGTGAGGCGCATGCGTGCCCCACGACTTAGCTTCAAATTCTGGCGCAGCGTGGTCTGTTGCCGGGCTTTTTGCGCCTTTTCATTTTCCGTAGCGATCTCCAGACTTGCGATCTTGGCGTGGGGTTGATTTACAATTGAATGAAGCAAGGTATGATAACGTTGCATTATCATCTCTATCGTCTCGCGCTTGAACAGATCTGTACTATAATTGGCCGTGCAGTACAAACCTTGCGAATCTTCAGTTACGAAAAGAGCCAGATCGAACTTGGAGTGCACCGCCTCTTGCTCAACTGGACGGACCACAATGTCCGCGAGTTCGGATTCAGAGTGCGGGACATTCTGCAGGACGAAAAGTACATTCACTAGCGGTGTATGATTTCCCGTACGTGGGAGACGTAGATGTTCGACAATCGTCTCAAAAGGGAGTTCCTGATGAGCATAGGCCCCCAGGACCATCTCACGTACTCGCTGAAGAAGATGGATGAAACTGGGATGATCCTGCAGATTGGTGCGCAGGGCCAGCAAGTTGATGAAGAAGCCAATGATGCCTTCTGTTTCCAGATGGGAGCGATTGGCGGTATCGGTACCAACGACAATATCCTCGTCCCCACTGAGGCGATAGAGCAGGATCTGAAAAGCGGCCAGCAAGGTCATGAAGAGCGTAACTCCTTCTTGCTGACTCAGTTGTCGTAGTTGTTGTGCCAATTCTGTATTTACGGGTAGACCATAACGCGCTCCCCGGTAACTGAGTGTAGACGAGCGAGAAAAATCTGTCGATAGTTGCAGTGCATGAGCGTCGTTGAGTTGATGGGTCCAGTAGCGAAGCTGTGCTTCGAGGGCATCACCCTGCAACCAGGAGCGTTGCCAGGAAGCGTAGTCGGCGTATTGGATGGGAAGAGGCGGTAAAGGTGATGGTTTTCCAGCACGGAAGGCATGATAGAGCTCGGTGATCTCGCGGACAAGAACTCCCATAGACCAGCCATCGGAAACAATATGGTGCATTGTCAACAAAAGGATATGTTCTTGCTGCGCGAGGCGTAGCAGCCAGCAGCGCAAGAGGGGTCCCTGTTTCAGATCAAATGGTTGTTCGGCTTCTTGTCGGACGAGGCGCTGTATCTCCTGGTCTCTTTGATATTCATCGCTGGCACTGAAATCAATCAGTGGGAAAGAGATGAATGAGGCTGGCATGATATGCTGTTGCAGCAGGCCCTCATGTTCTTCAAATGTTGTGCGTAAACTTTCATGGCGTTGGATGAGTGCCGCCAAACTTGACTGGAATGCAGGGATATCCAGTGCTCCTTGCAAGCGAGCGGCAACCGGAATCGTATAGGCGGCACTCTGGGGCGCGAGCTGATGCAAGAACCAGAGACGTTGTTGCGCGAAGGAGAGTGGTAACGGCTGGTTGCGTGAGACCGGTATGAGTGGGGGTGTTGCCAGCCCCTGATCGAGCAGCAGCAATTGCTGGAGACGAGTAGCCAGGCTAGAGATAGTGGGCGCTTCAAAGAGAGCGCGCAAAGGGAGCTCAATCTTGATCAGTTGTCGAAGACGAGCGATAACCTGAGTCGCCAGCAACGAATGTCCACCAATCTCAAAGAAGTTCTCCTGCAGTCCGATTTGATCTCTCTGTAGGACCTGTTGCCAGGTCTGCAACACCAGTTCCTCTAGCGGTTCCAGCAGCTTTGTGCCACCTCCTTGCTCTTGTTCCTCTGCAACATTCCAATGGGGGGCTGGTAGATCGCGTCGATTGATCTTTCCATTAGGAGTGAGTGGTATGTGTTCCAACGCTACAATGCTGGCTGGTACCATATAAACTGGCAGTTTCTCCTGGACATAGCGCCGCAACTGTTGCTCTGCTGGTAGCTCTTGTTCTGCTTCGCCGACAACATATGCAACCAGATATCCTCCTTCTACGACATCCTCTCTTACCATTACGACACACTCTTGCACCGCTGGATGTTCCAGCAATGTATGTTCAATCTCACCGAATTCGATCCGATATCCTCGCAATTTCACCTGTTGATCCAGGCGCTCTAGATACTGTAGTGTGCCATCAGCGTGATAGCGTACCAGATCGCCTGTCCGATAGATGCGCGCTCCTTTTTGCGCACTAAAGGGATGTGGAACAAACCGCTCTGCCGTCTGTTCTGCTCGCTGTAAGTATCCTCGTGCAACCCCTATTCCACCAATATAGAGTTCTCCTGCTACTCCGATAGGTACAGGTTGCAAGTGTTTATCTAACACATACAGTTGCGTATTATTGATTGGACGACCGATCGACACGGCCTCGTCTCCCTGTTTCACCTGGCCGATAGCAGACCAAATGGTTGTCTCGGTTGGTCCATAGAGGTTCCACAGGCTTGCTCCTTGCGCGATCAGTCGATCTGCTAGCGAACGCGGTAGCGCTTCTCCTCCGCAAAGGAGTTGTAGATGAGGAGCAGCCTGCCAGTTTGCTGTAAGCAACATCTGCCAGGTGGTGGGAGTGGCTTGTATCGTTGTCGCTGCCATCTCCTCCAGCAGTTGTGCCAGCGATCGACCGTCCACAGCCACTGTGCGAGGTACCAGCACACAGCGATCTCCCTGCAATAGTGGGAGCAAGATTTCCAGGGCTGCGATATCAAAGGCTAACGTGGTGAGTGCAGGAATCACTGCTGGCTTTGATCGTCCTAATTGAGATCTCACTGCCACCAGTAAGTTGACTACCGCCTCGTGCCTTACCTGTACGCCTTTGGGTTGACCAGTGGACCCAGAGGTGTAGATTACGTAGGCAAGATTCTCGCCCGTGGTTGTCTGGTTCAAATTTTCAGAAGGCTGAGAGGCAAATAGCTCTCCCCCGATATCCAGGGAGAGTATAAGGGCCTCGCATGGTGGGCATGCTTCTTTCAAATGAGATTGAATCAATAGGATGGTGGGCTGGGCATCCGTTAGTAGAAACGCCAACCTCTCTCGTGGATAGCCTGGGTCCAGCGGTATATAGGTTCCCCCGGCCTTGAGAACTCCCAGCAGTCCGATGATTTGCTCTGGTGACCGTTCCAGGAAAAGTCCCACCAGCGTCTCTGGTCCCACTCCGCGCTCTTGTAGGGCATAAGCCAGGCGATTGGCAAGTTGATTCACTGCTGCATAGGTAAGTTGCTCTTCCTCAAAGACCAGTGCCACCGCATCCGGCGTGCGTTGCACCTGTTCCTCGAAGAGCAAATGAATGCAGGCTCCTTCTCCCTGCTTCTGGTTCGTCGCATTCCACTCGTTCAGTAATAGCTCGCGCTCATGCTCTGTCAGCAATGGGAGTGCTGCGATCCTTGCATCGGGGTTTGCCACGATCCCTTCCAGCAGCGCCTGCCAATGGGAGAACATACGTTGAATTGTCTCTGGCTCGAACAGATCGGTATTGTATTCCAGATCTGTATATAGCCCCTGTTCTCCTGCTGTTATCACCATACTCAGATCAAACTTGGTAGTATGCTGTTCAATGATGAACTGTCCCGCCTGGACAGAGGTAAGTGCTGTTGACTCCTCTGATTCAGGCATATTACGGAGCTCGAAGAGGACCTGGAAGAGAGGGGAACGGCTCAGGTCGCGTTGAGGTTGTACAGCATCTACTACCTGTTCAAAAGGCACATCCTGATGCGTATAGGCATCTAATGCTATCGTGCGTACCTGTGTAAGTACATCCACGAAGGAGGGATTGTCTGAGAGATCAGTGCGAAGTACCAGCGTGTTGATAAAAAAGCCTATGAGGCTCTCAATCTCCTCACTTGTCCGGTTCGCAATGGGGGTCCCGACTGCAATATCTCCCTGTCCGCTGTAGCGAGAGAGCAGTATCTGAAAGCTAGCCAGCAACGTCATGAACAGCGTCGCCCCTTCTCGTTGGGAGAGCTCCTGCAACTGTTGACTTAACTGGGAAGGTAAGAGCAAACGCTGCAATCCTCCCTGGAACGTTTGTATGGCAGGTCGGGGATGATCGGTTGGCAACTCCAGAGGAGTGAGCCCGGCCAATTGCCCTTTCCAGTAGTTGATTTGTCGCTCTAACACCTCTCCCTGTAACCAGGAGCGCTGCCAGAGTGCATAGTCAGCATACTGTATTGGCAACCTGGGAAGCAGAGAGATATCTGACCGGGGGAAGGCGGAGTAAAGTATACTTAGCTCTCTGACCAGTATCCCGCTGGACCAACCATCCGAGACGATGTGATGTAGATTTAACAGCAAGACCTGTTCTTCCTGCTTTAATAGCAGCAGCCAGCAGTGTAAGAGTGGTCCATGTGCCAGGTCAAATGGGAACTCTGCTTCTTGCTGGGCCAGCCGATGAGCCTCTCGTTCGCGTTCCTGCTGATCGAGTTTGCTTAGATCTAGCACGATCATTTGAGTTAGAGGCTCCGGGCTAATCTGCTGGATTGGCTGCCCTTCGTGCACCGGGAAGGTTGTGCGCAAATTCTCATGGCGTTGGATTACCCCCTGCAAGGCCTGCGCCAGCGCGATACGATTGAGGGGGCCACGCAAACGTACAGCTCGGGGGATATTATAGACCGCTCGTCCGGGCTCTAATTGGTCCAGGAACCACAGGCGCTGTTGGGCAAAGGAGAGAGGAAGTGCCTGACTGCGTACCTGCGGAACGATAGGTGGCATCTCTACTCCTTGTCCCTGGCGTAGTTTCTCTGAGATTTGCCTGGATAGCTGGGCTATCGTTGGGGATTCAAAGAGCCAGGTGATCGGCACATCCATTCCAAAGATTGTCCGCAGCCGTGCAGTCACTCTGGTTCCCAGGAGCGAATGCCCTCCGAGCCGGAAAAAATTCTCCATCCGGCCTATTGGCTTCCGATTTAACACTTTCTGCCAGACTCCTTGCATTACCTCCTCGACCGGAGACTGCATCTGCCTGGCACTTCTTGTCTCTTCTTGTTCCTCTGCCTGGGGTGCTGGTAAGCGCCGCCAGTCAACTTTCCCATTAGCCATGCGCGGAATGCTCTCTAGTTGCAGCACTCTCCCTGGCACCAGATGCTCCGGCAACTGTTCTCGCAACGCCTCTCGTACTTGTTCCTGCGTGGGCCCTGGCTGTTCCCGTGGCACAATATAACCTACCAGATAGCCCTCTCCTGCTTCCTCCTTCCTCAACTGCACAATCGCATCCTTTACCGCTTCCACCCGTCTCAACTGCTCTTCAATCTCTCCCAGTTCGATCCGATATCCTCGTAACTTTACCTGAGTATCCTCTCGTCCGATAAACTCCACTACTCCATCTCTACCATAGCGTGCCCGGTCTCCTGTTCGGTAGAGCCGACCGCTACCTGTTGGGCTCCAGGCATCGGGCACAAAACGTTCCGCCGTAAGATCTGGAGCCGCCAGATATCCCTGGGATATGCCCTCTCCCCCAATAAAGATTTCTCCTGTTACCCCCACTGGTACCAGATGCAGATGTTCATCTAGCAGATATACCTGCACATTATCGATTGGACGTCCAATCGGCACTCCAGATTGCCTTTCTTGTGGCAGTTGCAGTTGTCCTGCTTGCCCCAGTGGATACACCAATGCTCCTACGGTCGCTTCAGTGGGCCCATAATGATTAAAGATCCGGCAATCGGGTCGCAACTGCTGAATCTGCTCCACCAATGACCACGATAGCCTTTCACCTCCCAACACGAGCCGTGCTCGCGGCAGAATCGCTTCTGCCTCTGATGAGAGCAGCGTCTGCAAATGGGAAGGCACGATTTTGAGTACATCCAGAGGATGTTTTTGCGCATAGGCTGAGAGTGCGGCGGCATCTGTGACCAGTTCATAGGGAAGGATATGCACACAACCACCTGAGGCCAGACCACAGAAAATTGCTGTATTGCCCAGATCGGTAGCCAGCGACGACACGGTGGCAAAGTGCCATCCTGCTTGTACTTCCAGCAACGTGCAGAGTGTCCTGGTGTAGTTGCTCACACTTTGCTGGCGGACCAGCACTCCCTTGGGTGCTCCCGTTGATCCGGAGGTAAACATGATCGCGGCCAGTTCCTGGGTGTTCCCCTCTCCTCTTTCGGGTGCAGTTGCTGGTTGCTCTGACAACGATTGGGCCAGTGTCTCGACCGCGAGCACAGGAACCGTGAGGTCAGGTAGTCGATTGCGAAGTTCTCGGTTCGTGAGCACCAGGACCGGCGAGAGCTGATTGAACTGGGCTTGTAGGCGCGAGGACGGTACCTCCATTTCCAGTGGCACATATATGCCTCCTGCTTTGAGTACCGCCAGCATACTAATGATGGCCCAATGGTCGCGGGGCAGGCATAGAACTACCTGATTGCCTGGTTGCATGCCATTTGTCCGTAACAGGTGGGCCAGCTGATTGGCTTGCTGATCAAGTTGTTCATAACTTAACCGCAACGCTCCGGACTGTAATGCCGGGGCTTGTGGATAGCGACGTGCCTGCTCTTCAAAGAGTTGGTGCAGTGCTGGTTCAAGCGTGTGGTTCGTTGCTGTGGCATTCCACACCGATGTTATCAGGTGTCTCTCTTCTTCCGTGAGCAATTCCAGAGCGGCCAGCGTTACGTCCGGATTGGTAATTACCTGCTCACATACATGCCACCACTGCTGCAGCAAGCGTTGCATATCTTGTGGGAGGAAAATGCTTTGATCATAGCGCAGGCATACGTGCAAGTGATCGGGACCTTGCTGGCAGACCAGATTGACCTTGAAGCAGTCTTCATCCATCTTCTGCTCCTCTACCTTCCAGGTCAATCCTCCAGCGTGCCAGAGGTCAGGGATTGTTTCATAGCGAAATCCAAAGGCACAAAAGGGTTCCTCTCCATCTGGGAGTACGTCTACATTCTGCCAGCCAAAATATTCTTGCCATTTGTCTCCTTTTTGCATGGTCTCTTCCACTTGTCGGGCCGCCTCGTAATATCTGGCATTTTCCTTAAACGGATAGCAGAGTGGCAGAACCTTCGCAAACAGCCCGATGGCCTTTGAGACCTCCTGATATTTCCTTCCGTCATATCCTGTGCCGATGAGCAACTCGCTCTGCTCGGTTAGCCGGGCGAGAACCGTTCCCCAGCAAGTGAGCAGGAGACTGCTCTCCGAGACTGCCAGCCTCCGAGCCAGATTGTGCAGTTGGGCCTGCATTTCCTCAGGCAGCGCCAGCGTCAATGTCTGAGGAATAAATGCAGCGCCAGGATCAGCCGCGCGTTTGCGCTCACTGGGAAGCGGCACTATTGTCTTCAATGCCTTTGTCGAAGTGCGCCAGTACGCTTCTCCTGCCGATTCTTCTCCCGCTTGTAATACATCATAGAGCCACTCAGCCAGATCAGCATATTGGAGAGGTTCTTCTTCATCCCTTTCGCTCTCGCTGTAACACTGACTTAGTTCTTGGAGTAAGAGGTGGCATGTCTGGGTATCAGCATGCAGTGTCGCTAGATCCCACCAAACCCAGTGACGCTCTGCCGCACAACGAATTACCGTCACTCGCCAACATGGTTCTTCTGCCAATGGGAACGGTCGTTTTTGTGCCGCTTCGCGCATATTAAGCAGCCTTGCTTCCTGCTCTATGGCCGAGAGCGAAGAAAAGTCGTAGACTTCCAGGGGAAGCAGTATCTCCGAGTTGATTACCTGGGCGGGTAACGCGAATCCTGCCTGGCGAGGGAAGTAGGTTCGTAAAATCTCATAGCGTTCTACCAGTTGTTTTAGCGCGTCGCTCAAGCGGGATAGATCCAGTGGTCCTTGTAACAGGGTTGCAACATAGGTATGATAGGGGAAAAATTCCCCCGGTTGTGGCAAAACACACAAATGTCGTTGTTGTGGAGAGAGTCGAAAACTTTCGACGAGTGTCTCTGACATGATCGTTCCTACCTCTTTCATTGACTGTACTTCTACCTATTGTGGATCTCTATTGTTTTGTCTTACGTCTTGAGTGTCCCAATTTTTGAATATTGCTGTGTTGAAGATCTCTTTCCTGTCTATTTTGCTCGTCTGCATCTATTGATGTGAGCACATTTTCTATCTCGTTCAAGCGTGCATCTGGATGCATAACTATTTGTTCAGCAATGACTTCAAAGAGTCGTAAAAACCGTGTAATAGTTTTTTTGCGAAAGAGATCTGTTCTATATTCCAGTGCTCCGACGAGATTGCCATTACTCTCCATCATGTTGAGAAAAAGGTCGAACTTGGTCATGCCTTGTTCCGATCCAATTGGCTCGACCTGTATCTCTGGCAGGACGGCCTCCTGGATCGGTGCATGCTCCAGGGTGAATTTGACCTGGAATAGCGGCGTATGGCCGAGATCGCGGTCCGGGTTGAGTTCCATAAGCAAGCGATCAAAGGGAAGATCCTGATGAGCATAGGCACCAAGGGCAACTTCCTTGACCTTCTGCAAGAGCTCGCGGAAACTGGGATTAGCCGAGAGGTTGGTGCGCAACACGAGCTGGTTCACAAAAAAGCCGATTACCCCTTCTGTTTCCGCTTGTGCGCGATTAGAGACATTCGTTCCTACGACAAGATCATCCTGACTGGTGGAATAATGTAGGAGTATGTTGAACGCCGCCAGGAGAGTCATGAAGAGCGTTACTCCTTCTCGCTGAGAAAGTACTTGCACCTGCTTACTCAGCTCGGCTGACAAGCGCAGGCGTTGACGCCTACCCTCAAAGGTCTGGATAGGTGGTCTGGGATAGTCGGTCGGTAGTGCGATGGGAATGATGCCTGCAAGCTGCTGTTTCCAGTAGTCGAGTTGTTGCTGTAAAACCTCCCCTTGTAGCCATTGACGTTGCCAGAGGGCATAGTCAGCATACTGCACCGGCAATGCTGGCAGATTGGTATCCTTTTTTTGTGTGAATGCAGTATAAAGGCTGGTTAGTTCTTGTACCAGGATGTTCATCGACCAACCATCGGAGACAATGTGGTGCATATTTAAGCGTAGCCAGTATTTTTGCTCGCTCAAGCGCCAGAGGCAGTAACGGAGTAGCGGCCCTTTACTTAGATTAAAAGGAAGTCGCGTCTCTTGCTCGCTTAATGCTCTGGCAATCTTCTCTCGTTTCTCCAGTGCAAGTGTTTGCAGATCAATAAGGATGAGATGAGATGTTCCCCGTGGATCGATGACTTGATAGAGCTGCCCATCTTGCTCCTGGAAGGTCGTGCGTAATCCTTCGTGTCGTTCGATGATCTGAGCCAGACTACGCTCAAATGCCTCCAGATCGAGCTGGCCCTCGAACTCGACCGTAACAGGGATATTATAGGCTGTGTTCCCCGGTTCCAACTGATCCAGGAACCAGAGGCGCTGCTGCGCGAAAGAAGCAGGAAGTGGTAGAGCGCGCGACACTGGTACGAGGGATGAAGTAGCGTGAAACTGGCGATACTGCTTCTCAATCATCTGCGCCAGACGCTCTACTGTAGGATGTTCAAAAAGATTGCGGACTGCTATGTCGATCTGCAATGCCCGTTGTAAGCGCGTGATAACCTGAGTGGCTAGCAGCGAATGGCCTCCGAGCTCAAAGAAATTATCCTGGACTCCTACCTGCGTTGTGTTGAGTACCTGTTGCCAGATCTCCAGTATTTGTTGCTCCAACTCGCTGTGTGGCCCCTGACCGGTCGCTTGTCCCTTAACAAGATTTACCCTGCTCAGACGCTCGATATCTATTTCTCCCGTTTCCTTTAGTGGAAGCTTTGGCAGTTGTACCAGGCGGTAGTTGTCTGGTAGATCTCTCCACTCAGGCGGCCAGATTTGTTGTGTGCTCCGCTGCAATTCGAGCGAAAGGTATGCGACAACCTCTTGAAGGGCATAGCCTGGACCGGTCATGTGGCGACGAATATTCTGATTGTGGTCGTCCAGTCCTACCAGAACCAGATCTGGTCCGTGATGCAGTATCGTTAATAGAGAATACCAGCCCTGTCGGGAAGTGATAGGCCGGTAGCCGTTTGCCCGTGAGAAATCTTTAAGTTGGTAGCCCTGGCTCATACCAACTTCATCCCACATGCTCCAGGAGATACAATAGCTTTGGAGTCCGCAGTGGACTCGCTGATAGTGGGAGAAACTCTCCAGAAAACTATTGGCTGATGCATAGCTGCCGACACCGCTTCCTCCGAAGAATGTATTGATAGAGGAGAAGCTGACGAACAGCATTCCTGGATGATCCTTGAGCAGTTGATGCAGCGTCCAGGTGCCTTCCACTTTAGGTTGAAGTATCTGTTCGATCTGCTCTGTCGATGCGCCCAGAAGTTCTTGTTCGTGGAATGTCGCAGCCAGATGAAATACTCCATTCAACTTGCTCTCCCATTCGTATTCTGCCTGCGCGACAGTCCGTTGTAATCCTGCCAGATCACACACATCGACCGTTGCATAGCGTACGGCCCCCCCGGCACGTGCCAGGTCTTGTAGTGTCGCGAGTCGTGTCGCCAGAGTTTGCTGTGCAGGCGTGGCAGCACTTTCATCCTGTTCAGAAGCAATAAGCGTGCGTCCAATGAGCAGGAGACGAGCCTGATAATCCTGGAGCAGATGGGATGCGATTTCATAGCCTACACCTCCCAGGCCGCCAGTGAGCAGATAAAAGCCCTGATGCTGCAAAGGTAATGGCTGTGATGCTTCTTTAGACCAGTCAATACGCTCAAGGCGAGCCACAAAGCGTTGTCCATTACGATACGCAACCTCTTGATCATCCTGGTTCTGATAGAGATCGTACAGGATACGAAGTGCGTTTTGTTCTTGATTATCTATTGGTATATCGAGAAGAATACATTGTAGCCACGAAAGTTCCCGCTCCAGTGTTTTGAGCAATCCTACGACTGGCGTTTTCTCATAGGCAATTTCCTCATTATCTTTGACCGCCACTATCTGATTGTTCACGACCATAATTTTGTGCTGCTTATTTTCGCTACTTCCTGCTTTCCAGTGGGGTTCCAGTGCCTGCACCAGATGTAAGACACTCAATAAACCTCGCTCCCGGGCATCTTTGAGGTGGCCTCTCTCTTCATTCTCTGTACTTCTCGGACAATATCCCCACAGGTGTACGACATGTTTGAGGTGTATCTGTTTGGCCGCCAGTGCAGCACTTAGTAAGTGGTAATCTGCGCTATTGTTCGGATTGATACGGTAGTGATCGGTATCTGGTTGCTCAAAGTTTGTGCCCTGTTCAACACGAATGACACGCAGCTGTTTCTGGCGTAAATGCTCACAGAGGGCGGTGCCGACTCCCTCGTCGTCGATCAATACCAGGACGCTACCTTCTAGATTCTGCAATCTCTGCTGGCTGATGGATCGCTGTCGCCAGGATTTGCGATAAAACCAGTCGGGTAGCGTATTCGCGTTGCCCTGCTGTCGATCTAGATCCTTCAATAAATCTCGATATTGGCCGGCCTCAAACTGTTTTTTAAGTTGCGTACGTTGGATCTTCCCGATGGCCGTCTTGGGAATGTCGTCTCTGCTCACGGGCAAGACATAGGTAGGAGTGATACCCACCTCGGAACTCACTTTTGCTCGTACCTTTCTAAGCACTTCGAGTAAGCGGGCTTCCTCAACCTGGCTGACGACAAAGATAGCAAGCTGGTCGGTTGTACTTTCGGCGTCCCGAACGGCGCAGGCGGCTGTAAAGGAGGTTTCTACCTCCTCTAGCTCTTCGACAACGGCTTCAATCTCCTGCCCATAGTAGTTGATGCCATTAATGATGATCGTATCCTTGGCGCGTCCTGTAAGGGTTAGCTGTGCCGCATTCATCACGCCCAGATCGCCCGTATCAAACCAACCATCAGCCGTGAAGGCTTCCTGTGTGGCCTGGGCATTTTGATAGTAGCCGCTGGTAACGGAGGGGCCACGTACTTGCAGGCGTCCTGTCTGCCCCTCTTGCACCAGCTGATTGTTCTCGTCCACCAGGCGTATCGATAAACCTGGAATGGGTTCTCCTACCTCGACAAGCTGATCTGCATCATTGCCCTTATCAATAGAGAACTGTCGCGAGAATATGACACCAGAGGATGTCTCGGACATGCCCCATGCCGGATACATAGCGGTAGGCGAGAGTCTATGCTGTTGGAGTAGACGTAAGAAGTTGCGGGCCACTTTAGCCACAATGGCCTCACCACCATTGAAGAGGTAGCGCATAGAAGAGAGATCCCAGTGACGCTGCTGAATCTCCTCCGCACGATCATTGAGTAGGCCAAGAGCGAAATTGGGTGTCCAGGTGATACTGGCGCGATAGTGATCAATCGCGTCTAACCAGCGCAAGGGATCTTGCAGAATCGTCTGGGGGAGTGCGTGGACCTGCGTGCCACCCATGAAAAGTGAGCGAAGATGCAGCATCACTATCCCCCCCACATGGTCTAGTGGCATCCAGTTAAAGGTGATATCTTCCTGCGGGGTGAACTCAAACTGCTGAATCATCCCCTGGGCCATGCTCAAGAGATTCCGATGACTCAACATTACCCCTTTTGCGGCCCCGGTGCTGCCTGAGGTTAACAAGATCAGTGCCAGATCTTCTGGCTGACTCTCATAGCTGGTTTCATCAACTGTCGCAGACACGTGTAACGCACTGAAAGGTATGACCTGGAAGTTGTCCCATTTCTCCTGTTGCGCAAGAACTTGCAATGGCGCGTTGATATTGCTGCCGCCTATGACAAGTGGCTGACCGAGCATGTGCCAGGCATGATACAGGCGGCTACTCGTACTGGTTGGTTGCTCATACGTGGGGGCGATGGAGACTGGAACCGGGACTATTCCTCCCAACTGGCAGCCCCAGAGGACCGGCAGGAACTCCTGGCACCATTCCAACTGCATGATGATCCGCTCCCCTGGACGTACGCCGAGTTGTCGTAGTCCACTGAGAACGCTTCGGGCCTCGGTGAGAAGTTGCTGATAGCTCCAGGTCAGTTCGCTGCCATCGGAGAGAACATAGATCAGGCGACCAGCGTTGCCGAGTTGCCGGGCCGTTTGCATGAGTGCTTGTGGTAGCGTCGTGATGTTCTGATCCAGCCGTAAGGTTCTTCCCCGATTGATGGATGGATGTGCATCCTGGTTCATGAGAAGGTGTTCTGGCTGCACAGGAGCCCTTGCTGGTTCCTCCTCCTGCCCCTGCCGAGGCTTCCTCCATGCGGGAAGCAGATCATCCAGGTGGAGTGGCATCTGGGTGGGGACGTGCTCTTGAACTGCCACGGCAACCTGTTTCACACCTTCCTGTCTGTGTAAATAGTGCTCCCATTGTGTCAGCATTTGGGTGGTGGGGGGAGCCATGGTGAGCAACGTCAAATCATCTACTTCACCTTTTGGAAGCAAAGGGAGATGAGAGACTGGGATGTAGGCATGCGGTTGCCATGCAGGCGGTAGTGACGCACGCAGTTGCTCTTGCCAGGCCTCTGGTGACCCCTGTCCTGTCGTCACGACATAGGCTATTAACTCTTGCTTCCCCTGCTGATCTCGATGGGCAATTACTCGACAATCATAGACGGTAGGACTGGCATGCAAGGCCTGTTCTACATCATCAAGCAAAATGTGATAGCCATCAATCCAGACCTGACGAGTATCTGTACTCAAGAGTTCGAGCCTGACGCCATTTTTATCGTCTCTGTTATTTCTGTAGCGTCCTCGCAAGCCGGTCCTGAACATGCGAGCACCAGTATATGGATCAGCGAGAAAACGTTGCTCGGTCTCTAATTGACTATGGAGATATCCAGAAGCGACTCCTGGTCCTGCTACATAGAGATCACCACTTCCCCCTGGTGGAACCAACTGTTGTCGGGCATTCAAGATATAGACAGACTGAGATGTCGCACGCCCTATCGCCATACTACCTTGATCATCGGATTGTTCCTCGGCGTTCATCTCTAGATAGGGAGATGTCTCTAATCCTCCAAATAGATAGGAGAGCGTTCCCGTGAAATGTTTCGTTAGCGTTTTGACTGCAGACCCGGTAGGTTGTTCGCCACTGACCAGTATCAGGTGCAACGTTGTTGGCAAAGAGCGAGCGGCAAATAAGGATAGCGACAGCGTGGTTGTATGTACACTACTAACCTGATACTCGATGAGTAGTTGCCACAATGTGTCTTGATCCTCTAGCCATGCTTGTCGAGCAATCAGAAGACGAGCGCCCGAAGTAAGGGACCAGAAAATATCGCGTAGAGTAGCTCCTTCGGTGGGTGAAGAGTGAGAGAGCAGGGTATCAGTAGCAGAGAGCGCAAATCGCTTCTGCCACCATTTAAACTGCTGATACAGTTGTTGCTGCTCCAGCACCAGGTAGCGACCAGATGTGTAGAAGTAGGAGGCAACGTTCTGTGTTTCTGTGAATTCTTCGTTCTCCTGGTTTGTTGGTTTGAGGTCCGGTATTTCACCGTCAAGGCAGATAGTCGTACCATCAGAAGGTGGCAAATGAGCCAACCATTTCTCCTGTGTAAGTAGAACCTGCACAGGAGCGGCTTGAAGCATATGCTCCAGCCATTTCAGTGGATGGGACGGATCGAGTAAGACGAATGTTCCTCCCGCCTTGAGAATACCAAGGAGTCCTGCAACGAATTCTCCTGAGTATTCCAGGCAGAGCCCAACGGTTGTATTGTGTTTGACACCATGAGCAGATAGATAACCTGCAATCTGATTTGCCCGACAATTGAGTTCTTCATAGGTCAATGTTGAGCCTTCGAAGATCACTGCGATGGCCTCTGGCGTGCGCTCTACCTGCGCTTCAAACAGATGATGGATATGCTTTTGTTTATTCGTCATCGTCGTCCGTCCCTTTCCATGGACTCAGGAACTGTTCTAATTCATCTTTCGTCACGAGGGGGAAGTCCCCAATGTGTTGATCAGGATTTAAGACCATATTTTCCAGAATCACCTGCCAGTGTGAGAGGAGACGTTGAATCGTTTCCGGCTCGAAGAGGTCCCGGTTATAGGTTAAGCGTCCCTGTAGTGCCTGTTCATCGTTTATCACACTGCAAACCAGATCAAACTTTGAGGTATCGGTATTTTTCCCTTCGTTATCTATCGTCAAGCCTGAAAATTCATACTGTGTAGATTCAGTGAGTGGTAGGGTAAACACTGCCTGGATCAAGGGCGTATGGTTTGTATTCCGTTCTGGTCGGAGTACCTCAACTAATTTCTCAAATGGCACATCCTGGTGGCTATAGGCTCCTAGTGTGACTTCTCGGACCCTGGCCAGCAATGTGCGGAATGTAGGATCGCCAGCAAGGCTGGTGCGCAGAATGAGCGTATTGGCGAAGAAGCCGATGAGTCCTTCTAGTTCCACCCGGTTTCGATTGGCAATCGGGGTGCCCACTACGATATCTTCCTGACTACTATAGCGCCACAACAGGACCAGAAAGGCAGTCAGGGATGCCATGAATAAGGTGACCCCCGCTTGCTGGCTCAGTTCTCTAATACTCTTCGTGAGTTCAGCAGAGAAGGATATTGATTGTTGAGCGCCCTGATAGCTTTGGATGGCCGGACGATCATGATCTAAAGGCAGTTCTATTAACTCTGGTATCTCTGCTAACTGTTGTTTCCAGTAGGCCAGTTCCTTGTCTAGCGTTTCCCCCTGGAGCCAGTGACGTTGCCAGTAGGCAAAGTCGGCATACTGGAGCGTAAGAGGAGTCAGGGGAGAGGGCTTATCCTGGACAAACGCGTTATAGAGTGTGGTTAGCTCTCTCTGGAAAATGTTCATGGACCAGGCATCAGAAATGATATGATGCATCATCGCGAGCACTATGTGGCTCTCTGGTCCCAGTTTGAGGACACGAACACGCACCAATGGACCTTCCGTGAGATCGAATACGTGTTGTGCCTCGCGCTTGATCCATCGTTGCACCTCTTTTTCCTGCTCTGGTGCAGACTGCTGGCTCAGATCTATCAGCGAGAATATTTCTTCTCGCGGCCAATTTGGTATAATTCGCTGCACCACCTCATTCTCGGTCTCAGAAATGCCAATTGTAGTGCGTAATACCTCGTGACGTAGGAGTATTTCTTGCCAGCTGCGCCAGAGTGCATCCACTGAAAGTGGTCCTTGTAGACGAAAGGCTCCCGGCATGTTATAGGAAGTGCTGTCAGGCTCTAATTGATTGAGGAACCACAGGCGTTGTTGCGCGAAGGAGAGTGGCAATGGCTGCTTGCGCGAGACCGGAAGTATTGGCGGGGCTGAGACCTCCTGTTTCTGATTCAATGCCTGCTGCATCTGTGCAGCTAATTGTGCAACGGTAGGGGCCTCAAAGATTGCACGCACTGGTAGCTCTATCCTCACTAACTGTCGCAGGCGCGAGACGACCTGAGTTGCGAGCAGCGAATGCCCACCGATCTCAAAGAAGTTATCCTGTACCCCCAGGTGTTCTGCTTGCAGAACTTGTTTCCAGGTCTGCAAGACCAGTTCTTCTAACTCATTGCGCGGCTCTTGTCCTTCCGCCTGGTTTCTCTCGGCCTCTCCTACCTTCAGTGCAGGCAATTGCCTCCGATTCACTTTGCCGGAAGGACTCAAGGGAATCTGCTCCAGTTCAACCAGATCCGTGGGTAACATATACTGAGGCAGTTGTTCCCCGACAAAGTTACGCAGATCTTTTAAGGTGAGGGCTTGCTCTGGCCTGCGTACCACATAGGCCACCAGATGCTTGTCGGCTATGTTTCCTGCCGCCATCTCCTGCACTCCTACCACAACTGCACTGACGGCAGGATGTGCGCTGATGACCGCTTCAATCTCACCCAGTTCGATACGGAAACCACGTAGTTTGATCTGATCGTCAAGACGACCGAGATATTCAATCGCGCCATCTGGTAGATAGCATACCAGATCACCTGTGCGATAGAGGCGTGCATCCGGTTGATCTCCAAAAGGATCTGGGATAAAGCGTTCAGCTGTCAACTCTGGCTGGTTGAGATAGCCACGTGCTACACCAACTCCGCCGATATGGAGCTCACCTGGAACGCCGATTGGCGCTGGCTGTCCATACTGGTTGAGAATATAGAGTTGTATATTCGCAATTGGGTGGCCGATCGGAACGATGTGCCGTTGACTATGGGGCTGGCAGTTCCAATAGGCAACCTCAATTGCAGCCTCAGTTGGACCATAGAGATTATGTAGCGTTGCTGTCAGACGAGAAAAGAAGCGTTCTTGTAGATCAAAGGATAGTGCTTCACCGCTACAGAAGACTTGCCTCACGCTGGCACAGTGGATCAGTTCTGGTTCCTCTAGGAACACCTGCAGCATCGAAGGCACAAAGTGGAGTGTCGTGATTTTCTGTTCTTGTATAAGGGAGACCAGATAAGCACTATCCTTATGGCCTTCGGGACGAGCGACAATGAGCCGTGCTCCTGTGATGAGCGGCCAGAAGAACTCCCAGATCGAGACATCAAAACTGAAAGGAGTTTTTTGCAAAACACGATCTTGCTCTGTCAGTTGATAGGTTTCTCGCATCCACAGCAGACGATTGCAGATGCTTCGGTGTGTGTTGATAACTCCTTTCGGTTTACCAGTTGAACCAGAGGTGTAGATAATATATGCCGCGTTATTGGGACCTACTGTATGTTCTGGATTGATGGTCTCTTCTCCGGCGATCGTTTGCCAGTCTGTATCCAGACAAATGATCTGCCTTGCATCGGCTGCCAGTTCAAGCGCAAATCGTGCCTGTGTCAGTATGACCAATTCTTGGTGGTTTGTGTTGGTTGACACGTCCTCTAACATGAATGCCAGCCTCTCAGCAGGATACGTTGGATCGAGCGGAACATATGCTCCCCCGGCTTTAAGAATACCTGCTAAGGCGACAATCATCTCAAGCGAGCGTTCCATGTAGACGCCTACAGGTACCTCTGGTCCAACTCCCAGGTGTTGTAGATAATGTGCGAGCTGGTTCGCACGTTCGTTGAATTCTTGATACGTCAGGCGCGTCTGTTCAAAAACAACGGCTGGCGCATCAGGAGTACGTTCAACCTGAGCCTCGATCAGTTGATGCAAAGACCATTCCGGGGCATAATTGCGTCGGGTGGCATTCCATTCCTTGACACAAAGCTGATATTCATCTGCTGTTAATAGAGGAAGTTCGGCAATACGTGTGTCTGGATGAGCCACCACGCCCTCAAGCAGTGTTTGCCAGTGTCCAATTAAGCGCTGCATAGTCTGAACATCAAAGAGGTCGGTCGCATATTCCAGGCTCCCTTGCAACGCCTCTCCATCATCGGAGAATGCGAAGGTAAGGTCGAATTTAGCCGTCACTCTTTCCTGGGCAACGCCGTCCATCTGCAGTTCAGCGAGCTCCTCATCAGAGCGTTCAGCATGCAAGACCTGGAAGAGAACCTGAAAAATGGGAGAGCGACTTAGATCGCGTTCGGGTTGCAGAACATCCACGATCTGTTCAAATGGTACCTCCTGGTAGGTGTAGGCTTCCAGAGCAACCCGGCGCATCTGAGCCAGCAATTCTACAAAGGTTGGATTTTCCGACAGGTCGCAGCGGAGTACCAGTGTATTGGTGAAAAAACCGATCAGTCCCTCGATCTCTTTTCTCGTTCGATTGGCGATCGGTGTCCCGATGGCGATATCGTTCTGGCCGCTATAACGAGCAAGTAGTATCTGGAACGCTGCCGCCAGTGTCATGAAGAGTGTGGTACCTTCGCGCTGTGAGAGTGCACGCAGATCCTGGCTCAGTCTCGCAGACAACTCCAGTGTCAGTCGAGCGCCTCGGAAGCTCTGGTTCGCTGGCCGGGGATAATCAGTTGGCAAATTCAGCGGTGTTGAGCCTGCCAGTTGCGTCTTCCAGTAGTCTAGTTGACGCTCTAGCACCTCGCCTTGCAACCAGGAACGTTGCCAGAGGGCGTAGTCAGCATATTGTACTGGCAATGCGGGCAAGGAAGCGGCCTGTCCCTGAGAAAATGCTGTATACAGATTGTTCAGTTCGCGTACCAGGATGTTGATCGACCAACCATCGGAAATGATGTGATGCATCGTGAGCAAGAGGATATGCTCCTCCTCCGCGAGTTGGAGTAACCAAGTGCGTAGCAGGGGCCCCTGTTCCAGATTGAAGGGATAGGTGGCCTCTTGCTGGATGATCTGGCGAGCCTGTTCTTCACGTTCTGCGCGAGAGAGGGGGCGTACATCGAATAAGGATAGCTGTGTCAGGGATTGGGGATAAATTTGCTGCCACGGTTCTCCTTGATGGCTGGGGAACGTCGTGCGCAGACTCTCATGACGCAGAACAATTTCATTGAGTGTCAGTTGCAGTGCGGTCCGATCGAGTGTTCCTTGCAGACGTACTGCTGAGGGCATTACATAAGCGGTGCTTCCGGGTTCCAACTGATCCAGGAACCAGAGGCGTTGCTGTGCAAAGGAGAGCGGCAGGTGTTGATCCCGCGCCACTATTACGATGGGTGGTGGCGTAGTGGCGTGTTGCTGCTGATGTAGATCAATCATTTGGGCGAGATCCGCTATCGTGGGATACTCAAAGATATTACGCACTGGTATGGTGATCTGAAAGACATGTTGCATGCGTGCCGTTACCTGCGTTGCTAGCAAGGAGTGTCCTCCCAATTCAAAGAAATTGTCCAGCACGCTGATTTGAGGATTTTTCAGCATATCACACCAGATGCCCAGGATCTGTTGCTCCGTTTCGGTGCGTGGCTCCTGTCTGATGGGGAGACCTGATGTGTAGCTCTGACCTCCGAGTAGCGCAACATCGACTTCACCGTTCTCGGTTAATGGAAGCGTTGCCCGGGTTCTCAGTCGGTAGTTATCGGGTTGAGTTCCCCACCAGGCAGGCCAGCCCTGAGACGAACTAGACTGTAATCCAGGCGAGACGTAGGCTACGGCCTCCCGGAGCGCATAGCTGGGACCAGTCAGCAGGGGACGAATATGCTGATTCTGCGCATCCAGTCCCACAAGTACCGTTGGGCATTGATGGTGTAGGATAGTTAATAGTGAATACCAGCCATTGTGCAGGGCAATGCTCTGGTAGCCCTGGGCCTGTGAGAACTCTTTGAGTTGATAGCCGAGGCTCATCCCCACTTCGTCCCACATACTCCAGGAGATACAATAGCTCTGGAGGCCACAATGGATACGTTGATAGTGAGCAAAGCTCTCCAGGAAGCGATTCGCAGCGGCATACGCGCCGACTGCTCGTCCACCGAAGAAGGCATTGACGGAAGAGTAGCTGACGAACAGGGCCCCCGGTCGATTTTTGAGCAATTGATGCAGGGTCCAGGCACCTGCTATTTTGGGTTGGAGCGTCTGCTCAATCTGTTGAGCCGTTTCCTGCAGCAAGGTCTGCTCATGGAATTCACCCGCCAGGTGGAAAATGCCATCTAATGGGCGTTCCCATTCTTGCTGTGCCTCTGTTACAGCACGCTGCACCCCTGCCAGATCACACACATCGACCGTTACATAGCGTACTGCGCCTCCCCGTTGCGCCAACGTTTGTAAGTGGGCCAGGCGGGCTGCTGGCGTCTCCCGATGAGTAGGAGGATGCATACTCTTCTGTTCCGATGTAATGGGAGTGCGACCCAGTAGTAGCAGATGCGCCTGATAGTCTTGCAATAAGTGGCAGGCTAGCTCGTAGCCCAGGCCACCCATACCACCACTGAGTAGATAGAAGCCTTGCTGAACCAGAGGTGCTGTTTGTGCTGGTTGCGTTGACCAGTCAATATGTTCCAAACGAGCCACAAAGCGTTGTCCGTTCCGGTAGGCCACCTCTTGATCTTCCTGATGCTGAGTGAGTTCTTGCAGCACATAGAACACATTTTGCTCCTGATCATCGACTGATACATCCACATGCACGCAGTCGAGCCAGGGGAGTTCGCGTGTGATGGTTTTCAGTAGTCCAACGACTGGAGCCTGTGTGCAGGCAAGCAGTTCATCATCCTGGAGCGTTTCTACCTGCTCACTGACGGCAACAAGCTTGATCTGCTCACTATCTCGCCGTTCCTGTTGACTCCAGCCACGTTCGAGCGCGTGGACCAGATACAGGATACTCAGCACATTCTCGCTATAGGCTTGCTCCTCTTGTACTTGTTGTACTTGTATAGGAGGGTGTTTGCCCCACAGATGCACCACATGTGTGACCGTGAGGTGCTTTACCATTAAAGCTGCCCCTAGCATGAAGTAGTCGGTTTCCTGATTTGGCTCGATCTGGTAGTGATTTTCGGCAAGCTGTGCGAAGGTCGCTCCTCGCTCTACATAGATGCAGCGCTGCTGACGCAGGCGCAACTGCTCTTGCAGTGCCCTTCCCATGCCGAAGTCATCGGCCAGCACCAGAACGACATCCTCTGTGTTTGGGAGGGACTGTTGACGAAGTGTGCACCGTTGCCAGGATTTGCGGTAAAACCAATCGGGTAGCGTATTCGCATTGCCCAGTCGTCGATCCAGATCTTTCAACAATTCCTGGTATTGGCCTGCTTCAAACTCCTGCTTGAGTTGCGTACGCTGGATCTTCCCAATAGCCGTTTTAGGAATGTCATTTTGTGTTACCGGCAATACATAGGCAGGTGTGATGCCAACCTGCGAGCTGACTTTGGCACGCACCTTCTTGATTACATTGAGAATCTGAGCATCCTCCATCCGACTCACAACAAAGATGGCAAGCTGGTCCGTGGTACTCTCGGCGTCCCGAACGGCACAGGCGGCTGTATAGGATGTCTCAATTTCCTCCAACTCTTCGACGGCGGCTTCGATCTCCTGCCCGTAGTAGTTGACACCATTGATAATGATGACATCTTTGGCTCGCCCGGTAATGGTAAGTTTCCCATGATGTAGCATGCCCAGGTCCCCTGTATCAAACCAGTCATCAGGATGGAAGACCTCCTGGTCGGCCTGAGGATTCTGGTAGTAACCGGAGGTAATCGTCGTTCCTTTGGCCTGAAGGTGTCCGATGGAGCCTTCCTGGACCAGTTGGTCCTGGTCATCGACAATCCTGATGGATATTCCTGGTATTGGATCTCCCACCACCACAAATTGATCATCATCAGAGGTTGACGCGAGTGAGAAGTGGTCTGAGAAAACAATGCCAGACGACGTTTCTGACATTCCCCAGGCAGGATGCATAGCTCTCGGCAATAAACTGTGAGGCTGCAACAGTTCCATAAAGCGGCGAGCGACCTTTGCAACAATGGCCTCGCCCCCATTGAGAATAAAATGCAAGGAAGAGAGGTCCCAATGTCGTGTTTTGATTTCCTGAGCATGATTGCTCACAAGGCCGAAGGCGAAATTGGGTGCCCAGGTGATTGTGACCCGGTAACGTTCGATCAGATCAAGCCACATGAGCGGATTTTGCAAGATAGCCTGTGTGGGAGCCTGGACCTGGCTACAACCCAGATAGACATCGCGCACATGGAACATGACAATGCCACCGACATGATCGAGAGGCATCCAGTTCAACGTGACCTCATGACGCTGAAAATTTTGTGATTGGGCTACACCGGCAGCCATACCCAGAAGGCTTGAGTGTTTCTGCATTACCCCTTTGGGGGTTCCTGTACTGCCAGAGGTCAACAGAATTAACGCCAGATCCTCTGGTTGACTTTCATAGTAGTTTTCATCGAGAAGATTGCCCGCCTGTAAGGCACTGACAGAAGCCACCCGGAAGTCGTCCCATGCCTGATGATGCGCCAGAGCCTGTAAAGATGCAGACAGATTGCTTCCTGCCACTACAAGAGGTCGATCGAGCATTTGCCAGGCATGGAACAGACGATCACTCACACTTGTCGGTTGCTCATACGTGGGAGCAACGGAGACGGGTACCGGTATCATCCCGCCCAACTGACAGGCCCAGAAGACCGGCAAGAATTCGTGACTCCATTCGACTTGCAGGATAACTCGATCCCGAGGGCGTACGCCGATTTGCCGTAATCCTCCCAGTACGCGTTGAGCCTCGGTGAGGAGTTGCTGATAGCTCCAGATCAGTTCGCTGCCATCGGGCAGAACATAAATGAGTCGGGCGTTGCTGTTCTGCCTGGTGGCACGTAATAGGATCTGAGGAAGAGTCATACTCGTTTGATCTTGAAGGCTTCCTCCTTCGCTCAGCGACAAACGGGAAACATCAGCCGTGGGACGACGTTCCAATGGTATAGGGGCATTCGATGATATTTCACTGGTCTGCGCATGCTCCATATGTGGAGGAAGCAGATCGGCCAGGTGGAGTGGGAGTTGCGTGGGTGCGTGCTCCTGAATCACTACGGCGACCTGTTCAATCCCTTCCTGTTTGCACAGGTACTGTTCCCATTGCATCAACATTTGAGAGGTCAGAGGAGCCATTGCTAGCAGGGCGCGATCGTCTATCTCGCCAGTATCCGTTAGCGGTAAATGCGAGATGGCAAGGTAGTTACGTGGTATCCACGCTTCGGGAAGAGATGCACGCAGTTGCTCTTGCCAGATTTCAGGTGACGCCTGGGTGGTTGTGACGACATAGGCAACCAGCTCCTGGATGCCACTGACACTCTTACGTATGAGGATACGGCAGTTCTGGATCGTCGTCTGGTTGAGCATGACTGTTTCTAGTTTATCCAGTGAGATCAGTGATCCATCGATGGTTATCTGACGTGGATGTTCCTGGTAATCCAGGTCTTCCAGTGTGAGGAGTTGCGCGGTATCCAACAGAGGCAGGGCGAAAACAGGTTGTGTGGGAGTAGCGACAATCGCTGCCAGTAGCTGCTGCCAATGAGACAAGAAGTGTGTAATAAAGGCTTCGGTGAACAGCTCTGTCGCGTATTCCAACGTTGTGTGTAGTCCCTGTTTGCCTTCGTACATAATTAATGTCAGTTCAAATTTGGCGGTGTTCAGACTCAGGTCATCATCATCCTCTTTTGCCTGTAAGGGAAATGGCTCTGCGGCTACGGTTGCTTCGGGAGCGTTTTGCAGCGCAAAGACCACCTGGAAGAGCGGTGAGCGGGTTCCCACACGTGGAAACGGTACCGCCTCTACGACCTGCTCAAAGGGTACATCTTGATGCGCATAGGCTCCCAGCGCTGTCGTACGTACCTGTTTGAGGAGATCGATAAAGGCAGGATTCTCCGAGAGATTACTGCGCATTACCAGCATATTGACAAAGAAACCAATTAACCCCTCCAGCTCTTCATGTGTACGATTGGCAATGGGAGTGCCAACGGCGATATCACGTTGTCCACTATAGCGAGCAAGTAATACCTGGAAAGCAGCCAGTAGTGTCATGAAGAGAGTGACGCCCTCACGTTGTGAGAGTGCATGCAACTGTTGTGTCAATTCCGGTGTTAATTGTAGCTGTTGTCGGGCTCCCTGGAAGCTCTGCATGGCCTGCCGAGGGTGATCGGTTGGCAGATCCAGCGGGGCGAGTCCGAATAACTGCGTTTTCCAGTAGTCCAGTTGGCGTTCTAACACCTCGCCTTGTAGCCAGGAGCGTTGCCAGAGCGCAAAGTCGGCATACTGAATGGGTAGTATCGGAAGTTTCGCGTCTATTCCACGCTGCGATGCCTCATAGAGGGTCGTCATCTCTTGTACCAGGCGTCCACTCGACCAGCCATCGGAGATAATATGATGCATTGTAAGTAAGAGGATATGCTCCTCCTCCGCGAGTTGGAGTAACCAGCTATATAATAGTGGCCCCTGTTCCAGATCGAAGGGATGCTCAAATCCTTGTTGGACGAGTTGCCGGGCCTGTTCTTCGCGTGTGGCCGGTGAAAGAGAACGCAAATCCAATAAGATCAGGTGCGTCAGAGAGTGTGGGCTGATGCGTTGCCAGGGTTCTCCATGACGGCTGGGAAACGAGGTGCGCAGATTTTCATGGCGTTGGATTACGGTATGCAGAGCCTGCTGGATGGCCGGGCGATCCAGTTTTCCCTGTAAATGGATAACCCGCGGAATAACATAAGTGGTGCTACCAGGGTCCAATTGATCCAGGAACCAGAGGCGTTGTTGCGCGAACGAAAGAGGCAGGAACTCATCACGTGCAGCTGGTACGAGCGGTGGCCGGGAGAGGCCGTGTCCCTGGCGTAGGACATCCTCGATACGTAAGGAGAGTCCGGCAACTGTTGGCGTTTCAAACAGCCAGGCGATAGGGATTTCGATACCGATAGCCGAGCGCACCTGAGCAATCATGCGTGTACCTAGCAAGGAATGCCCACCTGACTGGAAGAAATCATCGTTGCGTCCAACCTCAGGTACATCCAGGACCTGTCGCCAGATCTGCTGCACCAATGTCTCGATTGGAGTGCGTGCCTCCTCGATAGGCACTACGCGTGCCTGTTTCATGCTTGCAGGCAAGGGGAGCCGCCGGTGATCCAGCTTGCCATTAGGCGAGAGAGGGAATTGCTCCAGATTGACAATGCGTGTAGGAACCAGATAGGCAGGGATCTGCTGCGCCAGGGCTTCCCGTACGGTTTGCTGCTCTGGTCCAGGCTGCTTCCAGGGCACAATATAGCCGACCAGATAGGGCTCACCAGTTGCGCCATCAGGTCCATCGGAGCGTAATTGCACGACAGCCTCACGGACCGTGGGCAGATTTCTAAGGTGCTCTTCGATTTCATCCATCTCGATACGATACCCTCGCAGTTTTACTTGCGAATCATGTCGGCCAATGAACTCGATGAGCCCTTCTTCATTCTCACGCACTATATCTCCTGTGCGATACCAACGGTTTTGTTGTATGGTCGGGAAGCGTTCTGCCGTGAGCTCCGGCGCTCCCAGATAGCCCTGCGCCACACCAGCCCCCGCAATGTATAGCTCACCTTTCACGCCCTGCGGAACCGCATGTTGCTGGGAATCCCAGATGGCAATACGCAAGTTGGCAAGAGGATGACCAATGGGCACACTATGACCACGTTCCTGTGGCGCGGGAACGCAGATCTTCTGCAGCAATCCTAGAGGATTGACCAGCGCACCAATTGTCGTCTCTGTCGGACCATAGTGGTTATAGACCTGGCAGGTTGAGGGAATGTCCTGGCTATCTTGGAGTTGTTTGATCAATGTCCAGGGGAGAGCTTCACCACCCAGAATTAAACGCTGACCGGGGATAACCCCTGTCGCATTCGCAGCCAGCAGAGCCTGTAAGTGAGTTGGCACTATCTTGAGCATATCGAGAGGATAACGCTGGACATAGCTGGCAAACGCAGCTCCATCGGTTACGAGCGTATATGGCAGCAGGTGGAGGCAACCACCGGAAGCCAGAGCACAGAAGATAGCCGTATTGCCCAGGTCTGCGGCCAGACTGGAGACGGTGGCGATATGCCAGCCTGCCTGCATATCCAACAAGTTGCACATAGCCTGAGTGTAATTGCTGATATTGTGTTGATTGATCTGAACGCCCTTTGGCGTACCCGTGGAGCCAGAGGTATAGATCACATAGGCGTCTTGCTGAGGCAAAATCTGTACCTGCGGTGGAGTGGTCGGCTGTCCTTCAAGTAAGACAGACAGAGATTCGACCTGAAGCACAGGCAAGGATGCATCAGCCTGTGCTTCCAGATGCTTTTGCAACTCCTGACTACAGATAAGCATAGCCGGGTTCAGCTGTTGTAGCAGTAATTGAATACGCGAGGCCGGTAGATCCTCATCCAGGGGCGCGTAGCATCCTCCTGCTTTGAGTACAGCGAGCAGGCTGATGATGGCCCATTGATCGCGACGTTGATAGAGCGCGATCCGCTGACCCGGACGTATGCCATAGGTTATCAGGAGGTTCGCGAGTTGATTGGCCGTGTCTTCAACCTCTTGATAGCTCAGCAACACATTACCAGAGCGCAGAGCTGGTGCTGAAGGATGACGTTGAACCTGTTCCTGGAAACGCTGATGAAGTGGTATGAAGGGCCAGTCGTACTGCTGACCGCGCCAACGTTCTTGCTGTATCGCCTGTTCTTGAGGCGTGAGCAGTTCAAGAGAACCGATCGCAATTTCTGGCTGTGCAGTGGCACTTGTAAGGAATTGTACCAATAATCCAGCCAGACGCCGCATCTGGACCGTAGAGAATTGCAAGGCATTATACACAAATTGTAAGTGGAGGGACTCCTCGGATTGTTGTGCATAGAGCTGTAATTGCGTGAGCTCCGATCGGCATTCCTGGCGTTGCCATTCGACGGTCAGAGAACCATAGGTTGTAGGCACCGGCCAGGACTCATAAACGAAACTGATAGGAAAGGATTGCGACTGCTCTTGCTTGTTCTCGCCATCAGTTTCCCAGTTGAAATAAAGTTGTTTTTCGAGTGCCTGCTGATAGAGCTGTTGCATTTGCAGCAGAACCCAGGAAAAAGAACGCTGATCCGTCAAACTGATAGTGATTGGTACCAGCCGGGCGTAGGGTCCAATCAGATCAACAAGCTCTTCATAGGGACGCCCATCGCATAACATCCCAAGGAGTAACTCTTGATCATCTGTCAATCGCCAGAGCAGTGTTTGCCAGCTCGCCAGTAGAATGGCTTCGCTAGAAACGTCAAAGCGTTTTGCCAGTAACTGTAATTGATATTGCAGATCTGCTGATAGGGGGATAGCCATCTGTTGTGGTTGATAGATATCCTGAGCAGCGGTGCTCCATCCCTGATGTGCCTTTTGTTTGTCTCTCTGGAAAGGAAGTGGCTGTTTATCGAGATGAGAGAGATCGAGTTTCCGCCAGTAGGTGAGCGATCCCTCCGCATCCTCATCGTGCAGGAGCTCATTGAGCCAGGCTGTCACATTCACATACTGGAGCGGATCATCTTCATCGACACTATTTTGTAAGCGGGCAGTGTAAGCTTGGAAAAGAGCAGTACTGAGCTGCGTGAGCGTTGCGGCATCAGCACTGAGAGCGTGCAAGCTTATCATCAGTATATGTGTTTGAGATGAGAGGCGCAGGATCTTAGCATAGAGCAATGGCCCATGTTCCAGGTCAAATGGCCGTTGCAATAGCTCGTACCAGTGCTTTTCCTGAGAGACCTGTTGCTCAGTTGTATTTAACTGTTCAAGATCAATCAGAGGAAAGAAAATATGGCTCTTCTGGCTAATAGCTTGCATTGGCAGTTCTATACCAGGAATTGGCACAAAGCTGGTACGCAGGATGGCATGACGATCAACAACGTCCTGAAGAGCTTGCTGAAGGACCATTGGCTCAAAAATTCCAGTGAGTTTCAGGGCATACTGTACCCGGTACCACGGTTTATCCTGTGCCCAATGCCAGAGTCGAGATTGTTGCGGGGAAAGATGAGCACCTTTTAAATCTATCGTTTGCATCTACTTTTCACTCCTCAGTATATACATTGCCATACGATATAGTCATTGCCAGTTTTTTTATCCAGCTTCATTCTTCTGCAGAAAGATCGATCAGATCCTTTTTAAATTCTTTTAGTTTGCTTAACTGACGCTTCAGGCTTTTTCCCTTCTGGATAGTGCGTTGTTGTCCCTCTTCCTCGGTATAGATCTCCAGGTGATCAATGGGAGATTCAGGATGAGCTACAATATCATGGAGCAATGTTTTATAGTGGCTCATCATTCTCTTGATCGTCACATCCTTAAATAGCTCAGGACTATAGTTGACCGAGCAGCTAAGCCCGCTTGGCTCTTCTGTAACAAAGAGAGCCAGATCGAATTTGACCGAGGCCGTATCGTTATCGATCGGATGTATTGCCAGGCCAGGAAGTTCAGCACTGGTTAAGGGAATATTCTGCATAACGAAAAGAACATTCACTAATGGTGTGCGATTGCCCTCGCGTGGGATATGCAGATGCTCGATAATCATCTCGAAGGGAAGTTCCTGGTGCATGTATGCGTTTAACACCGTTTCATGTACCTGCTGGAGCAAATCGTGAAAGGGTAGTTTTCCATTCACATGTGCTCGCAGGGCCAGCAAGTTGACAAAGAAGCCAATCAGACGTTCCGTCTCCAGATGGGAGCGATTGGCACTATCGGTACCAACGACGATATCCTCGTTGCCACTAAGGCGGTAGAGCAGGGCCTGAAAAGCGGTTAGCAGCGTCATAAAGAGCGTGGCACCTTCCTGCTGACCTAATTGCTGAAGTGCTAGCGTCAGTTCCGCACCAAGCTGTATTTCGTGCTGAGCCCCCTGATAACTAAGCGTGCGAGGACGAGGATAATCGGTTGGGAGTTGTAAGGCGTGCGCTTGATTGAGCTGATTGGTCCAGTAGCGAATCTGCTCTTTAAGGACCTCACCCTGTAACCATGTCCGTTGCCAGTGTGCGTAATCCGCATATTGGATGGGAAGTGGGGACAAAGAGGCGCTTTCTCCGAAGCTGGCCGCCTGGTACAGACTCGCGAACTCGCGCACAAGGATGCCCATAGACCAGCCATCAGAGACTATGTGATGCATATTCAAGCGCAGCCAGTGCTTCTGTTCGCTCAAGTGCCAGAGGTAGCAGCGGAGCAATGGTCCTCTACTCAGATCGAAGGGAAGCCGGGCTTCCTGCGCGCATAACTCTCTGGCGACCTCCTCACGTCGCTCTGGCGCAAGGGTACGCAGATCAATGAAGGTGATGTCCGCATTTTCTGGTAAAGCAATGACCTGATAGGGTTGTCCCTCCCGTTCCTGGAAGGTCGTCCGTAATCCTTCATGTCGTTCTATCAATTGCGTCAGGGCTGTTTTGAATGCTTTTAGATTGAGTTGCCCCTCAAACTCAACCGTAATAGGAATGGTATAAGCAGTATTGCCAGGCTCCAACTGATCCAGGAACCAGAGGCGCTGCTGGGCGAAGGAGAGTGGTAGCAGTTGCTCCCGTGAGATTGGCACAATCGGTGGGGCTGGAAGCACCTGCACCTGTTGCAGTTGTGCAGCCAACCCGGCCACCGTTGGAAATTCAAAGAATGCCTGTAAGGGGAGTTCCACATCGAGCATACTTCTGAGTCGGGCAATCACTTGTGTTGCCAGCAATGAGTGTCCACCAAGTTCAAAGAAATTGTCGGAAATGTCTATCTGATCCAGATCCAAAAGATCAGACCAGATAGTTAGCAGGGCCTCTTCAATTGGATTACGTGGCGCGGTATAGGCATCATCTGAATGCAGTCGTTCGCGGTCAGATGGCAGTGCACGCTGATCTACTTTCCCATTCGGCGTCAGGGGAAGAGCATCCAGAAGGATAAAGTAGGCCGGGATCATATATTCGGGCAAATGTTCTTTGAGGTAGCCACGCAATTCTGCAGTGTTTAACGTGCTTCCCGCTCCTTTGTCCATCACCACATATGCAACGAGCTGTTTTTCCGTGGCCTCTTCCCCTTTCACCACTACCACATTCTGGAACACCTGAGGATGCTGGTTCAGAACCGCTTCGATTTCTCCCAATTCGATGCGGTAGCCACGTAGCTTGACCTGCGTATCCTGTCGTCCCAGAAATTCAATCGTCCCATTGGCACGATAACGGGCCTGGTCGCCAGTTCGATAGAGGCGTTGACCAGGTCGCTGGCCGAAAGGATCGGGAACAAAGCGTTCGGCAGTCAGTGTTGGCTGGTGGAGGTAGCCGCGAGCCAGGCCCTCTCCGCCGATACAGAGTTCTCCGGGTACACCGATAGGCACTGGTTGCTGGTATATATCGAGGAGATAGACCTGTACATTGGCAAGAGGACGACCAATCAGAGGCCCTTGCAAATAGGGTCCTGTGCGCTGCTGGGTAGTTGCCTGGATGGCTGCTTCTGTGGGACCATAGACCGTAAAGAAGCGGCGACCAGCGGCCCAGCGAGCCATCGTTTGATCGGAACAGGTCTCCCCTCCTATGAGAAGCGTTTGGAGCGCAGGAAAATCCGTTGCTGGCAGGATTTCCAGATGTGAAGGGGTGACAATCATGACTGTGATAGCCTGATAGCGCAGGAGGGAGGCCAGATCCACCCCTGAAGCGACGGTCTCAGATGTAACCAGACAGAGACGAGAACCTGACAGGAGAGCCAGGAAGATTTCCAGGATCGAGACATCAAAACTCAAGGAGGCGCATTGCGCAATGTGTTCTCTGCGCCCGATTTCACATGCCTGGATGGAGGTAATGATGGTATTGCAAATACTCCGATGCTGGATGAGCACACCTTTGGGCTTGCCTGTTGAGCCAGATGTGTAGATGACATAGGCCAGATGTTGAGGATCGGTCACACCAAGTGGTTTCTCTCCTGTTTGCCGGGCAATCGTTCTCCAATCAGTATCGAGACAAAGCGTAGACACGTGCTCGGCTGGTAGTTGAGCAAGGAGCGGCTCGCACGTTAGCACAAGTGAGACCTGTGTGTCTTCGAGTATAAATTTGAGCCGATCGGCAGGATAGGCTGGATCGAGCGGCACATATGCTGCGCCCGCTTTTAGGATGCCGAGCAGTCCTATGATCATTTCCTGTGAACGACCTGTATACAGACCGACGAGCATGTCGGGTCCAATCCCCTGTGCGCGCAGATAGTGTGCCAGTTGGTTTGCACGCTGCTCTAACGCCGCATAGGTGAGCTGGTTTTCTCCAAAGACCAGCGCGACCGCATCTGGCTCATGTATTACTTGCGCTTCAAAAAGCTGATGCAGGGACGGATGTTCAGGCATTGCTAGCTGAGAGGCATTCCACTCTTCTACTATTTGTTGTTTCTCGGTTTCTATCAACATTGGTAGGGTCAGAACGCGTTGTCTTGGATCGGCTACAATCTCATCGAGCAGCCTCCGCCAATGGCAGAGCCAACGCTTGATAGTTGCTGAATCGAATAGAGCAGTACTATACTCCAGGTCTGCATTGAGTCCTTGCTCATTCTTTGTGACCACCATTCTCAATTCAGACTGGGAAATGTTTTGTTCAACGTCAAATCCCTGCATTTGTAGCGAGGACAGCTCAGCCGACACATCGGCATCAGGAGTATTCTGGAGCACAAAGACCGCCTGGAAGAGTGGAGGACGGCTGCGATCACGCTGTGGTTGCAGCGCTTCCACCACTTGCTCAAATGGCGTATCCTGATGAGTGTAGGCCCCCAATGCTGTTGCGCGCACCTGTGCCAGCAGGTCCACGAAAGAGGGGTTATCTGAAAGATCTGCACGAAGCACCAGCGTGTTGATAAAGAAACCGATCAACCCTGCTAACTCCTCGCGGGTCCGATTGGCAATGGGTGTGCCGACGGCGATATCGTATTGCCCACTATAGCGAGCGAGCAGAACCTGGAAGGAGGCCAGCAGCGTCATGAAGAGGGTGGCTCCTTCACGTTGCGAGAGTGCCTGCAACTGCTGAGTTAGTTCCGGAGGCAATTGTACTCGTTGCCACTTGCTCTGGAAGCCCTGAACGACCTGGCGAGGATGATCTGTTGGCAGATTCTGAGTGGCAAGCCCGGATAATTGTGTTTTCCAGTAGTCCAGTTGACGCTCTAATACTTCGCCTTGTAGTGAGGAACGTTGCCAGAGCGCGTAGTCAGCATACTGGATCGGCAACGCTGGCAGTGAGGCTGTTTCCATATGTGGAAATGCCGTGTAGAGACTGGTGAGTTCACGTACCAGAATACTCATGGACCAGCCGTCAGAGATGATGTGATGCATCGTCAATAGCAGCACTGTGTCTTCTTGTGACTCCAATTGTAACAACCAGCAGCGCAGCAAGGGACCATTCACCAGATCAAATGGCTGCTGAGCTTCTTGTTGCGCGAGCCGACGAGCTTCGTCTTCACCTTCTTGCTGGCCGAGCTTACTCAGATCAACTACAGGCATGCGTGTCAGCGGCTTCGGACTAATTTGCTGGATTGGTTGTTCCTCTCGCATCGGGAAGGTCGTGCGTAGATTCTCATGGCGTTGGATGACTCCGAGTAGTGCCTGCTCTAGCGCGATACGATTGAGGAGACCACGCACACGCGTTGCTTGCGGAATATGGTAAGCTGTGCTGTCGGGTTCCAACTGGTTTAGGAACCATAAGCGCTGCTGAGCAAAGGAAAGGGGCAGATATTCTGGTCGTGAGCTTGCCTCGATAGGGGAGATTATCTGAGTGTGTTGTCTACGCAGCGCCTCTTCTATGCGTCTGGCAAGCTGTACTACAGTTGGATCTTCAAAGAGCCAGACGATTGGGACTGCAATGCCAAATATCTCCTGTAGTCTTGACGTTGCTCTGGTTCCTAGCAGAGAATGTCCACCGATCTGAAAAAAATTGTCGTTTTTGTCAATCGACTTCAGATTTAATATCTCCTGCCATACTCCCAGCATTACTTCCTCAATCGGGGTGTGGACCTGTTGCTGATGCCTGGATTCCTCTTGTTCCCTTGCCTGCGGGGCGGGTAAATGCCGCCGATCCACTTTACCATTGGTCGTGAGGGGTAACTGTTCCAGGCACATAATTTGACCGGGCACCATATATTGGGGTAACTGTTCCAGCAGGGCCTGTTTTAATTGTTCCTGCCTGGGACCCGGTTGTTGCCAGGGCACAATATAGCCTACGAGTTTTCCCTCTTTCCCTTCCTCCTCCCATAGTTGTACGACCGCTTCCCTTACGTCCGGATGCCTGCGTAACTGATTCTCGATCTCTCCTAATTCGACGCGATATCCTCGTATTTTGATCTGTGCATCCCGTCTACCAAGGAACTCCAGCGTTCCATCGGAACGATAGCGCGCTCGATCGCCGGTACGATAGAGTCTGACACCAGCTATTGAGCTAAAGGGATCGGGCACAAACTGTTCAGCTGTGATTGCTGGATTGGCTAGATAGCCGCGTGCAATACCGGCACCTCCAATATAGAGTTCGCCTGCCACGCCAATCGGCGTCAGTTGTAGCTGTTCATCTAACACATACACTTGCACATTAGCGATGGGACGACCAATCGGCACACTATGCGGCCCTTGCTGAGTTGGACCCAATGGGTACACCAGAGATCCTACCGTTGCCTCTGTCGGACCATAATGATTGAAAATCTGGCAGTCTGGCTGCTGGTGTTGGATCTGTTGTACCAGAGACCAGGGCAAGACTTCTCCTCCTAGAACGAGTCTCTTCGCGGGCAATAGCCCTGTGGTGCCGGTAGAGAGTAGTATCTGTAGATGAGATGGGACGATCTTGAGCACGTCCAGTGGATAGTTTCGTGTGTAGTCTGAGAGCGCGCTGGCGTCCGTGACAAGCTCATAAGGAAGTACATGGACGCAACCGCCGGAGGCGAGACCACAAAAGATGGACGTATTGCCCAGATCGGCTGCTAGAGATGTGACGGTGGCAAAGTGCCAGCCTGGTTGTACTGTCAGCAATTTGCAGAGTGCCTGTGTATAATTACTCACACTGTGCTGCCTGACCATGACGCCCTTGGGAACTCCTGTAGAGCCAGATGTAGTTATCACATAGGCCAGCCCGTCGGGAACCGTCTCTATCTCAGGTGCGGTCGTGGGCTGCTCGGCCAACTGTTGCGTTAGCATATCAATCAGGAGTACCGGAGTTGTAAGCGTGGGTAAATGCTTCAGAAGCTCCTGGCTGCTGATGGTCAGTGCTGGTGTATATTGCTGCAATAATACCTGGAGGCGTGCGGTAGGCATATCCATCTCCAGAGGGATATATGTTCCCCCTGCCTTGAGCACTGCCAGCAGACTGATGATAGCCCGGTGATCACGGGGCAGGCAGAGTGTGACATAGCCACCAGGTTGTAGTCCTTTTGCCAGGAGCAGATGCGCGAGCTGATTCGCTTGCTGTTCTAGCTGCTCATAGCTCAGCAGGTGCTCTCCATAACGCAAAGCCGGAGCGTCAGGGGTTCGGCGCACCTGAGCCTCGAAGAGTTGGTGGATACCCTGTTCCGTCAGGTCGTTATCCTGAGTCGCATTCCACTCAGATACCAGAATGTGTTTCTCGTGTGCAGTGAGCAAATGCAAAGTACTGAGCAACTCATCTGGATTGGCGAGTATTTGCTCACAGACCGTTTGCCATTGTTCCAGCAAACGCTGCATATCCTGCTGGCTAAAGGCATGTGGATCGTAGTGTAGTGACACCAGCAGGCTTTCAGAACCTCTCCTACAGGACAGACATACTTTGAAGCGATCTTCATACATCTCCTGTTCTTCCACCAGCCAGGCTATTTCGCCCGCCTGCCAGGGAGCAGGCAACGTCTCATAGATGAAGCCAAGGGGGCAAAAAGGCTCTCTCTCTCCTGACGCTTCAACTATCTGCCAGCTAAAGCAATCCTGCCATTCCTCTCCCTGGCGTATTGTCTCTTCAATCTGCCGCGCTATCTCACTATAGCCAGCACCTTCTGAGAATTGATAGGAAAGAGGCAGCGACCTGGCAAAGAGTCCAACTGCCTTTGCTATTTCTGTGTATTCCCTCCCGTTATATCTTGTCCCGATAAGCAGGCTTGTCTGGCCGGTCAGGCGGCTAAGCAGGGCACCCCAGCCTGCAAGCAGAAGGCAGTGCTCCGCGACATTGAGTTGACTACTCAGCGCTTGTAGCCGGGCCAGCATCTCTGATGGAAGTTCAAGTGTCAATGTCTGGGGAGCAAAAGGAGCAAAAGGATCTGATACATGTTCATAGGGAAGAGACGTTGTAATTCCTGGTACACGTTCGGCTGCACGCCAGTATGTATTCCCCTGCGTACCCTCACCTGACTGCAAGATATCGTAGAGCCATTCAGACAGGTCGGCATATTGGAGTGGTTCCTCTTCCTCTTCCTCTTCGCTTTGTGTATCCTGTCCACTATACAGTTGGCTGAGTTCCTGGAGCAAGGCATGGCAGCTCTGAACATCTGCATTGAGCGTAGCCATATCCCACCATAGCCAGTGGCGTTCGGGGCTATACCGTATGAGCATTACCCGCCAGGCAGGCCCTGCGGTCAGATCGAAAGGCCGTTTTTTGAACGCTTCTTGCAACTTTTCCCGCATTTCCTCCTGTTCATGGGCGGGAATGGCGCTGCAATCATAGATCTCCAGAAGAAGAGGCGTATCTTGAGCAATCACCTGAGCTGGTAGAGCAAAACCTGCCTGGCGAGGAAAATTTGTACGCAGAATTTCATAGCGTTCCACCAACTGTCTCAGAGCGCCACTCAGGCGAGACAGATCGAGTGGTCCTTGCAAACGGGCCGAGATATGAGTGCGGTAGGGGAAAGATTCCTCTGGACGCAGCAAGGCACACAAATGTCGTTGCTGCGGGGAAAGTCGAAAACTTTCGATGAGTGTCTCAGGCATGGTTGTTTCTATCTCTTTCTCTAACTCTTATCCTGATGCAAAGCCACTTGACATACCAGCTGAACTTCGGTGATAGTTGCCTCCGTCAGGTGGAGTAGGAGGCTGCATCGAGCCTCCATCATTTCTTCGATCTGTCGCAGATTTATTTGGTAATTGCTAATGTGAGGCGGAGAAAGGCATGCTCATCCCCGTCAAGATCCGGCGTGGGCCGGTAAATGGATTGCGTGCGTGCGCAACCTGCATGTTATCGAGCAAAAGCACATCACCCTTTTGCCAGGGAAATGCTATTGTTTCTTGAGCGTAGCTGTGACGCAAATTCTCCAGAGTACTCTCTTCAATGGGAGTACCATCGCCATAATAGGTATTACCTGGCAGGTCTTCTTCTGCAAATTGTTTCAGTAATGCCTGGCTGACTTCTGGTCCCAGCGTTGTGACGTGGAAAAAGGTGGCATGATTGAACCAGAGCTCCTGACCAGTACGTGGATGAGGGACGATTGCCGGTCCTACATGGTGGGTTCTCAGGCGATTTTCACCTTTCCATGTATACTGGAGCCCTGCATCCCGACAATATGCCTCTACTTCCGCTCGATTATTGGTCTGGAAGACCGTCTGCCAGGGCAATCCGACCCCATCTCCATAGTTGCGGACATAGAGCACGCCCTTCTGTCGAAAACGTTCCCGGATATCCGGGTTAATGCGCTTATACACTTTCCCTACATCAGCCAGCGGGGTTTCTCCTCCCTGGTCGGGTGGCGTCTGGCAGAAAAAGGCGATACGCAAAGGCCAGTTCTGCTGATATGAGCTTTCATTATGTAAGAAGATGCTTTGATCCGCTGGATAGTCGGTTGAGGTGTAAATGTTGCCACTGATCAGGCTACGTGGGGAAGACTGCTCATGATATTCGAGCGTATTTCCTGATACACCTTTGATGAATGCCTCAAAATCGTTGGCAATTCTGAGTGCAAAGCCCCGGAAGAGAATGCCTCCATACTGCAAGAGGTAGTTATCGATGAGCTGCTGATTATTCGTGGCCCAGCTTATGAGATCGAGATCATCGACCCCTGGCTGCACGAGTAATGGTAACTTTCCCTCTGAGAAGAGGGGCCCTATCTTCACCAGGGTTTCCTGTGATGTATTTGCTGTTGTTACTGCTTTCCGCTTGATCGATTTTACAGTTTTGAGGCCGAAATCGTTAGACTGATTGCTCATAAGGCATCCTTTCTTATTGTAAAAATTGTGCTAATAAAGCCAATGTCGCTGGTGATGCTGTCTGCATTGTGTAATGCTCACCGATTAGTCTGATTCTATCTGTTGCTTTGTTCTACGCCGTGCTTGACCAAGTTTTTGGGCGTTTCTCTGCTTGCGCTCCTTCTCTTGTCCACGTCGATTGTCTCCATCTACTTCTGCAAGACCTGCTTCTATTTCTTGCAAGAGGATATCTGGTTGTGTCGCTACCTGATTGATAATGGCTTCTAGAAGATGTAAAAGTCGTATGATCGTCTCTGCTCGGAAGAGATCGGTTCTATATTCGAGTGATCCAAAAAGGTTGCCATCATGCTCTACCATATTCAGGAAGAGATCGAACTTTGTAAATCTTTGTTCGAGTTCAACTGGCTCGATCTTTATATTCGGGAGTGTGTTTTCCTGGATAGAGATGTGCTCCAGTTCAAATTTGACCTGGAATAAAGGTGTACGGCTGAGATCTCGTGCTGGATTGAGCTCTTTGAGTAAGAGGTCAAAAGGAAGATCCTGATGTACATATGCATCGAGAGCTGTCTCTTTGACCTTGCGCAAAATAGTACGGAAACTTTGATCGCTGGATAGGTGAGTGCGCAAAACGAGCTGGTTCACAAAGAATCCGATCACGCCTTCTGTTTCAGCTCGATTACGGTTGGCTATGTTTGTTCCCACGACGAGATCATCCTGGCCTGTATAGTAGTGAAGCAGAATTTTGAACATGGCAAGCAGGATCATGAAGAGGGTTACCCCTTCCTGCTGGGATAATGCCACTACTTTCTGACTCAGCTCATCAGGTACCTGTAGACGCTGGAGTTCGGCCTGGAAGGTTCGAAGCGGCGGTCTGGGATAGTCGGTGGGTAAGGCTAAAGGACGCAAACCAGCGAGCTGCTTTTTCCAGTAGTCCAGTTGTTGCTGCAAAACATCGCCTTGTAGCCAGGAACGTTGCCAGAGGGCATAGTCCGCATACTGGATTGACAATGCGGGGAGATGCGCTCCTTCTCCTTGCACCAATGACGTATAGATGCTGGTCACTTCTTGTACCAGGATGTTCATAGACCAACCATCCGAGATAATATGATGCATCGAGAGCAATAATATTTGCTCCTCATGTGCAACCAATTGGAGCAAGTAGCAACGCAGCAGTGGTCCGCGTGTCAGACTGAATGCCTGCTCGGCTTCTTGCTGTATGAGCATGTGGGCCACTTGCTCACGTTCCTCCTGTGCCAGGTAAGTTAGATCGAGGACAATCAGGTGGGTTGTGGGCTCTGCGGTGAGCTGTAACACCGGCTCACCCCGCCGTGCCGGGAAGGTCGTGCGTAAAATATCATGCCGTTTGATCACTCTGGCGAGTGCCTGATCCAGCGCAACGCGATCAAGTTGGCCGCATAAGCGCACGGCTGCGGGAATACTGTAAGCGGCATTGTCAGGATCTAACTGGTCCTGGAACCACAATCGTTGCTGTGCAAAAGAGGTGGGCAGCTCCTGATTACGTGGCGCTGGCACGATGGCGGGCATCGAGAATCCCTGTTGCTGTTGAAGCTGCAGCGTGAGCCACTGTGCAAATTTTGCGACGGTTGGTGCATCGAAGAGTGCCCGTAGAGGGACTTCAATGCCCACCATTTGTTGAATGCGTGCAACAAGTTGCGTTGCGAGCAGTGAGTGCCCTCCCGCATCAAAGAAATTCTCATGCACTTCCATTTGTTCTCTGGATAAGACCTGTTTCCAGCATTGTAGAAGCAATTCTTCTACTGGACTCAGCATACGCTCTGTTTCTTGCTTTTGGACGTGTGCTCCTTTTTCCCAGTTAAGGGCAAGCAGGCTCTCCCGATGTATCTTTCCATTGGCAGTTAGCGGTAGCGTTTCAAGGTAGACAAAATGGGCCGGGATCATATAGAGGGGGAGCTGTTCTTTCAGATAGTTGCGTAGCTCGGCCTGACGAGCGAGTGGAGATCTCTGTTCGTCCTGAGATTGGGGCACCACAAAGGCGACGATGTGTTTCTCCAGCATCTCTGTTCCATGCAAGAGGGCCACACATTGCTTCACCTGAGGATGTTGATTCAGGACTGCTTCAATCTCGCTTAACTCGATACGGAAGCCACGCAGTTTGATCTGGCTATCGACGCGACCAATAAATTCCAGGTTTTTATCAGCATTCATGCGTACCAGATCGCCAGTTTTATACATGCGAGCACCTGGTTCCTGCGAGAACGGATGCGGGACAAAGCATGCGGCAGTGAGATCCGGGCTATTGAAATAGCCCCGTGCCAGACCGGCACCTGCGATATAGAGTTCGCCTGATATTCCCATAGGAACAGGTTGCATCTGCTCATCAAGGACATAGAGCTGCGTATTGTCAATTGGTCGTCCTATCGGCACATTCTCCTGTGGAGTTGTCTGTATGGAAGCATTGTAGATACTGCATCCAACAACCGTCTCAGTCGGTCCATACTCATTGAACAGGAGGGTTGCCGGGGCATCTGTTCTCCAGGGGTGCAGCGTCTTACGATATAATGCCTCACCTCCGATGACGAGTGATCTGGTACTGGATGCCAGTACATCTTGTGGAAGCAATTTATTCAACACTGCAAGATGAGCCGGAGTCAGCTTAATCAGGCTATAGTTTTCTCCAGCGCCAAGTGCTTTGCATAGCGCATCTATTTTTTCATCGTCGGGCAGTAGTTGTACCTTTTGTCCAATGAGCAACGATGTAAACAGTCCTGTGATTGTAAGATCGAAGCCTATGGATGAATGGACCAGCGTACCTGTCCCCTCAGTGAGGGGATACGTCTTGATACACCAGTTGAGGTAGTTGGATAGTCCTTGATGCTGAATCATTACTCCTTTAGGGGAGCCGGTTGAACCGGAGGTAAAGATGATATACGCCAGATTTAGTGGGCCAGCGCTGTTGATTGGATTTTTGCTGCTTTCCTGAGAGAACATCTCCCGCCGGGTATCCAGGCAGACGCAAGCTGTTTCGTACTCAGGTACCCGCTCTATCAAGGAGTGTTGGGTTAGCACCACGGATGGTTGTATTTGTTGGAGCAGTGCGATCAGTCGCTCATGAGGAAGTCCTGGATCGAGCGGGACATAAACGCCGCCCGCCTTCAGGATGCCGAGTAGAGCGGGTACGAGGTCGAGACCATGTTCGAGAAAAATGGCTACTGGTACATCAGGACCCACGCCGCGCTTTTGGAGATAATGAGCGATGCGATTGGCCTGCACATTCAAATCCTGATAGGTTATAGTTTGATCGTGAAACTGTACCGCAATATTGTCAGGAGTGCATACCACCTGCTCTTCAAAGATCTGGTGGAGGCACCGCTGCGCTGGATAGTCAGCCGCCGTCTCATTAAAGGTGTGGAGTACGTAATCTCGTTCACTCGCGCCGACTATACAGAAGTGGCTTACCAACTGTTGTGGGTCAGCGAGTGCAGCTTGCAGAAGCGCCAGGAAGCGTTCGAGAGTACGCTGAATATAGTCTTTACTGAACTGATTTCGGTTGTAGTGGATTTCCAGGGTCAGCGCCTGCTCATGATAGTGAGCGCAAGTCAGTTTGATTGAACATGGCTCTGAATACACAAAATGTTTAAGGACAGTAAATGTTATATCCTTGCATTCGGTGGGTAACTCATGCCTTCTCTCTTCAAAGCCGAGAAAGAAATCCTGGCTGGCTCCGTTGCTGTCGTTCGCCGCATCACCGATGATAAATTCCTGTAGTTCATTTGCCTCCTCAAGCTGATTATTGAGTTCAGCGAGGATCTCCAGAAAGCGACTCTGCTGGTGAAAGTAGGAATAGAGAGGTAAATATTTGGCATAGAGGCCGATGCCTGCAGCTAAGTCGTCGTACTTGCGCCCATCGAAAACAGTGCCAACCAGAATAGTATTGGTCTGTGTTAAACGCCAGAAGAGCATTTGCCAGCAAGCCAGCAAAATCGTCATCTCTTCTATATTTTGTGTCTGGGCCAGTTGCTCTATGTTTGCTTGTATTTCAGGAGGAAGTACCTGAGCGAATGAGCCATAGCGATTGAGCGTAGATTCGTCGTGGTGCACACTATCTGATAGTTGTATATCCTCGGCATGCATATATTGCTGCTGCCAGAACAACTTGCCAGCGTTAGCCTGCTCCTCTTCCTGAAGGGTATACTGCCATTCAGAGAATTGAACATATTGAATTAACTCATCTTGCTCATCATCGACCTTGTCGTCGTCATAGAAGCGGGCAATCTCCTTTATCAAGTTATCAAACGAGCAACTATCAATACACGGAGCTGCCAGTGTAATAATAAGCTGATGAACGAGCGGGGCCAACGTACACAGTGTAAGCTTTACAGGACTAGCATGTTCAAGGTCAAAAGGCGCTTCTCTCTCTTGTTGCGCGACCCGTGAGATGGTACTAACCTGTTCAGCTGCGTCCTGATGACCGACATCAAGCCTATTCCAGACCGGTACCAGGTATTCGGAGACAACTTGAACCGGAAGTTTCATGCCCGGTATACGTTTGTAGTTTGTACGTAAAATATCATGGCGCTCAATGACAAGTCGGGTCGCCCGTTCCAGCATAGACTCGTTGAGCATGCCATCGAGCTGTACAATACATTGAGCACTGTTTTGTCTATCGAAATCCTGCAGGAGGAACAGACGCCTCTGCTGTGGAGATAACTGATAACCTTGAAGCTGACTGGGCATGATACTCCTCATTACTTTACGGTACTTCTATCGATCCTATGCTTGGAATTTCGTATAATCAACCATCTCGCCCATCGCCACAAGTATTTTTCGCTCTCCCTGAAATGGTTTGCGAGCATGCGCGACGAGAATATTGTCAAGCATAATTACATCGCCTCGCTGCCAGGGAAAACTCACTTCCAGTTCCTGATAGACGTGACAGATCTCTTCCATGACACTATCTTCAATAGGTGTCCCATCACCGTAGTAGCAGTTGCGAGGGAAATTCTCTTTCTTAAATAGCGACTGCAAAGCAGAACGCGTCTGTGGATTAAGGCAAGCCGGATGCCAGTGTTGTGCTTGATTGAACCAGCTAAACTCTCCCGTTTTGGGATGTCGTACGACTGCCGGGCGGACACAGAGAGTTTTGAAGTGATCTTTATCCTTCCACTCAAACTCCAGGGCCTCTGCGCGGCATTTCGCTTCTACCTCTGCTCTATCTGTTGTTCGAAAGACTTCCTGCCAATTCAATCCCAGTTCGTCGCTATAATTGCGCACATACATAATGTTTTTTTGTAGGAAGCGTTCCCGGATTTTTGGATCGAGGCGCTCAAACACTTTGCGGCTATCTACAATGGGAGTTTCACCACCTTGATCAGCCGGCCTGGCACAGGCAAACCAGATCTTCATAGGGCCGTGCTGATTGAAAGAATTTTCGTTATGCCATAATAAATGTTCCTCCGGCGGAAAAAAGACAGGGGTATAGACATTTCCGCTCACCGAAACGCGTGGATGTTCGCCGTTCTCATTGAACAATGTATCGGTAAATACCAGCGCAAAGTCTTCAAATACAGGAGGCGTATCGATATTAAAGCCACGGAAGAGTATTGCGCCGTGTTGCAGCAACTCTTTTTCCAGATATTCTCGATTGCTGTGCGCCCATTGGACGAGCTGAATATCCTCCTTGTTGGGTTGTACAACCAAAGGAAAGGAAGAATCGGGAGAGAGGGACCCAATCCTGACGAACTCCTCTTGCGAATACGAAACCAACTTTGGGGTGATACTTTTCAGGGCTTTGATACGGCTGTTTGCCGGTTGATTCTTCTGAGATTTCATCGTTTGTTTTCTCCTTGCGGTTTCTGTGATACGCTGCAATTTACTCAGTCGTTCGTGTGGATAGGCAACAATATTGCTGAGCAATGTCTGGTAGTGTTGAGCCATATTCGCAATCATCTCCTCGCTGAAGAGGTCTGGCTGATATTGCCATGTCGCTGTAATCTCTTGTCCGTTATCTACGAGGAAGAGGGTGATATCCAATTTTGATGTTGTATTCTCAATGTCTACTGGCTGAATGTTGAGATCGGGCAGCGCAAACTGTTGCTTTTGAGCATCTATAAAGAGTATCTTTACCTGGAACAGAGGCAGATAGCTATTGCTGCGTTGCGGATTAAGGATCTGGACAAGGCTATCGAAAGGCATGTCCTGGTGTGTATATGCATCAAGTGTGGTTGCACTGACACGTTGGAGTAATTGCTGGAACGGTAGGTCGTCTGATAGATTAATGCGCAATACGAGTTGATTGACAAAGAAACCAATCAACGCTTCTGTTTTTTGATGCGACCGATTCGCTACGTCTGTTCCAATGACGATATCTTCTTGCTTACTGTAGTAGCCAAGAAGCATAGAAAACGCCGTTAGAAACGTCATAAATGTCGTTACATTGGTTTCCTGACTCATTTGTTTTAAGTTATTTGCCAGCGAAGATTCTATAGTGCAACGATAATTTTTACCTTCACTGTTTTGCACCAGCGGTCGGGGTTTGCTTGTTGGCAATGGTAGCAGTGGTGGAATATTGGCAAGCTGCTGTTTCCAATATTCCGTTAAGTGGGTAAAGATATCGCCTTGTAGCCATTTCTGCTGCCAGAGAGCATAATCGGCATATTGAATTGGCAAGCCTGGCAAGGATGCCCTTTCACCTGTTAGCGCGGCCCGATAGAGTATCGTGAGTTCGTTGATCAGGACATTTTCCGACCAGGCATCTGAGACGATGTGATGTATGTTGAAAAGCAAAACATGCTCTTCCTGTGCAAGACGCAGCAGACGTATGTGTAGAAGTGGTCCGACGGTGAGATTAAAATGGAACGCAGCTTCCTGTTGGGCCAATTGCTGGATCATCTTTTCCTGTGTAGTTGTTTGCAAACCTTGTAGATCGAACACTGGCAGATGAAGCAGCGATACAGGTGTGATCACTTGTGTAGGAATACCCTGCCGGGAAACGAAGGTTGTACGTAAATTCTCATGACGCTGTACAATCTGCTGAATGCTATTTGCCAGCGTCTGGACTACGAGAGGACCTGACAGATGTAGCGCGTTTGAGATATTGTAGACGCTACTTTCTGGTTCCAACTGATCCAGGAACCACAGGCGTTGTTGAGCAAATGAGAGCGGGATATTCTCGGGACGTTCAGCCGGTAGGATTTCAGGGAGCAGGCGTGAAGTGCCGCTCTGCCGGAGACTCGCAATGTGTTGGGATAACGCTGCGATAGTGGGTAGCTCAAAGAGCGTGCGCAAAGGGAGCTCGACCTGGAAGGCCTCGCGTGCCTGAGCAACGACACGAGTTGCTAATAGAGAATGACCGCCTAACGCGAAAAAGTTGTCTGATCTGCTGATGTGTTCTATTCCCAACACTTCTGTCATGATCGTAACCAGCGTTGTTTCGATTGGAGTAAGAGGCAATGCAAAGGCATGCGCTGGATCTTGTGGCAGATCTGGCTCTGGCAATGCCTTGAGATCAAGCTTGCCATTTGGCGTGAGAGGCAGGACAGGCATCTGCACAAACGCTGAAGGCACCATATACTCCGGTAGTTGCTTGCTTACATGAGCACGTAGTTCAGTCAACGAGAAATCGATATCTGCTTGAGCAACATAATAGGCCACCAGACGCTTATCATTAGCTATATCTTCACGTACGATTACAACGGCATCTTGAACATCAGGATGTTGATGCAATATGGCCTGGATCTCTTCGAGTTCAATCCGATATCCCCGTAGCTTGACCTGCTGATCCAATCTTCCTAGATACTCAAGCGTGCCATTGGGCAGATAACGAACCAGATCACCGGTCTGGTAGAGCCTGCTCCCTGCCTGAGAGCTGAATGGATCAGGGAGGAAGCGTGCCGCTGTGATTTCAGGGCGGTGCCAGTAGCCACGAGCGACTGGTATGCCGCCAATATAAAGTTCACCTGGTACTCCTATTGGCACTGGCTGTAAGTGAACATCCAGTATGTAGAGCTGCGTATTGGCGATGGCCGAGCCTATTGGCACACGCCAGTTCGGCTCTTTTTCCTCTTGAAGTGCCAGGAGTGCATGGGTCACATCATCTGAGCATTCTGTGGGACCATAGGCATTGAGCAGTTTGATTGATGCATGCTGCCCCCACCAGCGTTGGCAGAGATCGATCGGCATTGCTTCTCCGGTCACAATGACCCAGCGTAGCTCTGCCTGTAGATAAGGAGATGAGCCTGGTTCATCGAGCAGAGCCCTCAGCAGGGAAGGTACTACCTGGAGGATGCTGACTGCGCGCTCTCGAATTGCTCGTAGCAACTGGAAAGGATCATGGGAAATAGTATCGGGTAGGATTTGTACCTGTCCTCTTTGAAGTAAGACTGCCAGGAACTGCCATACCGAAATATCAAAGCTCTGGGATGCCGTCTGAGCTACCACATCGCTCTCCCCAAGTTCTAAGGTCGCGACTTTGGCCCAGAGATGATTGAGCATACCCTCATGTGTGACCATGACACCTTTAGGTACTCCTGTAGAGCCTGAGGTATAGATTACATAAGCAAGCTGCTGCGAGTGCAGGGGGAAGCCGGGTCCCGGCTCAGCTCCTGCCAGTTCTGGAAGCTGTTCCATATACAGGGTTTTAGTGTGCTCCTGAGGTAAACTCTCAGCCAGGGCCATGCTTGTAATAAGTAGAGGGGCCTGTGCATGGTCGAGAATAAACTGCAATCGTTCTGCAGGATAGGCGGGATCAAGAGGCACATAGGCGGCCGCGCACTGCCAGATTGCCAGCACACTGACTAAAAAGTCCGTGGAACGCTCCAGATAGATTCCTACCAGCGCTTCTGGTCTCACTCCCATATGCTGGAGTATGCTTGCCAGTTGTTGTACGCGTTGCCAGAGGGCAGCATACGTGAGCTGCCCCTGCTGATCGCACACTGCGATGCGGTCAGGTATGCACGCAACATTTTGCTCAAAGAGTTGAGTAAAGAGCAGAGGCTGTGGCAGCTCACGTTGCGTCTGATTCCAGTGGAGAAGCAGGAGGTCACGTTCGTCTGTATTGAGTAGTGGCAATGCCGAGACTCTCTGATCGGGATCAGAGACAATTCCTTCTAGTAGTGTCTGGAAGTGACCGAGGACGCGTCGGATAGTATCGGCATCGAAGAGATCTGTATTATAGACCATCATACAAAGTAAGCCTTGTTCCTCTTCGGCCAGAGTCAGTTCGAGGTCAAACTTTGCCGTCGTTCTGGCAAATTCCAGTGGACTCCAGGACACATCAGCCAGTTCGAGGGTAGAGAATGGTGCATGCTGGAACTCAAAGGCCACCTGGAATAAGGGGTGATAGCTCAAATTCCGCTCTATTGGCAATTGTGTGATCAGTTGTTCGAAGGTGAGATCCTGATGGGCATAGGCTTGTAAGGCTACTTCTCGAATCTGCGCCATTACCTGTCGGAAGCTGGGATTCTGCGAGAGATCAATGCGCATAGCCAGGGTGTTCACGAAGAAGCCGATTAAGTTTTCCAGATTCTGCTGTGTCCGGTTGGCTACTGATGTTCCGACGATGATATCCGTTTGCCCGCTGTAACGCATTAACAAGACCTGAAAGCTGGCTAACAGTGTCATAAACAACGTAGCCCCTTCTTGCTGGCTTAGCTGTTCCAGTTTTCGATGCAGCATCAGCGGCAACATCAAGGACTCATGAGCACCTGCATAGGATTGCTGTGCAGGACGTGGCCGATCCAGCGGGAAGTTGAGTGTCGTGGGAGCATCGGCTAGCTGATGTAGCCAGTAGTCCAACTGTTCCTGTAAGATATCTCCCTTCAACCATGCTCTTTGCCAGAGTGTATAGTCGGCGTATTGAATAGGGAGAGCGGGAAGCGTGCTTGTTTCTCCACGCACTGCCATTTGATAGAGTGTGGTCAGCTCCCCACCCAATACATCGATTGACCAATCATCCAGGATAATGTGATGCATATTCAAGAGCAAAATATGCTCCTCTTCCTTGAGTCTGATCAAGTGTATGCGTAAGAGGGGGCCGCACGCGAGATCAAAGGAAGAGCGAGCTTCCTGTTGAGCCAGAAGTTGCACCTGTTCCTCTTGCATGGTTGATGGCAAGGTGCGCAGATCGAGTAGAGGCACCTGAATGGGTGTGAATGGCGTGATCACCTGGATGGGTGTGCCTTGCGGCGCTGTAAAGATTGTGCGTAAGCTCTCATGGCGCTGTACAATCTGTTGGATACTCCCGGTAAATGCCTGGATGGAGAACGGACCTGAGAGGCGCAAGGCCGCCGGGACATTATAGGCACTCGTTCCACGCTCTAATTGATCCAGAAACCACAGACGTTGTTGGGCAAAAGAGAGTGGAATAGACGCGGGCCGTGCGACAGGCTGGAGTGCAGGGAGCAAACGTGCGGTCCTGTTCCGCTGGATATTCTCGATATAGTGCGCGAATGACATGATAGTGGGCGCTTCAAAGATCGTACGTAACGGTAACTCACACTGGAATGCCTCACTTGCCTGTGCAATAACGCGGGTAGCTAATAAAGAATGACCACCATGTTCGAAGAAATTATCCGTGATGCTTATTTGCTCGCGGCCAAGTATCTGTTCCCAGATATGGGCCAGTGTCTTTTCTAATGATGTGCGAGGTGCCAGATAAGAGATCCCTGTGCCCGATTGATTGATGTCAGGAGTGGGTAAGGCATGGAGATCTACCTTGCCATTAGTTGTCAGTGGTAGTTTATCGAGCAATAGAAACGTAGTCGGGATCATATAGTTCGGGAGCTTCTCTTTCAGAAATGCGTGCAGGTCTGATTTGTCGATTACCATGTTTGTTACAAGATAAGCCACGAGATATCTGTCCTCGGGATTATCGCCACGGACCATAACCACCACATCCTTTACCTCTGGATAGTATCGGAGCTGCGTCTCGATCTCTCCTAATTCGATGCGGAAGCCACGGATTTTGACCTGATAATCGATGCGACCAACGAACTCAATTGTGCCGTCAGCGAGATAGCGGGCCCGATCACCGGTTTTGTAGAGCCTTGCGCCCTCACGTGCGCTAAACGGGTCTGGAAGAAACACCTCGGCAGTACCATGTGGATTGTTAAAATAGCCCCGACCAACACCAATCCCTCCAACATATATCTCGCCGTAGGCACCAAGAGGCACAGGATAGCATAACCGATCCAGGACATAGATTTGTGTATTGATTACTGGACGGCCAATTGAGACAGAGGAAGCCATCTCTGCCGTTGGTCGCGTCATGATGTGATGTGTGACATCATCCGAACATTCCGTCGGGCCATAGGCATTGATCATGGGCGTGCTGGATTGGAATGTCAACCATCGGTGATACAGTGCTGGTGGCAAGGCTTCTCCTGTAACAAGCAGATTACGGAGCGTTGGCAGAGGTTGCGCACTATATGGGCTTTCTTGCAGTGTGTCAAGCAGAAATTTGAGCACCGAGGGGACAACTTCATAAATTGTGATCGCGTGACGTTTCAAGGCCAGAAGCATCTGTGCGGGATCGTGCGCGATGCTATCTGGGAAAATCGTGACCCGGCCACCGACGAGCAGGGCAGCTAAAAATTGCCAGACAGAGATATCAAAGCACTGAGAAGCTGTTTGTGCAATCGTATCTTGCGCAGTAAGTTGTAGATCGGTGATTTTTGCATAGAGATGATTGAGCATACCAGCATGTTCAATCATTGCTCCCTTTGGTAGACCCGTAGAACCAGATGTATAGATGATATAGGCCAGGTGATGAGGAATAGCGGGAACGGGCAGATTTTCCTCGCTTTGTGCTTGCTTCAAAAGATCCTCAATATAGGAGACGTGCACCGGCAACTGCGGTTCAACCGCGATCTGTTCAACCATCGTTGTAAAAGCGTGTGTTGTGAGCAGGAATTCGCAGCCGCTATTGTGAAGCGTTTGCTGTATTCGACCGGCAGGATGAAGCGGATCAAGTGGCAGATAGACTCCTCCAGCTTTGAAGATTGCGAGGACCGCGATCAGGAAATGGATCTCACGTTCAGCTAAGAGTGCAACCAGTGTTTCTGGTCCGACTCCCTGGTCCTGAAGCTGGTGGGCGAGGCGGTTCGCACATCGATTAAGTTCTTGATAACTGAGTTGATCCTCACCACAGTGTAGCGCGATAGCCTCTGGCGTAAGTTGGACCTGTTCTTCAAAGCAGCGATGCGTGGAGTATGGTTCAGGGATAGTCAATTGCGGACCCTGGTTATATATTTGCAATCGCGCTTGTTCATCGGGTCCCACCGCAGGCAATTCCGCGATGTGGCGTTGTGGTGCGTTGACCAAAGCTTGTAGAAGCGTGTGCCATCCTTGCATCATGCGTTGTACTGTCTCTTTTTTGAAGAGATCAGTACTATACTCCACGATACAGAGCAATCCCTGCTCATTTTCAACGGTTGTCAGAGAAAGATCAAATTTCGATGTGCTATTCTCACCCTGGTAGGGAGTGAGTGCCAATCCATCCAGAGAGACATCAGGCATGGGAAGATTTTGGAGGCCAAACATCACCTGAAAGAGCGGCGTGCGGCTCAGATCGCGTTCGGGTTGGATCGCCTCGACAATTTTCTCAAACGGGAGATCCTGGTGAGCATACGCTTCTAATGAAACGCTGCGCACACGTTGGAGGACTTCCAGGAACGTAGGATTTCCCGCAAGATTCGTACGCAATACCAGTGTGTTAATAAATGGCCCAATCAGGTTTTCGATCCCGGCATGATGTCGATTGGCGGTAGGCGTACCAACAGCTATATCATCCTGACCGGAGTAGTGAGCCAGCAAGACCTGGAAGGCTGCTAACAGTGTCATAAACAGAGTCGTACCTTCGTTCTGGCCTAGCTGCTTCAAATCTGCAACGAGCGCGTGGGCGATTTGATAGTTTAGTTCTGTGCCTCGAAAACCTTGCACTCCAGGACGAGGATAATCCGTTGGTAAATCCAGAGGAGATATTCCTGCTAGCTGTTGTGTCCAGTAACTCAATTGCGTATTTAGTATGTCGCCCTGGAGATACTGATGTTGCCAGAATGCATAGTCCGCATATTGAACTGGTATATCCGTTAGTTGAGCCGGTTCTTTTTCTCGATAAGCGGTATAGAATGTCTGTATTTCACGGAACAGGATACTATTGGACCATCCATCGGAGACAATGTGATGCATCGTGAGCAACAGGACATAATCCTTCTCATCCAGATGGAGTAATGTCGCACGGAATAGAGGACCCTGCGTGAGATCGAACGGACGTCGCGCCTCTTCCTGTCTTTGCCGTAATATTTCCTCTTCGCGTTTTTGTCGTGTCGTAGCATAAAGCTCTTTTTGTTCAAGAGAATATTCGGACCAGGGATGAATACGTTGCAGCGTGAGCTCGTTTTGCGTAACGAACGTCGTACGTAAAATTTCGTGTCGCCGTACTACCTCGCCCAGACTATATTCCAATGCCTCAATAGACAGGTCCCCTTTCATATGCAAGGCGAATGGCACATTATACGCAGGGCTGTCTGGATCTAGTCGATGCAAGAACCACAGTCGCTGCTGTGAAAATGATAAAGGAAGATCCTGATCACGAGAGATAGCTGTCAATGGCAACACTGCTTGGGCCTGATTGCCGCGCAGAGCAGATCCAACCAGTGTTGCCAGGCGCGCTACCGTTGGAGCCTCAAAGACGCTCGTGATGGGCAAGTTGACCTGTAAAGTCGTCTGAACTCTAGAAATAAGCTGTGTTACCAGGAGTGAATGACCACCAGCAGCGAAGAAATCATCGTGGATGCCTGGATTTGGGATTTGAAGCACGTCTTGCCAGATAGCGATCAGCACTTCTTCAATTGGATTACGCGGAGCCACATAAGGCGACCTGGTATTGCTGATGCCTTGTTCTGGTAGCGGCAATGCCCGATAGTTGATTTTGCCGTTCGCCGTGAGTGGTAATGCTGGCAGCGGCATAATAAGCGTCGGGATCATATATTCAGGCAATGCCTTTTGTAAGAATTTTCTTAGCTCCAACGGCGATGGTGTAGCCAGCTGATCATTGACGACATAAGCGATGATCCGTTTGTCGGCGGAAGCCTCTTCACGGAGAACCGCAACTGCCTCAAGTATGCGGGGATGCCGACGTAAGTTTGTTTCGATCTCGCCAAGTTCAATACGATATCCTCTCAGCTTTACCTGTCTATCTGCTCGACCGATAAATTCAATCAAGCCATCCGCTGTGTAGCGTGCGAGGTCGTTTGTTTTATAGACATATTGATGCGACTCTTTAAAGAATGGGTGAGGGAGGAAACGTGCCTGTGTCAGTTCTTCCTGATGCAGGTAGCCAGCGCTTAAACCGTCACCGCTAATGAGTAGTTCTCCGGTGACACCCACTGGCACAATCTGCTGATACTGATCGACAATACAAATCTGCACATTCGAGATGGGATAGCCAATGGGAACGTTGGACATTTCGTCGTGAGAGAGCGGAGCCGCATTGCTTTCCTGAGAGGGTAATATCCCCAATTCATTCACCAGGGCACCGATAGTTGTCTCAGTCGGACCATAGTGGTTAATGATTGCACAACGTGCGCCTCGTTGCTGGATTGTGTGAAGTAAAGAATGTGTGAGTGTCTCTCCTCCCAGTACGAGGTATCGGCGTGGCAAGATTTCTCGCTTGTTGCTGCTGGCAAGGAGCGCCTGCAGATGAGATGGCACGATTTTGAGTACATCAACGGGATGTTGCTGGATATAGTCGGCGAAAGTCTCACCGGAAGTAAGCGTTTCATAGGAAAGGATGTGTAAGCAGCCGCCAGAAGCAAGAGAACTAAAGATTGAAGTATTGCCCAGGTCTGCGGCCAATGTCGAAACTGTTGCAAAGTGTAAACCGCTCTGAGGCGCGATACGCTTGCACATATCATAGATATAATTGAGAACGCTACTCTGTCGAATGAGTACGCCTTTAGGCATACCTGTTGAGCCTGATGTATACATGACATATGCTAGATGATTTGCCTGAGTTATAGCTGGCGGATTGGTTGTTGGCTTGTTTGCAAGCAGAGCCTCATCTCTGTCGAGACAGAATATCTGACCTGTGAAAGTGGGAAGACGTGGAAGAAGATGCTCTTGTGTTAGTATGATTGGAGCCTGAGTATCTTCAAGCTGGAATGCCAGGCGATCCAGAGGGCTATCTGGATCGAGAGGGACATAGGCACCTCCAGCCTTGAGCACCGCGAGTAAACTCACCAGACCATCCATACTGCGTTCAAGGTAAAGACATACCAGAATATCAGGGCCGACACCATGTTGCCTGAGCCAGTGTGCCAGACGGTTTGCCCGAGTATGTAGTTGTTCATATGTTAACTGCTGGTCACCGCTGATCACCGCTATCTGGCCAGCGTACTTCTCAGCCTGCTCTTCAAATAATTGTGGTAGCGTTTGAGCTGGATAGTCCTGTTGGGGTCCACGAAAAATCGCCAGTAATCTCTCCTGTTCGCTACGTTCTATGATTGGCAAACGGCTGATTGGCCTCTGTTGTTGTGTTGGCGCGAACCGCAGGAGCGTGTACAGGGCATTCAGCATGTGCCGGGCCTGTTCGGGTTGTATATATGTGGCATCATACTGTAATTCGCACTGAAGTGTATTCTCCACCTGTTGTACGACAAGCCGGAGTACAAATCGTTCACTTCCGCCAAAACTCTCTCGAAACAAGAAATGAACATCCTCAGCAACAATTTTCGGCCACTGCTCAAATTCAAAGCTTAACGGAAAAAAATGACTGGTGAGTGGTTTGTCGCGATATGCAGGCATATTGTGCCAGTTAAAATAGATTTGCGCTTCACTGGACAGATCAATCGTACTCTGTAGCTGTTTCAGCAACTGTTCAAATGTCGTATCTTCCCTGAGGTCTGCGAGCACGGGGACGAATCGCGTATAGGGTCCTAGCGTATTCTCTAGCTCTTCGTAATTCCGGCCATCGAAAGCCACACCCAACGGTATATCTGCTTCGCCGGTTACTCGCCAGAGAAGAATTTGCCAGCAGGCCAGCAAGAACGTTGCAGGCACAATACCTTGTTGTTCCAGATTGGCAACCGATGGTAGAGGATAGGAGGGAGCAATAGTCATTTTTTGGGGATGAAAGGGTGTATGCATATCCAGTTCTGCTACGGATGTGCGAGAGAACGGGAGGAGCAGAGAAGGCATATGAGAAAGATCCTTCTGTGTCCAGAAGGTTTGGCGCAAGCGAGCATCCTCCTCCTCTAGAATCTCATATTGCCAGGCTGAGACATCGGAATATTGAAGTATTTCATCATCTGAATCTGACTTATTATAGAAGTGGGCAAGATAAGCCTGTGCCACCTCTGCAACAAAATGTTTAAGGGTGGGTATATCAGCGCAAAGAGCAGGAATACTGATCAAAAGAAGAGTCCTGGATGCAGCGCACTTCAACAATGTAACAGATACGACAGGTCCATTAGAAAGATCATGAGGGCTCATGCGAACTTCCGCGAGCGCATTCTCAACATGAAGTTGTTGTGCCAACGGATCGAGATCCTGCAAGTCAGCATCATCCCAAACGAGTTCCGCCTCAGGATTCACAACCTGTAGAGGTACATCCATACCGGGTAAACGATGAAAGACCGTTCGCAGAATCTTGTGCTGGCGAATCACATCTTCAAATGCTAGATGCAGCATCGTAAGCTGGAGAGGACCCTCCAGCGAAAAGACACACTGAACCCAATATGCCTGCTGATCCTGTTGCAATCCCCACTGATGAGTCTGTTGGATTGAAAGGCGAGACCCCTGTAAACCTGCCATATGCATATAAGTGGCTACTCCTCTGTATGATAAAGCACATGCCCGATGCGCAGATAGGGCAAGGGTTATTGTGCCAGTAGAATACCATTGTGACGTATTTGTGAACTATCCCCCTGACAGAGGATTTTTTTGCTAGAAATGGAAGCGCGAGCGGTAGAGAAATACCCTTTTCCGGATTAAAACTTTATCCTTTTCTTTCCCCCAGCCTTGTCTGGGGAAAGAAAAGCTAGTGCGGGTAGGTACTTGTGCCTATTTTTTTGCTGGATGGAAGGTATTTCTGTGGGATGCGCTATTACATTTTTGGATAAAAAGATCCTCTCCGAGGTGGATAGTTTTTTAGTGATGAAAAGGGGTAAACTAACCGGTAATGGAGTGTCATTTCATAGGTGCGAACGGAAGGCTTTTCCAGCGGGCTTACATCCTTAACCATCCTGTTTACGTTCACACCTATGGGTTATCTACTCTTACCCTGGCAGGCAGAAAAAGATAAGGAAGAGAAGATGGAAAAAAAACCAGGCCTTAAAGCGAATATTCGGAGGAGTATACAGGAACGGCGTGAAGAAATTAATCTTGCTACTTTGCAATTAACGCAAGAGAGCTATTTGCAGCCGGACCTGAATTTTCCACTTGTGGTGCAGCCGACCATGGACGGAGTCAACCTGGCTGCCTGGAGCAAAAATAATCGTGAGTATTTGAATACAGCGCTCGCGAAACATGGGGCAATCCTTTTTCGCAATTTTCCTGTGGATGCTCCTACAAAATTTGAAGAGTTCGCGGCAGGCGTCAGTGCTAATGGAGAACTGTTCGATGAGTATGGGGATCTTCCACGCGATGATCCTGGTTTAAAGATCTATCACTCGACTCCTTACCCAGCTGATAAATCTATTTTGTTCCACAATGAAAGTTCGCATATGCATCGCTGGCCATTGAAGCAGTGGTTCTATTGTGTGAAAGCGTCGGAGGGTAAAGGCGCGACCCCGATTATCGATTGTCGTGAGACCTATAACGCGCTCGATCCAGCCCTTGTCCAGCGTTTTGCCGAGAAGAAATTACTGTATGTGCGCAATTTTATTGAGGGGTTAGATGTTAGCTGGCAGCAATTCTTTCAGACCTCTAAAAAGGAGCGTGTGGAGGAGTACTGCCGTGACGCATCAATTGAATTTGAGTGGAAAAGTGAGCGCCATCTCAAGACACAACAAGTGTGTCCAGCGGTTGTCAGGCATCCTATTACTGGCGAAATGTCTTTCTTTAATCAAATCCAGCTTCATCATATCTCCTGCCTTGACGCAGAGGTACGCAACTCCATGCTCTCGATGTTCTCAGAAGAAGATCTGCCGCGAAATGTCTATTATGGTGATGGCACTCCCATAGAGGACTCGGTTGTTGCAGAAATCAGCGCATTGTATGAGAAGGTGGCTGTACGTTTCCATTGGCAGGCTGGTGATGTATTGATGCTTGACAATATGATGATTGCGCACGCACGGGATCCATTTGAAGGGACACGAAAAATCCTCGTCGCCATGGCAGATATTATGTATCAGAAAGACTTCATTTAATGTTCTCCGTAAGTTTGGCATAAGCTACGGCAAAATTCACAACGTTATTGAGGGAATCTGAGACAGAAATCGAAACCTGGTGCATTTGTAGTCTTTCTCCTCCTTCTGTATGGGCCGGGCAACTCTGTGATCCTTGTGACCAGAACCTTGCATTCCTATGACGCTTTCTCCCATTCGATGTTGCGGATGTGAAGGATGAGCGAAGCCTGGTAGTCTGTTAATGCTCATTTGAAGGGCAGGATACATACGCAATCCAAAGGGAACAGCCTATCGACCGGGTTCCAGGGCTGTGTCCTGGTATGCTCTCCTCCCTCCTCAGCCCTGCCCGTGTCGCGGGTGAACCTTCAAATGAAGATCAACAGAGCACTAATTGTAGAGAGGCCAGACCAATGATAAATTTTAGCACGATTCGGGACGTACCTCTTGTTGAGCTCAGTAACCAGGCACAGAGTATTGGACATACTCCTTTGCGGCCGATCCGCATGCTCATCAATGAAAAAGTGCGAACCGTGTATCTGAAACTGGAATGTGAAAATCCAACAGGTTCAATAAAGGACCGCACTGCCTATGGTTTGATTCAGGATCTGGAGGATAAGCATCTGTTAACAGCATCCTCAAAGGTCATCGAGTCAACTTCGGGAAATTTAGGTGTTGCCCTTGCCTTAATCTGTAAGGCAAAAGGGTATTCATTTACTGCAGTGATTGATCCAAAAAACACCCGGGAGAACATCGCCAAAATGGAGGCGCTTGACGCCAGGATAGACCTCGTTCAATCTCCTGATAAAAATGGAGGGTATTTGCTCTCGCGATTAGCACGGGTACAGGAGCTTCTCGCCCAAAATCAGGGATACGTTTGGACCAACCAGTATGCCAATGCTGCGAATCCTAATGTTCACTATCTGAGTACAGGACCCGAGATTTATCAGCAGATGAACAGGAAGGTTGATATTCTTTTTGCTCCGGTTTCGACTGGTGGAACACTCGCCGGTATATCCCGTTACCTGCGAGAGGTCAATCCATCTGTCACCATTGTTGGCGTGGATGCGCATGGATCCGTCGTCTTTGGGACAACACCGGCAACAAGGCGTTTGACAGGCATCGGTTCATCCAGGCGCTCAGATTTTATCACGCGCGATCTCTATGACTACGCGCTTCATGTGAAAGATGAAGAAGCGTTTGCTTTTTGCCATGCGTTATCTATGAGAACCGGCCTGAAATTAGGTGGTTCAAGTGGTTGTACGCTCTTTGCATGTGCGCAATTTCTTGCCGACCATCCTGAGATGAATCATATTGTTTGTGTATGTGCTGATGGCGGAGAAAATTACAAAACCACGATCTTTGACCAGACCTGGATACAGCAGCTATCTGTTAACTATTTTGAGCAGCAGCTTCAACGTGCCCTGGACATTATTCTTGAATAGTTCATCGTAATGATGTCGTCGTGTTGGCAGGTAAACTACCTGGTAGCCGGGTACTGCGCAATGCAAGGAAGAGGAAATATGCAGAGTCAGAATGAGCAAGGAATTCTTTATCTCTCGCAGAAAGATGTTGAACAGATTTGTCAGGAACTCGATAGCGTTGAAATCATACGTGAGGCCTTCATACTGCATGGCTCTGGCCAAACAGTGCTGCCTGACGAAGCTTATCTTACCTGGCGCAATGGGCATGGAGAGCAGGTCAGGAGCCTGGGTCTACCGGCATATGTGGGTGGAGCAATCAACAAAGCGGGCATCAAAGTCATCAATGGCAACATTCACAATCCTTCACGAGGATTGCCACGTGCTAGTGGCTTGACATTGCTGTTTGACGAAAATTCAGTGCGTATTCTTAGCGTGATGGAAGGAGCATATCTTTCCAGTTTACGAACTGCCAGCGTCTCGCTACTGGCGGTAGAGATTTTGCAGGGCTCTCCTATTTGCAGTGTCGCAGTAATTGGTGCAGGTGTGTTAGCGATGGCGCACATCGAACTTCTCCTCAAACGCTTGCCAGCATTACAAGTCATTCATATATTTGATCTGAGCCAGCAACGGATACAGGTGCTACACGATCAGATACAAGAGCAGTTGCAGCAGAGAAAGGTTGTTTTCCATGCGGTAGAAAGCGCGGAGGAGGCTATTAAAGAGGCTCAGTTGATTATAACTGCTACTACTACTACTGAGGGATATATTCGTTACTCCTGGTTACAAGCAGGTGCCATCCTTGTGAACATTTCACTGGATGATCCCCTGCCAGAGGTTGTTTTCCAGGCAGATAGTGTCATTGTTGATGATTGGGGGCTGGTAAAGAGCGACACTCGCAGGCTCATTGGACGTATGTACCGACAAGGGCAGGTTGTAGGGCCGAATGAAAAAGTGGAGGGGAGTACCCAGCGGCAGATAGATGCTGAAATGAGCGATATTGTTACAGGGAAAAAGAAAGGGAGAAACAGTAATCATGATATTATTCTGGTGAATCCCTTTGGATTGGCGATTGAAGATGTGGCTCTATCTGCCCGAGTCTATCAGCATGCATTACAGCACAATATAGGAATATGGTTGGAGCGCTAGGCTATGTTTGTGCAAGTTGATGCAAAACTGCCTATCCAGACTACCCTGGGGCGCAGAAAAATACCTCACTGGTGGATTGCGATGCCAGCATACTGAGGTTATGCTGTTCTATAAGAGTGAGTACATTGTGTGTTGCTCACAGGGGCTTTAGCTGAAAGGAACATTGAATTATGGCCGGGGAAGAAGAGGAAGATAAAACTATTTACCAGGTGGTCATGAATCACGAGGAGCAATATTCCATCTGGGCGGCAGGCCGTGAGTATCCGCTGGGATGGAATGAAGTTGGAAAAAGCGGTTCCAAACAAGAGTGCCTGACATATATTAAAGAGGTCTGGACGGATATGCGACCATTAAGTTTGAGAAAGAGCATGGAAGAATTCGACAGGCAAAGAAGCACGGACAGTGTACATTAATCTCAGGGTAGCCCTGGTACTCTGACACCGTTCATTTGAAAAGCAGGATTGCAAAGGGCGGCCAAAAGCTTTTCAAGCGGGACTACAAAGGGCGACCAAAAGCTTTTCAAGCGGGACTGCAAAGGGCGGCCAAAAGCTTTTCAAGCGGGACTGCAAAGGGCGGCCAAAAGCTTTTCAAGCGGGACTGCAAAGGGCAGCCAAAAGCTTTTCAAGCGGGACTGCAAAGGGCGGCCAAAAGCTTTTCAAGCGGGACTGCAAAGGGCGGCCAAAAGCTTTTCAAGCGGGATTGCAAAGGGCGGCCAGCCCTTTGCCGGGGTTTGGGGTGTCCCCAAATACCCCTTTTTTCTTCTTTTCTTCGCCGCCGCAGGCGGCACTCCTTCAAATGAAGAGTAACAGAGTACTAGTAAATTGAAAGAATAGTAGTAGCATAGCATAACAGGAGAAGGTATTGTGAGAAAATATTGCCGAGCCTACCACCTAAAAGACTTAAGGCAGTTTAGTGCCTGGGAAGAGAAGGGTGAGGAAAATGAGCCAGAACTGACAGATGATGATATTGTGTATCTCTGGGACGACTTCACCGTAGTGAGAAGTCCAGTGATTCCTGACAAAGGCTTGATTTTTGGTGAGATTACCCCCCAATGGCAGGAATTTTGTAAAGAGACATTGAAATTTGAAATCCCGGAAGATCTGCGTTACGCCTATGAGCCGAATAGCGCCTCTAAAGAAGTCTCAGGAGAAAAAGCATCGGTCTAAGGTTGCACTGTGAAGGTCACATTTGATCATTGCAGTGATTTGTGATGAATGTGGAAAAGGAAAGGAATCTTTCTCATGGATGAGCTTGTAGAGCGTCTTTCGCAGGGGGAGCATCCAGTAGTGGTTGGTGGACCAAAGCCTTCTCTTGATGAGTTCCGTCAACGCATTGTGGATATGGGATACGTCTTTATTAAATTCACTGATACACGGGGTGGAACCGACTTAGGCGTAAGAATAGATAAAAGCGCCACAGATGTTAGCCAGGCAAACTTTGACCGAGCTGCGGGAACTGCGCATATTGAGGGTACACTGACGCTCAACTATGTCAAAGCTCGCTGTATTGCGGACATTCACCTGGAATCCCTGGATGGAACAGGGCATCTGATCGCCCTGGAAGAGGTACACCTGTAAGGGCTATATTGGGTATGGTCCTGACTGGTTCACTCCAGTCAGGACCATGTTCTTGCAACGGTGTTATCTCTTTTACGTTTCTTATTCTTCAATGGCGGGATATTCTGTCGCGTCAGGAGTGGTATGATATTATGGCATTAAGACTGGCTGACTACCTGGAAGAGCAGAAGAAGCGGGGGCGTAAGTCTGATGTGCGTACCTTTAAGCGGATTGCTCAGGCCTTTCGACCGTACATGGGTCAAGTTATCCTGATATTTCTAGCGATTATCCTTAATAGCATTCTAGGTCTGGTTAATCCACTGATAATTCGCCTGATCTTCGACAATGCGATCCCGCAACGCAGCACCAACCTCTTATTTTTTTGTGGGATCACGCTTGTTGTGATGCCTATTTTTATTGGTTTTATCTCAACGGGCCAGACCTATTTAAGCACATATGTAGGGCAGCGCGTCATTCGGGATTTTCGTAACCGCCTGTATTTACATTTGCAAAGTATGTCCTTGCGCTTTTTTACCTCAATGAAGACTGGCGAGATTCAATCACGTTTAGCCAATGATGTAGGTGGGGTACAGAGCGTGGTAACCGATACCCTCACGCGTATCATCACCAGTGTTTCCGTTGTTTTAAGTACCATCTTTGCCATGTTCTATATTAGTTGGTTGCTCTCACTGATTACTCTGAGTCTGTTGCCTTTATCTATCTGGATAACCTATAAAGTAGGTTATACCGGGCGCAACATTCAGAAAAATACTCAGAAGCAACTGGCGACCCTCACAGCATTTATGCAAGAGACGCTTTCTGTGAGTGGTATCCTATTAATGAAAATCTTTGGCCGGCAGCAACTTACGCAAGAGCGTTTTGAGGATGAAAACCAGAAATTGACCGATCTGACAGTTCGTCTACAAATGATGATGAGCTGGTTTAGCATGTTAGTAAACATAATCATCGCCCTGACACCTGCTCTTGTTTACCTGGTAGCGGGAAATCAAATTATCCATGACCCACGTCACAGCGGAATAAGTGTTGGTGATATTGTTGCTTTTACCGCCCTTCAGGCTCTTCTATTGCCTGCAATTGGGCAATTACTAAATGTGCATGTGCAAATTTATGGGGCATTGGCCCTGTTTGATCGTATTTTTGAATACCTCGATATGCCAATAGAGATCATCGACGCTCCCGGAGCTCTTAAAATTGTCCCTGAGCAGATACGCGGATCTATAACATTCCGGAATGTGTATTTTGATTATAAACGTAATGATCCCTATACTCAGATGGCTATATTTGACAGCGTAAAAGATAAAAGTGGGATAGGCAAGGATGTCGCTGGAGAGGATGTCGCTGGAGAATACGCGCAGCGAGAAAATAACCCTGAATATTCAACTCTCAAAGCGATATCGTTGGAAATCAAAGCAGGCCAATTGGTAGCGCTGGTTGGCCCTAGTGGAGCGGGGAAGACGAGTTTAACCTATCTCCTTTTGCGACTGTATGACATAGATCGAGGACTATTAGAGATTGATGGCTATGATATTCGATCAATATCATTGGAATCTTTAAATAATTTAATTGGTGTCGTTACGCAAGAAACATATTTGCTTCATGCCTCTGTAAAGGAGAACTTGCTTTATGCTCGTCCTGATGCTACCGAAGAGGAAATGGTAGCGGCAGCAAAAGCAGCAGCGATTCATGAGCGTATTACAGAGCTTGACAATGGCTATGACACCATTGTAGGAGAAAGGGGATACAGGTTGTCAGGTGGTGAGAAGCAGCGTATAGCTATTGCACGCGTGCTGCTTAAGGATCCACGTATTCTGATCCTTGATGAAGCGACCAGTTCCCTGGATACCTATTCTGAACGTTTGATTCAGCAATCCCTGGTGCCCTTAATGAACAATCGTACTGTTCTGGCAATTGCTCACCGTCTCTCTACTATTTTGTCTGCCGACCTCATTCTTGTCATGAAGAATGGAGAAATTGTGGAGCGTGGTACGCATAAAGAATTGCTTGCAAGAAATGGTGTATACACGCAATTATATAACCAGCAATTTGTATCTGTAGAGTCTTAAGAAGAGATGCCGTTGGTGAAACTGCCTCTTATTTGGATCCTTTCACCTCCTGGTGCGAGCGAATGCCGCCAGGATGCGCGAAGAACGAGACTGTGGCGCGCACGATCACAGCTTCTCGCTCATCTCTCGTTCACCTGGATACCAAAGTGCCTTTGGAGCTGCTGCTTGCCCTCATCTGTGACAAGAGTTGCACGCGTGCCCTGCTGCTTGACGAACCAACCACGTTCGACCAATTGCGCCCACAGAGCTGCGCCCAATGCACCCCCCAGGTGAGGACAACGCTCGGTCCAATCGGGACAGGCAAACGCGAAACGGCGACGCTCTCGGCGCACAGCTCCCAGATCCAGTCCGAGCTTGCCGAAGACTGCTTCCCCACGCAGGCCGAGCTCAACGTCGCCACGGGGCGAGGCCGTCGCCGTGATCGCTTGCTGTTGCACCAGGGCATCGAAGAGCGCGACCCCATAGCGGCCAGCCAGGTGATCATAGCAGGTGCGGGCAGCAATCATTTGCGGTGATTTCCACTGTCTGGTCGGTACCATCCCCACCACCAGGGACAAGGATTCCACCAGGTGCCCAACAGACGCATCGCGCAAGGTGTAAATGACCTGCCGCTTTGAAAATATGAGCTCAAAAACGCGTCGCGCTTGCCCTTTTTCGCAGGCTCAAAAGCCTAAAATTGTACAAAGTCGAGCTTATTAGAGCATTTGTTTTCTTGTCGTGAGGTAGGCCTACGCACAAAATCCACTGACTCGACACCCTTTTCTGTTCCGCTCCGCCACAGATCCCTCTCGGTAAGGTAAAGCAGCTATGTCAGTTGCTGACATAGCTGCTTTACCGTATACTGGAAGTGATGTCAATAGCTGTCATGAAGGAGGGGTTGAACGTATGAGCCGCTGGGAACCCAATGCCAGGGGCCGACTGGAGCAGGCAGTTCTGGACCTGTACCAGGAACGCGGGTTTGAGCAGACGATGGTGACGGAAATCCTTCCAGTTCACGACTTGTCATGCGGTCAGGCGGTCGGCCGCTCCAATATGATCACGGGTATCTGGCGAGTTGCCTTTGCTTCATATATATTCACGAATCAGCATATGCAATCTTTCATGCTATAACCTCCGCAGCCTCCTTATTCGCAACCCGCTCATCGCGCTGCATGCGACGCTGCACCAGCCACACGCTCACCCCCAATATCATCAACGCCACGATCTCGATCAAGCCGCTTACCCAACTCAGCGCGCCGAGCGAGAGGGATTGTACTACCAATCCACCAATACCACCTCCTAGCGCAAAGCCCAGAAAGAGCGCCGAACTATTCAATGACAACACAATCGGCGACCCTCCCGCCGCTGACATCAACCGATGCTGCTGTGGTGGCATCAGCATCATACCGAACACTCCCCACAGCCCCATCACTATTGCCACAGACCAGATTGTGCTATTCACTATGGGCAGCGGCAATACAAAGAGCAGCACAGCCATCGCCGTCAAGCCAACCATCACCACACGCGCCGGTCTCCAATGATCAGCTCCATAGCCACCCAGGAAATTGCCCAGCACAGAACCTGCACCATTTGCCATCAAAAGCAGACTGATCCCCGCTTCCGATACATGGGCAAAGTGCTGTAAGAACGGATTAATATACGCTGATATAACCGCATAACCACCCATCCACACCATAACATTGATCAACATTACCGTAATCTCTGGCTTGCCCAACAATGCCAAACGTGTACGCAAGGACACAACTGGTGGAGCAGCAACCTTGGGGAAGAGCACGAATATGCCGACAAATGCCACCACCCCCAATACCGCCACTAACCCGAAAGTCAGACGCCAATTCAACAACGCTGCTATCAATACCCCTAACGGCACCCCAACAACACTCGCAATCGTCATGCCTCCCAGAACCGTGGAAAGTGCCTGACCACGCTTCTCCTGGGGCACCAGCATCGTCGCCACCAACGATGCACTCGGTGTATACAACGATGCACTGCCAGCCGCAATAATACGCGCAATGGTTAGCACCAGATAACTCGTCGAGATCGCCGCCAGCACGTTAGCGATCACAAACATCACCAGCGCACCCAAGAGCAGGCGCCGCCGCTCAACATGACCCAGCATCGTCGCCAACACCGGCGCGCCAAACGCATACACCAGCGAAAAAAGCGTAATCAACGATCCTGCCAGTGTCAGCGAAATATGCAAACTACGTGCCACATCCGGCAAAACACCCGCAATCACAAAACTATCAGTCCCAATCGCAAAGGTTCCCAACGCCAAGATCAAAATGCGAAACCGCATAGGGCTTCTCTCCTTGCTGCTTTTCTCATTTGTTGATCCCTTCTGATTCATACGAAGAGATCAGCAGATGAGAGGCTTTGTTCCATTGTTCTACGATTACCGAACAATGGAAATTGTACCCGATCCTGTGCTATAATGCAAGAGTTAGAAGTAGCAAATTTTGGCTCCGCATCCTTGCGAAGGACAGCATTGGAAATACTATCATGAGACAACTCTACCATCCGACCCGCGACGATATCATGTTGACGGGGGTCCTCTATGCTTTGAGCGACCCGATTCGCCTGCAAATCGTGGTCGATTTGGCAGGAGTTTTGGCTGGATCAGCCGAGCAACATTTCACTGAAAAAAGCTGCGGCACCTTTGAAACCATCATCGCCAAATCTACCTTCTCCCACCATTGCCGCGTATTACGGGAAGCGGGCGTCGTGAGAAATCGGCCAGTGGGAACTTATAACTTCCTCAGCATACGCCGCGACGATCTGGACGCGCGCTTCCCTGGCCTGCTCAACGCTATCCTCACCGCCTATCAGCTTGGTCAAACCACTCACAACGCATCAGAAAAAGGGACGGAAATACATGCCCAGCCGACAATCGAATAATGCGCTCGCGCTCCAGCAGATCATCGCCGAACGCATCCTCCACGGAGGCTCCATCACCTTCGCTGGCTATACGGAGTCTCGACACTTTTTTTCGCGTTTTCCCCGGCTCGCGCAAGAGGAAGAACTGCAAGCACAAAGTGGAAGCTAATGTCTCTTATCCTCTTCAGGAAGCTCCAGGTTGCTTGGTCCATGACCTTGTGGAGGATAAAGAGAAAATCTAGTATCATTGTTAGGTTTTCTCTTATTTGTAAGCATCGTGGAAGGTGTGATGTGAATATGTGCTATACTTTGCTCAATCTCAACACTTCATATTAGAATCATTAAGAGCAAGTAATCAGTGATTATGGTATACTTATAGTCAATACCTTTCTTTAAGGAGTATATAGTGTTTCACCAAATTCGTTGGACGCTCCAAAAAATCTCACAACGTTTGAGCTTAATTGAGCCTCTAGTCTACCGCCGTCGTCAGACTATTCCGGCATTCCGCTTTTTGCCCTTGATGGGTCCACTGGAGAAGCCCCCGGTAGAGGTTGAAGTGGATGATAGCGCCTGGAACGTGATTGAGCCTTATGCCTATTGGGGCGAGTGGCGGCAAAATTTTGTGTTGCGTAGCTCCTTCCAAATTCCTGCTGAGTGGGAAAAAGGGCAACCTCTGGCCCTTTCTCTGCCCATTGGTACGACTGGCGATTTTAGTCATCCAGAGGCTCTGGCATATATTGATGGAGTTTCTTATGCGGCCTGCGATCGCCACCACCATGAATTCGCCTTGCGAGCGGATTGGCATGATGGTCAGTCGCATATGCTAGCGTTACATGGCTGGACCGCTGCTAATGGCGAGTATGGCGCTCAGCTACTCATGAAGCCCTGCGAAGTCGTTCAGATTGATCAGCCGACGCGGGATTTCATTGCGACGGCTCGCGTGGCGCTTGGTGCGGCAAAGTCCCTTTCCGAAGAGACGCCTGCCCGTGGCAAACTCCTCTATGCGTTGGATCGTGCCTTTACGATTTTGGATACCCGCGAGCCTTTTGGCACTGCTTTCTATGATAGCGTTGCCGAGGCTCACGCGGCTTTGAAGGATGGTATTGCTCAGGCTGGAGCTCCATTGGATGTTGAGGTTGTGGCGACTGGTCACGCTCATATTGATGTCGCCTGGCTCTGGACACTGGGTCAGACGCGCCGTAAATCCTCGCGCACCTTCCATACCGTGCATCGGTTGATGGAGCAGTTTCCAGATTACCACTTCACGCAGAGTCAGCCGCAGTTGTATGATTACATTCGACAGGATCATCCTGACCTGTTTGAGGCGATCAAGCAGCGTGTGGCCGAGGGTCGCTGGGAGCTCACTGGTGGCATGTGGGTTGAGGCAGATTGTAATCTGAGCGGGCCTGAGTCACTGGCACGCCAGTTCTTGCTGGGACGTTCGTTCTTCAAAGAGCACTTTGGTGAGGGCGTCGATACGCCGGTCCTCTGGCTGCCGGATGTCTTTGGTTATGCCTGGGCTCTTCCACAATTGATCAAGCAGGCGGGCCTGGAATATTTCTTTACGATTAAGATTGGATGGAGTCAATATAATCGCTTGCCTTATGATAGTTTCTGGTGGCAAGGTATTGATGGGACACGTGTTCTGACTCATTTCAGTCCTACCCCTGAGAAGGGGAGTGCCTACGCCAGTACGTATAACGCTATGGCGGAACCGGAAGATATTCTAGGTACCTGGACCAACTTCCGCCAGAAAGATCTTGGTCATGGCACCATCGTTCCTCCTGTCCTGACGGCGTTCGGTCATGGGGATGGTGGTGGTGGTCCTACCCGTGAGATGCTTGAGAATCTCCGTGAGATGGCCGAATTCCCCGCCTTCCCAAAGACCCGTCAGGGAGATGTCGGTTCTTTCTTCCGTCAATTAGAAGAGAGCGCGGGTGCTCAGTTACCCACCTGGAATGGTGAACTGTATCTGGAATATCATCGTGGCACCTATACCACGCAGAGCCGTAACAAGCGAGCCAATCGCAAAAGCGAATTCTTGATGCACGATGCCGAGTTCCTGGCGGTACAGGCGACCCTGTTGCATGCTGCCCACACCTATCCGCAGGATGCGATCATGCATGCCTGGCGACTCATCTGTTTAAATCAGTTTCATGACATTATTCCTGGCAGCAGTATCAACGCTGTCTATGTTGAGTCGCAGCAGCAATACCGCGAGATTGCTGAGCTGGGTCAGAGCGTACGCGATAACGCCTTGCAGGCGATTGCTGAACATGTTGCTGGTGATGTTCTGGTGGCTAACACGACCTCCTTTGTTCGTACCGATCTCGCCTTCTGGCCGCAGCCACTACTAGCCGGACAGCAGTTGCAGGAGAGCCAGACCGGTGAGTCGGTCTTAACTCAGACCACCGAGAGCGGCACCTGGATCGATGCGGGAACAGTCGCGCCGTTTAGCATCAAAGGTCTCAAGGTTGTCGAGGGAACGCTTTCACAGCCGAATACGGAACTGACCATCACCGAACAGCTGCTAGAGAACAAATATATCCGTATCGAGCTGAACAGCGATGGTGACATCACACGTATCTATGACAAGGTGCATGCGCGGGAAGTGTTGCCAGAAGGAGCGATTGCGAACCAGTTCCAGGCATTTGAGGATCGTCCCATGGGCTGGGATGCCTGGGATGTCGACATCTTCTACGATGATAAACAGTGGCTGGCCGATCCTGCTACCTCTGTGCGCGTCGTTGAAGCTGGACCGTTGCGTGCCACCCTGGAGATTCAGCGCCGCATCCTGCACAGCGACTACACTCAGCGTATCTCGCTCAGCTATAACAGTCCGCGCCTCGACATCGAGACAAACATCAACTGGATTGAGCAACACATCCTGCTCAAGGTCGCCTTCCCGGTTGATATTCTTAGTCCTGTTGCCACATACGAGATCCAATGGGGCAATGTCCAGCGTCCCACGCATCGTAATACATCTTGGGACTGGGCGAGATTTGAAACCTGCTCAATGAAATGGGTGGATTTGAGTGAAGGCGATTATGGGGTTAGTGTACTCAATGATTGTAAACATGGTCATGATATTAAGGACAATGTAATTCGCATCAGCTTGTTACGTAGTCCAACGTATCCTGATCCAGAGGCTGACCAGGGTGAGCATTGCTTTACCTATAGTCTGCTGCCTCACGTTGGCAATTGGAATGAGGAGACGATTGGCGCGGCCTATGCTCTCAACGATCCATTGGTTGTATACACACCTGAGCGTACGGGTAGCTCTCCAGCCACTCAGCAGGTTCCGGCCTTATTGGCTGTGGACACACCTAATGTTGTCATTGAGACCGTGAAGCGTGCTGAAGATGGTAATGGCATCATCGTGCGGCTCTATGAGAGTCAGCGCCGTCGTGGTCAGGTCACCCTTAACGCTGGTTTTGAACTGACGGAAGCCTGGCATACGAACCTGTTAGAGGAAAATGGTGAGCGACTGCAAAGTCACGGCAAACAGGTTACCTTCTCGATCAAACCCTACGAGATCGTTACCTTGCGCCTGGTGCAAGCCTAAATCTCATCTGAAATCCATGTATCGACTACCTATAAAGGTGACCGATACATGGATTCTACCTGCCCCTACAAAGTGTCTGCCTCCCGTGGTCTCCACAGTCTCTGTGTATGAGTTTTCGCACCTGCGGTGCTCAAACATCTTTTTAGTGTATGGTGTCGGAAAAGTTCGAAGAACTTTTCCGACACCATACACTAAAAAGGGTGCAGGCGTGCAGCGCCTGCCAGCCAGTGAGCAGCAAGATCCCGCTGATATTGGGGGGCTGACACTCTCCTAGAGATTGTTGAACTTGATACCTTCTTATGTCTATTGTGCGATGCACATAAATTTCAACTCCAGCAGAAAATGCATCTACGTGTTTTATCAGTTTCGAAGTGTAGCAGAGTTTTCGGATACCTGCAATCAGGAGCGTGGCACAGCAATCGGTGGCTGGATCTGATAAGTATGGCTCGGCCGAGCCATATAGCATAGCGCGCGAACCACAATTGGAGCGGGTTGAGCATGGCTATTGGGCATTGCCTGCTTCAATTGATGAGGGATAATTCGGTGATTTGTAGAGAGGAAATAGACATTTTTAAGGGCAGGCAGGATCTTGTAGATAAGATGCTATCCTACGCAAAATTGTGAGCTATAAGGTATACTTTATTCATATGTTGTGCTTGTTTGTATAACCACATGTTGCGCTCTAGCTACTTCGTTCTGGGCAAGGAGTAACTATGGATATTGATCCTGATGCATTAGTAGGTATGACTATCGCCGGACATTACTCTTTGAAGGAGATTATTGGGCAGGGAGGGATGGGGGTTGTTTTTAAGGCGGATGATCTCGATCTCGATCTCGATCCCGATGAGGGGTGTGAGGTGGCTATCAAAATGCTCCTTCCAGATTCCAGATGGGCAATTACAAATGATATGTATAACCGTTTTTTGGAACGCTTTCGCCGCGAAGCTGAGGTCATGCAGCTCTCCCATTCTCACATTGTGCCGGTCTATGATACAGGGGTAGCTGTCGAAGCAGGTAATCTGGCGTATCTCGTGATGCCTTATATTTCTGGTATCACGCTGGCAGATAAAATTGATCAGCAGGGACGCCTGGAGTTACATGAAGCTTTGTATTATATTCGACAGATTGCCAGCGCTCTGACTCTGGCGCACGATCAGGGGGTGATCCATCGCGATCTCAAGCCTGGCAATTTACTGCTCGATGAGCAGGGACACCTCTTTGTGACGGATTTTGGCATTGCTCATCTCGAAGGTTCTACACTCACTGAAGCGGGAGAATTTCTCGGTACACGCGGCTATGCAGCTCCTGAGGTAGTACATGGCAGGAAAATTGATCAGCGCGCGGATATTTTTAGCCTGGGCATTATTCTCTATGTGATGCTGACAGGTGAACTACCACGAAATTCCAGTGCACGTAGTGTAATGCTGACACCTGAAATAGAGGCTGTGATTGAGACAGCGACTGCCGAAGATCGTCGGGATCGGTATGCAACGGCACAAGAATTTACTCTGGCAGTCAATCAAGTGAATGATGAGTTGCATAGTGATCCGACCCTCTATGCCATGCCCTCACGCTCTTCACGACCCTCTCAGCCATTGCGCCGTTCTCAGCCATTGCGCCGTTCTCAGCCGTTGAGAGAGCCAGTTCGACCGACGCCTCTCAAACCAGTTTCATCTGACAATGTGCCGCGCAGATCGCGCCCTCTCAGACCTGCCAGCACCATGACCGCGCAATCGTTGAGAAATCCCAGGCTGATTGCTATTGCAGCCTTTGTTGTGATTGGTATTATACTCTTTATCGCTTCGGGAATCCATTGGGGGCAACCTGCTGAAACTGCTTCTGTCAGTTGGGGGAACTCATATAGTGTAAACACGGCGGGAACTACGGTTACTGCAACTCCGCTTATAACTGAACAGGCACGCCAAATTGTCGAGCAATACTATACAGATTGGAACAATAAAAGCTATCCAGCTGCCTATGCGTTGCTAGACTCAGCATATCAAAAGATCAATTCCTACGCGACCCTCTTGCCGGACTATCAACACACCCATTATGTCTGTCTGAGTATCGGCAACGTTGATGTGCAAGCTGATGGAACCATCCGAGTTTTCATCACTGACAACGCCATTGAGGACAACATGAGCAATCTCAACCAGCAAATCGTGAATCTCTATACCGGCTACTATCTTGTTCGTAAGCGGGATACTGGCCTTACCATTGAACCACATCTATCCATCGATGTGGGCCAGACAGGCACCTGCAAAATCCCCTCCTGATAGAGGATGGATTTACTAACTTCTACATTTTCTATACGTATATTTCTTATATATCCCTGGCTTTCTGACCATCTTCGTGGTACCCTGAGACGGAAAGCGGTTTTTGCCACTTTACTAATTTTGACAAGAGGAACATGTTTCATGGGATATCCTTCTCCATCCTTCTCTTCACCTTATTTCACGCTTGAGCAGGTTGCTGATGGGCTGTATGTCGCGCTGGCCCGTGCGGGTACGGGCGCACGAGCGAATGCGGGTATTGTGGATTTAGGTGAGCAGACGCTGGTATTTGATACATTTAGTACCCCACAAGCCGCTGCCAGCTTGCGTCAGGCTGCCGAACACTTGACCGGACGTCCTGTGAAATATGTCATCAATAGTCATCATCATATGGATCATGTGTTTGGCAATCAAGTTTTTGAGGGTGCAACTATTTTTGCCTCTGATACAACCTATAATCTGATGCGTACCAGCGGTGCGGAGCGCGTCGAACGCCTGCGGGCTAATCCCCTACCCTTCGAGCAACTGGAGGGCGAGCTGGCCTACGAAACAGATCCAGCCATCCAACGCGACGGCTCTCTCTACATCCGGGAGCTGCGAGCCGTGCATGAAGCCCTCCCCACGCTCCAGTTCCGCCTGCCGGATGTCACCTTTGAGCGTCGTCTGGCCTTTGCCGGTAGTAAGCACAGCGCCGTCCTGCTCACCTTTGGCGGCGGACACAGTCCCAGCGATTCCCTGTTCTATTTTCCAGATTTAGCACTGGCCTTTGTCGGCGATCTTGTACAGACAGGCCATCATCCAGCCCTCAACGATGGCAATCCCGCCGAATGGATGCAGATCCTGACACGCCTGGACATGCTACAGCTCACAGCCCTGATCCCCGGCCACGGCACGGTCGGAACGGGACAGGACATCCATGTCATGCTGCAATATTTCAATGATCTTCAGCAACTGGTCGCCCAGGCCATCGCCGCCAACATCACGCTAGAGCAGCTTTTATCCATTGCCATTCCCGGCCCCTATGCCGCCTGGCAGGCTGCTCCCGACTTCAAAGAGAATCTACAATACCTCTACGCCTGGCAACAGCAAATCCGAGCCACAAGCGAACAAGAGAACCCAACTTAGCCCTCAGGCCGGAAAACGTAGGTGCGGCCCGACGTCCACCTACTCCAACAAATGGAGGTGAAGCAAGAACTCCCTGCCTGTATGGTTTTCCGTCATCGAGACCCGGCCCTGTTTTCCCTCATCGTATCTGCAGAGGTGGGTGAGAAGGAGCCTGTCTTTCTGCGATATACTACCACGAAAAGGAGGGTGATGATCGTTTTCAAAGGAGGAAAGGGCCCATGGAAGAAGAATGGATGCGAGATCGAGCGCTGCTGCGCGATGCGCTTGCGGAGGCGCCTGATATCTCGACACAGGAATTGGCTCAGATAACCCGACGCTCGGTGAGTTGGGTCAAGAAGTGGCGGAAACGTTTGAGAGAGGAGGATCCCACGGATCCTTTGCTGTTGTGTTCCCGTTCCCGTGCTCACCATGCCCCCTACTTTCGTTGGGATGGGCAGGTGACCACACGCATTCTTGAGATGCGCCTCAATCCACCAGAGAATCTCGGACGTGTTCCCGGTCCCCGAGCTTTGCTCTACTATCTGCCGCGCGATCCCCAACTGAAGGCGGCAAACCTTGCGCTCCCTCTCTCAACACGAACCATTTGGAGGCTTCTCCACGTCCTGGGGTGTCTACAAACGCCCTCTCAGGAGCCTGCTCATCCCAACGAGCCGCGAGCGCCCTTGGAAGAAGTCCAGGTCGATTTTAAGGATATCACCTCGGTGTCTCCTGAGCAAAGTCGACAAGGCAAGCGTCAGCATGTGATTGAGACCTGCAATTTTGTCGA
>NZ_BIXY01000021.1 GCF_008326305.1 Dictyobacter arantiisoli | reverse complement strand
TTGAAGCCGCCGGGCTAACTCGCAAGAGAGGCAAGCGTCGAGGGTGGGGTCAGTGATTGGGGTGAAGTCGTAACAAGGTAGCCGTACCGGAAGGTGCGGCTGGATCACCTCCTTTCTAGGGAGTTTTGATGGGTGTCTTTCAATGAAAGACGTTTTATGCTCATCCACCTCCTAGGTCGGTCTTGCTTTTCGGAGTAAGAGACTTATCGAGCTTGTCAAAGACTGGTGTTTGTCTGCCCAGCCTTACCACTCTTTAGTTGTTCAAGTTTGTACATTCGTTCTGAAGCAATACGAAGATAGAAATACTTCGGGCTTTTAGCTCAGGTGGTTAGAGCGCAGTCCTGATAAGACTGAGGTCCCTGGTTCGAGTCCAGGAAAGCCCATATGGGGATGTAGCTTAGTTGGTAGAGCGCCGCCTTTGCACGGCGGAGGTCAGGAGTTCGAGTCTCCTCATCTCCATTTTGGATTACCCATATGCCGCTTGTACACGCGGGTGGCATGGTGACTTTAGCGAGAGGGAAACACCCGTTCCCATCCCGAACACGGAAGTTAAGCCTTTCAGCCCTGATGATACTACGTGGGCAACTGCGTGGGAAAATAAGACGTCGCCATTCCACCCGCTTGTATGGGCAGCCAAAGAGATAAGACAAGCGGGCTTTTAGCTCAGGTGGTTAGAGCGCAGTCCTGATAAGACTGAGGTCCCTGGTTCGAGTCCAGGAAAGCCCACCCATCAAACACAAGATGTTTGATTTTTTATTGTTCGCTGGCTGGCGTTCAGGCAAATAATAACAGAAAACGCTTACGGGCTTTTAGCTCAGGTGGTTAGAGCGCAGTCCTGATAAGACTGAGGTCCCTGGTTCGAGTCCAGGAAAGCCCACTCAATCAGAGATGGTACAGTGTACCATCTCTTTTTTTTGCGCCAGCTCAACGAAAATACCTGCAACCTGATAAAGAAGAACTTCGTACATACAATGATCGATCCTTTATCCATTGCTAAAACTCACTATTTATAGTACATATTACAGTGGAATAACGGAGACGACCTTCTTGTTATATGCAAAAAAGGAGTCATTCGATGTATCGACAACATCGTCCCTACCAGGGATTGGCAGGCGGCCTTTTCATGCTCTTTTTAGTGCTGGCAATTCTATCCCAGGGTTTCTTCTTACCACTATTTTTTGTCGGGTTGGGCCTGTCATCACTCTTCGGTGCCGCCGGTACAATTAATGGCAGATGGGGAGCCTATGGAGGCATTTTAGGCTTCGTCTTCTTTTTGGGGATGGCCTCATGCGCATTATTTGATTGGTGGTGGCCCGGAATGCTGATCATTTTTGCTGTCATGGCAATTTTAAGCTCCCTGCTTCGTTCCATGGGACCTGGCATCCTGGGCGGGAGTTTCTTTAATCAGCAAAGCATATACCAGCCACAACAACCCTATCAGCCTTATCAGCCTTATCAGCCTTATCAGCCGCAGCCAGATGCATCGTATCAGGAAGGATACCAGGCACCACAGCAACCGCAAGAAAACTATCAAGAAAACTATCAGGAGGGCGGCAAGACGTACGACTATCCACAGGCACAGTATCCGCCAGCACAGCATCCACAGGAGCAATATCCACCCCAGGAAATGCCACCATCTAGATAACTTGTTTTTCCAGCTCTACTCATAAAATCATTGCTTGCTTGTGGCTCACATAGCACCATTGTCTCATACGTGAGCCGCAAGTTTGCTCTCGTGCACTTTAGCGCTTCTTCAAACGATTATATATCAAGCGCAGACCTTCGAGGGGCAGATATTGGTTGACGTACTGGATTTCGGGGATAATCGGGGCCATCTGTTGTGCCATGCCACCATGCGCCACAATCTTAATCTCATTCTCATTGGTAACATTCGGGATCTCTTGCCGCAAACGCACAATCAGTCCTTGTACCAGACCCACATGGCCGTAGATAATGCCGGATTGCATATTCTCTATCGTATTTTTCCCTAATGCCGCACGTGGTGGCGTTATGTCAACCCGGTAGAGCTGGGAGGCTGCGCTACTTAACGCCTCCGCCGAGATCGCTAAGCCAGGAGCAATCGCTCCACCCAGGAAATCACCATCGGCAGAGACAACATCAAAGGTGGTCGCTGTACTGAACGCGATCACGATCGCTGGCCCCCCGTAGAGATGATGGGCTGCAATGATTGTCATGATACGATCCGAGCCTACCTCCCAGGGATTATCAACCAGTAAGCGAATACCCAGATCAAGGGTATAATTCACGACTGTAGCTTCATGACCACAATAGCGCAAGGCCAGATCCTGGAAAACAGGGGTCAAAGGCGGCACAACGCTGGACATGATGATGTCATCAATATCCTTCAAACTATGACCAGCATGGCGCAACAAGTCGCTGAAAATCATCGCATACTCGTCGGCGGTACGCTGCCTCACCGTAGAGATAACCCAGTGGTATGCCATCACATCCTGTTCATAGAGACCAAATTTGATGTTGGTATTGCTAATATCGAGAGCAAGCAACATAGCGATTCCCTTCTCTGGGATACATACAACAGCCTTGTTGATTTATTGCGATACATCACTGACCTGAGCAGTTGCCTCGGCCTGAGCGGAAACAACAAACTGCTTGATAATGGCGGCAATGGTGTAAGGATCTCCATAGGCGTTATCATTTACAACCGTCACTTCAGTGTCGGTGCGATCATCGAGAAAAGCGAGCGAGGTTGGAGTGCGAACGCGCTTGCGCTTCTGCGCCTGACGTTGGCCTGCTGCAGTCGTGCCACGGCCAAAGACAAAGCCCATCAGATTCTCACCCGCGCCTTGCATATTGCTGACGCTCGTAGCGGTCGGGATGGTCCGATCAACAGGGGCACGTCCGCGCGCAGTCACATGACGAACGTTGATTAGCGGAACTTGAATGATCTTCGCGCCTTCTCGCTTGACAAAATCTGTTTCAGTCAAGACGATCTTATGCAGCCTTGGATGCCGTAAGCGCTGCAGGTCAACAATGAACATGCCCAGGCTTCCAAACATGATAAATAAAAGCACTCCAAGGAGGATAGTTGTTAAAATAATTGAAGCTATGCCACGTTCATAATTGTTTGGGATTACAATAGGAATAATAATGGCTAACAAGCCAGCACCCATAAGCACACCGAGCAACCATCCAACGAGCGCCCAGACCAGTTTCCCTTTCTGTAAAGAGAAGACAGCCCAGTTTTCTGGAGTAGTTGCATCTTCATTTGTTCGTGCGAGAATCTCTTCAGCGTCCATTTTGCGTTTCCTTGCCAATGAATATGACAGCGTTGTGTATGTTGAACTATTATATCAGACAATAATCCTTTTTGGAAAAAGGTTGAGTCCTCACCTGAAAATAAGCCAGCTATATACTAAAATGTGGTAAAATAAGGTGTAATCACCTCTCTTATTTCTGTCTGCTGGGAGCATAATTTGGATACTGCAATACGTCTGACGGCCAGGGCTGTCGCCCACCGGGTACTGACTGAATATCAGAAAGCACATCCTTTATGGACTGATGATGCCACCCCTGTCGATGATCTGGCGGTCTGGCTTGGACTGTCTGTGGCGACGTTTGATGCACGTGATTATGCGAGTGGTACCTTTGGGTTCATGGATGCCGATGAAGATGAAGATTTGATCTGGATACGGCGCGCTTTACCTGAAACGTTTCGCCGCTTTACCCTGGCACATGAAATAGGTCATGCCCTGTTACACTGCCAGGATGGACGCCGACTGATGTCATTTCTGGATATGGATGATGCTGACTATCAACACAATCTGTTCCCCGCGCTTTCACGTCTGGCACCTTGCCATGATACCGATATTCAGGAAGATATGGCCAGTTTACTGGAACAGGAACAGATACAGGATAAACTCGGCGGCCACGGCTATGATCCTCGCAGCGAACGCGAGTTAGCCGCCAATATTTTCGCCGCCGAACTGCTGATCCCAACTGCCAGACTTCATACCCTGTATTTCGCGCCTGCAGCGCTACCGGAACAGGTGCCCGCACATACGCTGGCGACACGCTTTCATGTCTCGCAAACGGCACTTCTCAATCGTTTAATGACCTTACTGGATACACAACCTGCAGCAGCTACAACGCCAGTTGCCAGCAATAGAGTACAGCCTGAGTCTCCACGTCCTCCTGCGCCAGCTAAAAAACGCTATGATCAGTTCCAACAAGCTGCCATTGAGGCTCCAACTCCGGCCCTGGTTGTGGCAGGTCCCGGGAGTGGCAAGACGAGTACGTTGATTGGTCGGGTAGAATATTTGATCAATGCACAACAGGTCGCGCCACAGCGTATTCTGGCGCTTACATTCTCGCGTAAAGCAACGCGTGAAATGACAGAGCGTTTAGAACCCTTGCTTGCCAATGCTTCTCCGCATGAAAGACCTACTATCAGTACCTTTCATGCCTTTTGCGCTGATCTCTTGCGTCAATATGGGACATTGGTAGGACTCCGATCTGATTTTACGCTGGTCGATGAGGCTGAAGGCTATGGTATGCTCCATCGCCAGGCCAACGCGATGAAGCTACAGCATTATCGTTTATTACAGGCACCTACTTTTTATTTTCCAGATATGCTCAAGGCTATCTCACGCGCCAAAGATGAACTGGTGTCGCCCGAACAGTATGCCGCGCTGGCTCGTCAGATGAAGGCGCAAGCGCTGGATGAGGAGGCCATGAAAAATGCAGAAAAAGCCGAGGAGGTGGCCCAGATCTATGCCCTCTATCAGCAAGAATTACAGCGTCGGGGCGATGCGGATTATGGGAGTCTGCTGACATTAACGATCCAGCTCCTCAGCGAACATCCAGATGTTCTGCGGGTACAACATGAGCGCTTCGAACATATTCTGGTCGATGAGTTTCAGGATGTCAACCGTGCCAGCGGTGTACTCCTGCGAGTGCTGGCGGGCGAAGCGCGTCGAGTGTGGGTCGTGGGCGACGCTAATCAGGCTATTTATGGTTTTCGGGGAGCCTCGCCTGCCAATATCAATCAATTTGAACATGACTTCCCACATGCATATGTGCTTCCCTTGAGCCGCAACTATCGCTCACGTCCCGATCTGGTCAGGCTGGCAGAGACCTTCCGCGCCGAACATTTGGAACCGGGCCAGCAGGCTATTAAAAATCATCCCATACGCCCGGATGAAAAGGATGCCTATGTCACTATTTCCAGCGCACCCGATGAACCAGGCGAAATAGCTGGCATTATCGCGGATATTCGCCAGAAGTATACCCGGGGGTATGCCTATAAGGATATGGTGATCCTCTGTCGAACCCGCAATCAGGCAAAAAAGTTTACGCAGGCTCTGGCTGCAGAGAACCTGCCAGTTATTGAGCAGGGAGGCATGCTGGAACAGGAATATATAAAAGATGTCCTCTCGATTCTGCTCTTGCTTACGAATAGTAGCGGGATGGGATTACTGCGAGCCGCCCGTTTGCCTGAACATCGCCTGAGTCAGAGCGATATAGAAATCCTGTTATTGGCTGCACGCGGACCGCAAAAAAATGTTCGCTCCCTCCTGATGACAGGTGAAATCCCTTTAAACATCAGCATTGAGGGACATCATGCGCTGTCACGCCTGTCGGAGATCCTTCAGGCGCTGATAAGAAGTACCAGTGTCTGGTCCTTGCTGGCACAATATCTCTTGATCGAGACACATATCATTCGTGATCTTCTTACGCGGCCAGATGATAAAAGCAGCGTCGCCGAACTAGAGAATTATCAACAATTGCTACAACTGGCACGTCATTATGATCAGCAAGTAACATTACTCCAACAACGTGAGCAAGCACAGGCCAGCCCTGAGCCAGAAGCCAAACAGGATAGCCTGCCCGATACTCCTTATACTCCTTCTCTCGAAGAACAGGCCAAAGGTTTTCTTGAATATCTCAGCTTGCTTGCTCTCTTACGACAGGATAGCAGCAATCGGCAGGAGAATAGTGAGGATGTCAGCGCGGATACAATTTCGGTCATGACGGTCCATGGCAGCAAGGGATTAGAATTTCCGGTGGTGTATCTGCCTGGCTTGATGCAACGTCGCTTTCCAGCGCAGGCACGCCCGAACGCAACACCTGCGCTCACAGAGATGCTTTATCCATCGACCTCCAATGGCAATGATATAGGTGAAGCCTGCCTCTTCTATGTTGGTATCACCCGTGCCCGTGATCATTTGATCCTTAGCTATAGTGAACGTTACGGCAGGCAACGGTATCAAAACTCCCGCTACCTGGAAATATTAGAGCAAGGACTACCAGCCGAACGCATGATACAACGCCAATGGAGTCAGTCAGGCGCACCATCCAGCATGGATGAAGAGCTGGAACTGCTTCCAGGAGATAGGCAACTCGGTACGGATTTCATTACAGCGATGCGCTCACCTACCCTGAGTGCCAGTGCCATTGATAGCTATCTCAATTGTCCTCGTAAATATGCCTATCAATCCATTTATCATTTTGAATATGAACCCAATGGCTATCGACTCTTCACCCAGGCGGTACGCAAAACGGTGGAGACACTGCATCGTCAGCTTGATGGCCCACGTGATCTGACACAACTGCCAACACAGCAAGAGATGCAGGAACTCTATACCCAACATTGGCAGGAAGCCGGAGGACATACCGAACCCTTCGCGCCGATGTATGAAGAGCACGCCCATGAAATCCTTGAAGCCATGCGACGTCAACTGGACAGGCAAGAGGAGACGCGTACAACGCAACGTGCGGCCTATATGATCGATGTCTCTGGTAAACAGGTCCATGTGCCTATTGATCGGATTGAAGCGGTTTCTGAGCAGCCTGAGCAGCCAGCAAAGTTTATTCGCACCAGCTATGGCAAGTCTAAAGAGAAGTTTGAACCAAAAGCAAGGGAACTCTTATATACCCTTGTCTCACGCCAACATTTTCCAGAGCAAAACATCGAACTGGTCAATCAAAATCTGAGCACCAATCAACAAATGCCCATCAAAATAAGCAGTAGAAAAGAGCAGAGCCTGTATCAAAAAGTTGCGCAGGCAGTACAGGGTATCGATCAGAACGCGTATCCAGCGCAACCGGAAGATGCACAACGCTGTCCAGGCTGTCCCTTTTTCTTTATCTGCCCGGCTTAGCGCGTGCTATCATTAGCAGTGAAGTAACCAGTATCTTTTCAGATGCAGCGTTACGTGTATACACTGTGCAGTATAGTCATTACCTGAAAACAATCAGGCACAGAGGAAAAAATGGACGATAAAAACATTCTCGAACATATTCAAACCCTGGTCGATGAAGAACATGAGCTTTTGCGACTGGAAGAAGAGGGCAAGATTCAAGGTGATCAGCGGGAGCGCGTCAAGAAGATAGAAGTTGATCTGGATCAGTGCTGGGATCTGTTACGCCAGCGTCGCGCACGTCGCCATGCAGGACTTAATCCCGATGACGTTGCAGTACGTGATGCCAGTATTGTAGAAAACTATAAGCAATAATACTTGTAGACTACCACACATGAGTTATCCCGAATTTTTCGAACAGATGATCAATCCGCTCTACAAGCGGGGTTGCAAGGGGATGCAATCCCATAGGTGCGAACGTAAGCGGGATTGTTAAGGGTGCAACCCTTAACCTGGGGTCCGGGGCTGTGCCCCGGTCTCTTCCCTCCCTCTCGCCGCCGCGTGCGGCGGCGAAGAAAAGAAGAAAAAGAGGTATTTGGGGACACCCCACACCCCGGCAGAAGGCTTCGCCCTCTGCACTCCCATTGTAGCGAACGTTTGTTTCAAAAGTTGGGAATGTCCATGCAATTAATTGAGTTCTGTGGGTTCGTCTGCCGGGGTTACTGCTGGCGTGGCGATGCCACCGTCAATGACATTGGCATATTCACCACGATAGCGCTCAGGTAGCATCTCAGCAATACGCTTCATCACCTCATCGGTGGCTTCAACAATATCTTCGCGTGTCATTTTCGCGCCTTTGGGACGCAACAAAATTGGCTCACCATAGGAGATAGTCACATGGGCCCCAAACTTTTTGAAGGTATTCTCACTGCCCCAGATGGCGACTGGCACAACCGGTACTCCGGCTCGTAACGCGATCATACCCAGTCCAGCGTGTGCCTTTCCCAGGGTATGCGTCTTGCTACGCGTCCCTTCAGGAAAAATAATAAATATTTTCTTCTGCTTCAATTGCTCCTGGGCTGCGCGAATCGCCTGACGATCCCCCTCACCACGCTTCACTGGAAAGGCCCCCAGGAAACGTGCCAGCCAGCCAAATGTGCCATAGAAAGTTTCTTCCTTCGCCATATAGACTACCTTACCCGGCAGATAGGCTGGCACAAAAGGAATATCCGTCCAGGATAAGTGATTGGCTGCAATGATGTATGGTCCCTTTTTGGGAATGTTATAGCGTCCGAGCAGATGCACACGTGCCACTAACGCAATCAAAAAACGGAACACCCAGCGTATCGATTCGTAGAAGACGCGTGGGGTTGAATAGGGCTCGTATAAGTTTTTTTTAGGCTTCTGCTTGTGCTCGTTCTTAGCTGATTCACCGGCATTAGGGGTGAAACCAGCCACATCGATATCCTGCTTCATACAGTATCCTCCACATAGGGCAAGATCGCGCCTAGTACCTGCGGCACACTGAGATAATCAGTTTCGATAACAATGGCGTCAATCGCTGGTCGCATATTGTCATGATCAATATCGTCACGTCGCTCGATGCCACGCTGCAAATCCTCAAGGGAAGGAACTTGCGGACTGGTAGCTCCAAAACGCTCAACCAGCTCAACATGGCGACGGCGTGCACGCTCCTCCAGGGTTGCAGTTAAATAAATCTTGAGTTCCGCATCTGGCAAGACAACAGCTCCGATATCGCGACCCACCATTACCACACGCCCTTGCTGAGCCATTTCCCGCTGTTGCGCAATCAAAATCTTGCGCACATTGGGATGTGAAGAGACCGCTGAAACAGCGCCCGTCACCTGTGTATCACGAATATCCCAGGTAACATCTCGACCATTGACTGTCACTGTGTATTGCCGTCCATCGGAGATATGAGGATGGCTAATCACAATCTCAGCTCGCTGTGCAAGCACTTCTAATGCAGGAGCGTCATAGATATCGACACCCTCATGTAGCGCAAGCCAGGCCACAGCACGATACATAGCACCTGTATCGACGTAGAGGTAGCCCAACTGACGGGCTAATTGTTCACCAACTGTACTTTTCCCTGAACCTGCAGGCCCATCTATCGCTATACATTGTGGCCCAGACATGAATCCTCCGTATATTAATGATAGTCATAACTCAACGAATTATATCATACGAAGGTTGAATGAGAGTGCCTGCATGTAAAAAAATACGCGCATATGACGATTAAACAACCATTATACGCGCGCATTCATTCACGTTATTTGTGGGCCGGAGCCTGAACTAATTGCTGGACTTCAACCTCGGTGAGATAGCGCCACTTCCCTGGTGGCACTCCTTGCAAGGTTAAATCACCCACACCGATACGCATTAACTTACGCACTGGATGTCCCACCACGTTAAACATACGGCGTATCTGCCGTTTTCGCCCCTCATGCAGTGTCAATTGGAGGCGCGTATATGTTGAACTCACGCTCAAGACACTCACCTCGGCTGGCGATGTTTGATACAATTGACCATCATCTTCTCGAATCGCCACACCATGCCGTAAACGCTCCAGGGTGGCGTCGGATGGATGACCCTGCACCAGAGCCTCATAGATTTTATGTGTTTCATAGCGAGGATGGGTTAGTTGTAAGGCGAAATCCCCATCATTGGTGAGCAATAAGAGACCGCTCGTATCAATATCCAGACGCCCTATAGGATATACCCGCAACTGACGCACTTCCGGTGGCAATAAGGTGAGGACCGTTGGACGCCCCTCAGGATCGGATGCTGTACAAACATATGCTTCCAGTTTATTGAGCATAATATAGACCTTTTGCGTTGCCGCCTGCAACGGTTTCCCATCCACGCTGATCTTATCGCGGGTTGGATTAACGCGTGTCCCTTGCGCGGTAACGACCTGCCCATTCACCTGCACACGACCGGCGGTAATATATTCTTCGGCATGACGACGCGAGGCAACGCCCGCCTGGGCCAGAAAACGCGACAACCTCATCTCTTCTGTCTGGACCGCGCCATCTTGCTGCCCATGTGAACGTGACTGACTCATACACTCCCTTTCCTCACGCAGGTCCGAATGAACAGAGTTTATACTCAATCCCATCCTGCAATAACACAATGCTTTCCACAATTCTAGCAAAAAATTGTGGGTGAGGCCAGAGGAAAAATCCTTAAGCCTCTTCTTTTTCTTTATGGAAATCCTGGGGATTTACAAAGAACTGTATATTGCCACAATTGGTGCAGACAAGCGCCGCCACATCGGACCCCATGATCTTATGCGCTTCGCTGGTAATCTTTAAAGAATGACCATAAGCGGTCGCATCACTCCATCCACGCTGGCTCCCATCTGCATTACAGAGCGGACAAGGAGGATGATTCGCCTGTGTAAAAACCATATCATAACACCTCTTTTTCTTTACTTACCTGGTATACGTCTCTGAGACTAAAATCGTGGCAGCATTTCTGCATCCAATGGTCATCAGAGAATATCTTTCGCCATGATACAGAGATCACAGCGCTTTTCACGGCAGGTCTGGCGGTAAATATGATGGAGTCCTTGCTGGCGACAACTGCCACATGGCTGGTTCGATAGTTGCAGTTGGGAAGACATCATGCGAGTGATACGATTGGACGAAAGGCCGGGATGGTGGAGATAGAGTTTTTGTGCTCTTTCAAGCAGGACACTATTTTGTTCGAGTAAGGCGACTGCGGCGGCGAAAGGATAGACGATGTTGCACAGTAAAATGTCAGTTCGCGCCTGACTTAATCCCAGGGTTCCAAAGTGGGCTCGTAGTGTGGTAAGGATCGTTGCAGGATCACAGACATCATCCTGACACAATAGAAGCGGGCGTAGTGTACGCCAGATACCGGGGACGCGCCAGCATCGATAGAGTCGAGCTAATACGCCTAAGCGGATAGCATCTAGCGGTGAGGGGGCAGGATTGCGTCCCAGCGGCTCTGGGATCGTCCCCGTCCTCGCTAACAGTTGCTTACCCAGCGCACGAAAAAGGATACGATCCCGCCCATACGCCAGACCCTCTGCCAGAGCAGGGAGCAAGCAGCTATCATAGCCATCATCAATAGACTGTATCTGACTGATAGTGTGCAGTTCTTCCAGGAAATGATCACGTTTCTCTTCAAAACGCAGTAGCCCCGCTCGTAACAGACGCACATCTCTTTCCTGCTCATCATCTCCGGCTAAATTACGCTGACATGGCCAGATATGCCCCTGCAACAGGTTTGAAAGAACAGGGCGAGACGTCTCCAGACCAACATCCCCCAGGGAACAGACTGGCACGACGATCCCATCCTGACGCCAGGTCGGATGCGCATCGTCGCAGATGAGAACAACGTGGAGCAAGACATCATTGTAACGCCGATCCGTATGATGCTGATGTGTATACCAATCGCTGGCATAAATATGAAATTCAACGTCACCAGAGCGTGTTTCCAACCTACCTTCCTCCGTCGAGGAAGGAAGCAGCCAGAAGCGCAGAACAGCATCCCGCACATCAGGACCAGCCGAGCCGCCTGGATGACCCGCAAAGATTATCTGACAGGCGCCACCTCGACTTAACGGAATATAGCTATGCAGTGGCAAAGACCACCAGGCACGTGCTACATCCCGCTCATACAGCCAATCTGGCTCACGCACATATCTGTCCAGCCCAGATGCATATGCTGATCGATAATCGCTATGTGTGCTCTGTCTTCCAATCATCATTCTGCTGCTGCTTCCCATGTCCCTCATCATCCACACCTTTTTCTTCAGCGCTATGGAGCAGTGAATTGGCATACATCACTTCCAATTCGGCCGCGCATAGGGCTTGCACCGCATCTTCACCCTGCAAAGTACCCGCTTCCACCGCCTCACGTACGAGAAGCAAAGTTTCATCCGCCTGCCTGACTAATTCCCGTACATCTTGCGGCAGCACACGATAAGACGACAATTCAATGGCGTGCTCAATAGCACTATCGGCATCCGCATCAGCCATAATCATGGAGGTCAGGACTGTCATCGCAGCTTCATCTTCTGTCTCATTCGTCAGTAATGTATCGAGATCATCGAGTGCTACCTCGAAGGATGATGCTGCTTCTCCCACTAAACGCGTTGCATCGGCTTCATCAGTTTCTGGAAATAGTATCGAGACTAATTGATCAGTTTCCTGGGCTGATCTGGCCGTCTCACGTGCGAAAGACTGTGCTCGGGCAATATCTTCCTCCGCACCTTCATATGCCTGTTGCAAATGGCGACCAATGCTCGATTGTGCCAGCCGCTCCTCAATAGCTACAGCTCGTTCCACGGCCAGTTGAGCCGCCTCTTCTGCGACTAATGCAATCTGACGCGCCTCGCGAGCCAGAGCATCGGCATCCATAATTTCTTGTTGGGATAACTGGCTGGCTGATTGCTCACGTTCAGCCTGTTGCGCCTGAACAATAGATTCTGCGTATGACAAACTATCTTCAGCATTCAATACTGCCAGGAGTTCGCTTGTAAAGGGTTCATCTATCTCGTAACTATGAACTTCGACCCGCCCCTCCTGCTGTCTGGATTCGGCTTTTCTGCGCGCTGGTAAAGCAGCCAGACGGGATTGCAGGACCGAGAGATCCAGTTCCAGTTGTTCAAGCTCAACCAATAAAACCTGCTTTTTATCTTCTAGCCTCTGTAGCCGCTGTATGGCTTTCTCTTTTGCTACATGTGCTTTTTTAATATGCTCGTTTAATACTTTCCGTTGCTTCTTAGGACTCTTGTCGCCTTGCATTTTCCCTTTTGCTTCCTGCGCAGAAGATTTAGAACTGGCCATTGTACATTACCCTCCTGCATCTTTAAACTACCTCTTCCTTATCAAGTCTGCTACCTGGCGCCAGGCTTTTCCATCTGGCTTGCAACTTTCTCATGAACATAGATGCTCACATCTTCCCTCCAACCATAAATACAGAGCAATGTTGCTACATCCTCAATAACTTCAGCATATTAAGTAACGTCAGGACTTTATTTTCTGATGCGGCAGGTTGTAAACATCTCCTTTGAATATGAAGGCAATACGACAACCAGAGCATGAAATAAAAAGAACAAACCTACAAACACGTCGCTAGCCCATTTATATTTTTATACTGCTATAGTGGACATGAACTGGAAAGTACAGTATGATAGTTTACGTACCAACGAGCATGGTGTATGAGAGACGAACAAATGCATAACATAGGCAGGCACAAATACAATTATAGCAGATTTCTCTCAGCAAAAATGCACGCGGACAACCAACATATTGCTCCAATGGACATATATTTACACTCACAAATAAACAATGTGCTTCTGTCTCGATGGAGAAGCAAGAGGTCGCAATGGGCAACAAAACACATATGAAATCAACCTGCTTATCTTCACATTCGCGAAAGCTCTTTATTTATCCCTGTATATTGATATTCCTTACCATCTTAACCCTGAGCACATCTTCACAGTCAGCAAATGCGGACGCAGTACCGGGTGGCAATATTCAAAATCCAGTTGTACGGGCAGTGGATGTTGCTAAACCAGCAGTTGTCCGCATTATTACCACATTGACTGGACGTCTGACGGTACAATTGACGAGTCAAACAAGCGTTATATTTCCCACTAATGGTGGCAGCTACAGTCTCAGCCTCTCTGGGAGTGGGACATTTATTAGCTCTCATGGCGACATTTTAACGGCCGATCACGTCATCCAGCCTCCACATGATAAATCGATGGATAATGTCTTACAAATGGAGGCGGCACAGGATGTAGCCGACTATGTGAATAATCATTTTGCTCCCCAGCCCCCCTATACGAAAGAGGATGCTTACAGCAGTCTTGCCTATGGTATTTTTCGCTCAGTCGCGCAGTATGATGCCCCTAAAAGCATGGTCTATCTCAGTCAGGATTACACGGGTAAGTTGGATGCCACCAAACTCACCGAAGTGCCAGACACCGACCATGCCGCCGTCGATAAAATCGAACGCACCAGTGCCGTTGATCAAAAAGATGTGGCAATTATTCATGTAAGTATGGATAACACCCCGTCTGTCCATCTGGAGGACTCCTCAAACGTTTCCCAGCAGGATGAATTGACGATCATCGGCTATCCTGGCAATGGCGACCTGACTAGCGGGACCGGTGCTGATCCTACGTCCTTTCTAACATCTTCGGTCAATAAGATTTATGTGAGCTCAATCAAAACCACCTCTAACGGAGCACCTGTGATTCAGGTTGGCGGCAACGTTGAGCATGGAGATAGCGGCGGTCCGGCATTGGATCAACAGGGTCATATCGTAGGTGTGGTCAGCTTTTACAACAGCGATGCCCAGGCCCCGATTGGCACAAGCTTTTTACAGGCCAGTAATAGCGCCAGACAACTCCTTGATAATCTTTCCCTGGATTTGAAACCTGGCAAATTTGAACAGGACTGGGAAAAGGCCATTACACAATATACGGCAACCGGTCCCAACCACTGGCATCAGGCCTATGCATCCTTAAACAAATTACAGCAAGACTATCCAGACTTCAAGGCTGTTACGCCTTTTGTAGCTTATGCACTTGATCAGTCGCGCCATGAAAAGGTACCTGAACTAGCACAGCCTGACTATCTGACACCACTCCTGCCAGCCCTGCTTGGATTACTGGTCACCTTCGTCTTATTGGGATTGTTATTGTGGTTCCTACTCAAACGCAAAAAAGTACAGCCAGCTTACGCGTTAGCACCACAGTCACAGCAACCAGTGCCGATAACACCGTATATGCCAGTCAACAATCTCTACAACAATACATTTGCAGCTGCGGACGTAACCTATTCCAACAACGGTACAGGCTCTGGCTTTGCCACCAGCAATGGAGAGAATCCAGCGGGCTATCCAGGCAATACGACCTCTTCCAACGCTGAAACCATTATGGCTGAAACAGCAGGCAATGGTTTCTACGCTCACTCGGCAGCCAATGCTGTCTCCAGGGAAAGCAACACGCCTACCCTGACGTACCAGACAGGGAACGCTGGCGTACCAGTATCCGAGATGCCAGAAGACGCTGTCACGCAGGTAACACAGACCGACAACGTTGTCTCAACACCAGCTGCGGAGTCTGTGCACTCAGTAGAGTCGGAACAGGAACAGGTTGAACCTGATCCTGTTGTGCCTGAAACACCTGCACCGATGTGGCGACCAACCTATCAACAAGTAGCAAGTAAGCCTGCGGACGATAAGCATCAGGAAACGCCGCTCTTCGATGAAACGACCGTACGGGTTACACCAAAAGCTGATCCGTACACACCTTCACAACAGCAGCAACATATCCAGGATGAGGACAACCTGCCCTATTTCCCGGTAGAGTTGCCGGCCAAGCATTTTGGAACGCCAACAGACAAAATGCGTAGAGTGCAACGCCCCTGATCAACAATACAATCCTTCCCCTTGCCACCAGCGTTTTGCTGGGGATGCAGGGGGACGGCAGTCCCTCTGCCGGGGGGTGGAATAGTCCCCACCTTTCCTCCTCTCTCCCCGCCGCCACCAGCGTTTTGCTGGGGATGCAGGGGGACGGCAGTCCCTCTGCCGAGGAGTGGGGTGTTCCCCACCTTTCCTCCTCTCTCCCCGCCGCCGAAAGGCGGCAAAAAAGAGATTTGAAAACCCTGCAACATTGTGGGCATAGTGTTTACATGAGTCATCTAAACGCGAACTATTTGGTTTCATGTAATGAGATGATATCGTGCTGAGTGCTGACGGCAATCACGGCCTGAGGATTCGTCCCTCGGCTCAGTTGTCCGAATTGATTATGTAACGGCCCGGAACCTTCATCTATTTGTAAACGAAACGCGGATGAAGCCGGGAGGGCCAGATTTATTGGACCATTCTGAGTCATAAAACGATAATGGCCGGAGCGATCAAGTGTGCCATCGAAGGCAATAGCTCCATTCCCTGCATTGATAGACGATTGACCGTGTAATGCAACTCGATGCGCCTCGACATTTCCTTGATGATTTGTTATGTTTAATTGACCACGAACATTCGTTGTAGAGATAGTACCACTATCCGCCTGCAAGGTCATCTGCCCCTGGCTATTTTCCAGCTTAATCGAGCCAGTTCCTATCTGGACTAGCAGTTGATCATCAAGATTGGTCAACGTGATATTCCCATTCACACTGTGCACTTCGAGGCTGGCGGTAGATGGCACTGAGACATCAATATCAATGCCCCGGCTACCAACGAATATGGGATCAGCCTGTACCTGTGCCAGTACACTGATCGTTGGCCCATATTGATTAAACGAGACCTCCATACCAACACTGCCCAGACCCATCCCCTCAGAATGTTTGGTTACCCGAAAGACAAAGGGGCCTTTGGATTGACTGTGAACATGTATTGAACCCTGATTGTCATTGATAATAATCTTTTGATGAGTCTTTTGATCAAACAGGTAATTCTCAACATTGCTCTGTGAACCCAGGCGACTCAGCAGCCCGATAAATACCAATCCAGCCAATAGTGCTACGGCAAGGACAATCATCAAGACACGCCCCATCGCATTTTGCTCGGAACGTGGAAAACGCCAATCCGGTACAGGGCGTTCATAAACCGGTGGCCAGACCGCTAAACCAGGTTGCGGCAATGGGGCCGCTTCAGAGACAGCCGATGCTGTGGAGGAAGTTGCGGTGACATCTAGTTGTACATGCGATGTATTTTCGGTCTGAGCCAGCTCAGGCTCGGGATCATTAATGGCATGGGGATTAAGCATATCCGCATGCTCATCAGTCCCTGTCCCTGCCTGTTGTAACTGCTCACTCGATGGCTGACCTGCCGGAACGGATTGTTGCTCCGCATCAAGATACGAAGGCTCCTGTTTATTCATAGCTTGCCCCTTCAGTAGCTGTGCACTGACCACACAGCAGCATTCATTCCCTACCAACCAACTTTGCTATTCTAATCGGAGCGACAAGCGCAAAACTAAAATGAGACGCGACAACAGACATGATTTTCTGTTCTGTCTTGATGCTCAATTATTCTCATTGATCTCAACATTGCCCATTTGTGTGGCAATATTCACCTGAGCCCACGGTCCCGGACCAACCGGATTGCCATTAAATGCATTATCGACCGTCCCATGCTCAGCATAGACATGGGCATAAAAGCTCGCGGATGAGGGTAGTGAGAGGTCCACTTCGCCATTTTGTGAGGTAAAGCTATATGTTCCATCTGGATCAACATTGCCATCAAAGATGATCTTGCCATCCAGCGAATGCAGGCGTGAATGTCTATATAAATGTGCAGCATCAACCTCGATATGGCCTTGCACAGTGCTAAACGATACCTGACCATCGATCTGGTCTACGTCGATAGATCCATTATGCGCGCGGAAAGCAATTGGAGCATGATCGCTATGGATGTTTTGCGCATTGATAGAGTCGCTGGCCTCAATGTGCATACCTCCATGCAAGTTATCCAAATAGACCGAGCCTTGAACTGCCTCTACTTCTACATCCGTCTGCTCAGGAACCGTGATATCTAGATTAACGCTCTGGGCATCACGCACATCGCCCCGGCTAAAGGCATCTACCAGGATCGTATAACCATCATCAACTGTTCTGGCATCAACATTCATTGTATTCTGTCGTATATCCCAACCCGCGTTATCTTTTGTCGAACGGACAGTAACCTTCCCATCACTCCCACCATGAATATGTACCTGCCCTCTGGCACTGTGCACTATAAGATGGGCGGGCTGATTGACAAAGAGCTGTTGCGTCTGGATAGTTTTGCCAGAAAGTAACTCTTTAAAGAGGTTGCCTCCACCAACAAGCGAGAAAAGAAGGATGAGCAGAATAATAGCGGGAGGAATGAACTTGATAAACAGCCGGAGATGAGAGGCATCCGGAGCGGGACTTAATTTCTCCCCAAACAATTGTCGATGAAAAAAGCTTTCACGGAAGTTTTTCTGGTGAGCAGCAGGATAAGGCGGTACACCAATACCAACGGGCTCCCAGGGCGACTGCTGATCGGGATCGACATAAATTGGATCGGACTGTGCATGGGCAGGATCTGGCTCATCAGGAGAATCCTCAAATGCTGATTGTTGCTTATCCATAATCAACCCCACCTTCTACAACATCTCTACTGTCTTACATATCCACATCAACAAGCATTATAGAGAGAACACTATCCTTATCACGACACTCACAGGTTACATAGAGACATGCCCTCACATATTAAAATGGCTATAGGACGCAAAAATCCCCACTCTGAAGCATCAATGTCTACCTCTATGCTCAACAGAGCATGACAGATATTCTACCAACATTATAGCATGCCAGAGTGGGAAAAACTTACTTTTTCTTTCTTTTATATGAAACTGGCCCTTGCTGCTCTTTTGCACGATTGGTAAAAACAAATGGAATACGCCAGACAAAAAGCAGTACCAGATTGGAAAGGAGCGTTACCAATCCGAAAGAGACGGTTGTGCTGACCGTGGGCACATGCTGCTCAAACACGAAATGGAGAAAAACACCAACAGGCCACGCTGCAACCCAGGCCAGAGCGGTCTTCTTCGCCATAGGACGAGGCTCGATCATCAACTCACGTCGAAAAGCCCCCATAAAAGGAGCGATCAGAAACCAGGCCAGGGCGAACGGCAACGCGGTCCATATCACCCGTAGAGCCGCCGTCAGACCAGTATCCTCGCCGTGGCTCTGACGACCAATCACCGCGAAAATGATAAATACCAGCGCATCACCTAACAACACCGACCAGAGGCGGTGGGATTCTGTTTTGTTCCTCGGCTTGCTGGCGGCAATTGCCGCTGTAGAAGCTATCTGCTTCCCTTTGACAGCCATACTATTGCTCCTTTTGTTCCAGTTGTTCACGAACCAGCTCTGCGACGGCAGCCAACTCGGTTCGTACACCGCGCATCCGCATCGCCAGCACAACAAGATAGATGCAGACGCCCAACCAGGCAATAATATACGCAGCAATCAGATATGTTTGCATTCTGTCTATCCTTCTTTTTATTACTCGACTTGAATACGTAAGCGCTGTGCCAGCGTTTGTAAACGCTGAAGTTGATAGGCCTGCACCATCATAAAGGCATAGAGCAAGGTAAAAGCTACCAGCGCAACCATAATCGTCAGGACAGCCTGTGGAGGTAAAGCTCCCTGTGTACCAATCTGGGTCACAGGATGCTGTCCACGCCACCAATTTACTGATAGATAGATGATCGGCACATCAATCGCGCCAATAATTCCAATCACCGCTCCGCCGCGCGCACTCTCCACGGTCCGGCCCATATAACTACGCAACATAAGATAACCAACATACATAAACCATAAAATCAAGGTTGCCGTTAAGCGTGCATCCCAGACCCACCAGGCACCCCAGATCGGTTTTCCCCAGGTCGCGCCTAGAATCAAAGTAATCGTCAAAAAGACGACGCCGACTTCCGCCGAGGCACGTGCCAGCCAATCCAGTCGCTCATCAGGCTTGAATAGATAAATGATACCCAGACCGGCCATGATCACAAATGAGAGCATACCAGCCCAGGCGGTCGGCACGTGGAAGTAGAGAATGCGTTGCGTCTCTCCCTGTAATGCGTCAATGGGAGTATATACAAAAATCAGCCAGATGGAAAGAGACATTGTGAGTGCGGTGAGCACGCCCAGGATCACTGAGACCAACGGCCAGCGCCGTCGCGCCAGTCTCTGCCCACCCACCACATGTCCATCTGTGGTTTGGGATATTTGTTTCGCTAAAGCCATAGAGAATCACTCCTGAAGAAACCAATCTATATGAACAAGCGTGCTATGAGTCTCCTGATAGATCTGCTTAATCTTCAATCACATATTGGAATAACAGCGTTGAGGCGCTGAGAAAAATCACATCGAAAGCCAGCAACAAACTGAGCCAGGGTGGTTCGTTGACAGACGGTACCAACACGACAGAAGTGGCACGTACCGCGCTGATAACTACCGGAACAACTAACGGAAACACAAGGATCGGTAATAACAGTTCCCGAGCCTGCGTTGCCGCTGCCAGCACCGAAAAGAGTGTCCCCACCGAGGCGATCCCTAACGCTCCGAGGATGACAATCAGAATCAATGTCAACAATGTCGAGCCTTGCCAGATCGGCAGATTGAATAAGATGGCGAAAACCGGCAGGGCTACAATTTCTACTACTCCGATAAATAGCAAATTTCCCAGTAGTTTCGCAAGATAGATAGCTTTGCGATCCACCGGTGTCAGCAAGAGACGATCTAACGATGTTTGCTCGCGTTCCGCTGCTACGGTCCGGCCCAATCCCAGCAAACTGGCGAAGATAAAAGCCACCCAGAGCGCTCCGGGAGCAATCGCAGCCACGGTATCAGGATGGAGATCAAAGGTAAAATTAAAAATGACCAGGACCAGCAAGGCAAACATGCCCATCCCCAACCAGGTCTGTTTGCTGCGCAACTCATAGCGAATATCTTTCCAGAGGATCGCCCAGATCTGGAGACAAAACACACGTGTCATCCTCATACCTGTTTCCCTCCATAGATCCCCTGATAGGTCTGTCGCAAGTCGGTCAGCGTCAGGTCTACGGTCTCATGCTGGTAAACGACCTTACCACCATTGATAATCACCACCTGATCGCTCAAAGCCAGCGCCCGCTCTAGCTGATGGGTCGTGAAAAGAATACTACCGCCATGCGCGGCATACTCTGCCAGCAAGGTATCAATCAAAACGCTACCGTCCTGATCCAGACCAGTCTCTGGCTCATCCAGCAGCAAGAGCGACGGCTGATGTAATAATGCCCTTGCCCAGGCCACACGTTGTACCTGTCCACGCGAGAGCGCCCGTACGCGCTCATTAACACGCCTGGCCATCCCTACCCGCTCCAACAACACCATAGCGCGCTCACGCGCCCGGGGTACCGCGTAAAGTTGTCCAAAGAACAACAGGTTCTCCAGTACCGTCAGTTCTTCATACAGATAGGGCTGGTGCGCCACAAAACCAATACTCTGCCGAATTTCTTGCAACGCATAACGACTATCCCATCCATTAATAGCCACGGTCCCGGAGCCAGCCTTGCTCAGGCCAACCAGGATACGCAAGAGCGTTGTTTTGCCAGTTCCATTGGCACCCAGTAATGCCATACGCTGTCCATGTGGCAGGGTCAACGATAAATTGCGTAGTACCGGCTTGAATGCATAGCTCTTTTTAAGATTATGTACCTCAATAGCCTGCACATCCGCGCTCTCAGTGTTCGCTGGTAGTAGTGAGCCTTGATCAGCAAGCTTACTCATCGCCGTACGCTTTCTTTTTCGCTCTTCAAGCTTCGCAGGCGTGCCTTGGTTTTATTACGCTTCTCCTCATAGGTAGCTTTATTCAGCTTACCCGCTGCATAATCCTGATCCAGAGCCAATAACGTCTGCAAGAGCTTTTGCTGTGGATCAAGAGTCTCCGCTGGCGCGATATCTTTTTCGCCCTTACCAGCCGAGGTCTTCGCAGCCCGGGATTGTAGACCTACCCGATGACGGCGTGCGCGGTATAAAAACCAGGTCATGACAATAATCGCAGCCAGGACCAGGATGCCAACAATCAGCCAGATGCTACCAGCGTTCCAGGCCAGCGAGCCATTGGTGCTTCGAGCCACCGCCAGACCCGACAAAGCGATAGTGATAGTCGACTGCGCAGGCAATAGCGTGGTGGCTTTATAGGCATGATATTCCTGGTTATTAGCATTTACGATACCAGCCGAAGTCAGTTGTGCTGAACTGGCGTGAATATTTGGATCGATCAAGAAGGAGAGCGCGACCGTGGGATATTGCGTCTGATAGCTCAGATTATAGTTGGATTGTGTGTAGGGAAGCTCATACGAGAAGGAGAAGTCATTGCTGCCCGGTAAGAGCGCCGCATTGGTGGCAAAGCCTTTGTCGATCTGCAATACCTGATAGCCTGCGAAGCCCGCGCCCAATGTGATGTTGCGCACACCAGCAGGCAAGGAAAAGAAGAGAGCGTCTGGCTTACCTTTGCTGGCATTTAATGAACCCACAAATGTTTTGGGATTTAAGTTCTGGAAGGAGAAGGCTTGCGATATCGTGATGATTCCTTTAGCGGGATCAGGATTGCGCACCAATACATTGGACTGCACAATGGCGATATTCTGCATCTGCTGCGTCGCTTCATAAACCTGGACGGTGACGGCCTTCGCAGTGCTATTGCCAAAATTGATTGCATTGCTCACATATTGCGCGCCCTGATACTGCGTATAGATCACATAGGTGATAGTCTGGTCAGTATCGACCGTTGGAAATGTGAACTTCCCGGTCTTGTCCGTCTTGACGGTGCTTACATCGTGGCTGGCATTATTCTGCGCCATCTGCAAGGTGACAGATTGATCCACTAGTGGTGCTTGCTTGTTACTACCATCTACCACAACGCCAGAGATACGCCCGTTCTTTTCGGCTGAAGCCGCACGCGCAGGAGACGCCTGCCAGATGAAGAACACCAGAACCAGCAGCAGAGTGCTAAGGATACTAGCCTTGCTTAGTTTTCTCATAGGACTCCTTTAACTTCTGTAGCTGTTCTTCTATCTCATCATCAATTTCTTCTTCACGCTCGTAGCGGGATTTCAGGGCGGTCAACGCCCGTCGCATATAGCGTTCACGCAAAGAGCGATAATCTGGCTCATCTATATTGCCGAGCTGATAGTCCAATTCAACTTCCTGGATTGCCGCCCGGGCGGATTGCTCACGCTCAATCAGTTCCAGCGCGTCTTCATGCCCTGCCGCTATCTGCTCTTGCGACTGCGATGGTACGGACGGCTCAGAGGATGCATCCTCACTCCGAGAACGTCTTACCAGTGGATAGAGTACAAAAGCGAGAGCGAACAAACCCAGAATAAATGCAATAGCGAGCGCCATCAGTCAGCCTCCATTTTCGTCCGCCTGAAGAGCGGGTCAGCGGCGGCAATTTCTTGTTCTAGTTGTACACGATAGCGCTCCAACTCAGCATCTTCATCTGAGAGGAAAGATCCTTCTACCAGCGCGGTGGCATCGGCGGTCCGTATGTTACTAACAGGCTGTCCACGTGCCAGCAGGGCACTGTTTTGCCAGTCTCGCACGACCAGTGTAAGAAAGATCAGGCCAGCCAGCAACAAAAGCATCGGCACGATCCAGGCTAACAGGGTAAAGCCTTGCCACTGCGGCACCCAGACGATGTTTGAACCATAGCGACTGGACAGATACTGGATAATCTGTTGATCGGATGCACCAGCCTGAATTTCCTGACGAATATATGCCCGCATCTGCTGAGCAATCAGTGGCGGAGCATCCGCAACAGATTCGCCCTGACAGACGGGACAGCGCAACTGCGAAGCGATGCTGCGCACATGCTGGTCCAGCGTTTGCTGCTTTGGTACGGCAAAATAGAGCCAGAACCAGACTGCGGCAATAAAGGCCACAATCGCCAGCAAGAGATAGAGTGAGCGCTGTTGCCTGGGAGCAGGCGCGACGCGAGAGATACTGCTCATGCGATCACACCTCCATCAGGCACACTGGATGAACTGGACGCCTCCGGCACTGCAGTCGATTGAGGTGCTCGGACAGCGGACACCGCCCGGCGACGCGTCGGCCACCAGCACAGGAATCCTCCCAGCAGCATCAAGACGCCACCTGCCCAGACCCAGGATACCAGCGGATTAATAAAGACACTCAACTTGGCCTGCGATGCCCCCTGCCAATCCGCCAGATAGATATAGACATCTGTGACCCCATAGGTATTGATCACAATCGCACTGGTTGGCTGCGTGGGATAACTGCTATAGGTAATACGACCCGGATAAACATATTGAATCAGCTTACCATCGTGCCAGATCTGTACCTGTGAAGAGACCGTCTCACGATCCGTATCCTTAGCATCGATATTGCCAAGATAGGTGAAGGTATAGCCACCCACCGACATATCTTGTCCGGGATGCAGGTCAGCGTCCTTCTCCTGCTGGAAGAACTGCGAACCAATAATACCCGCGACTAATAAGATCATGCCCAGATGTACCACATAGCCACCATAACGCTGACGGTAACGCTTAAAGAGCATAAATACCGCCATGCCATATGGCTCACCATGGCTATGACGTACGCGCGCTCCACGCCAGAGTTCATAGAAGATTGCTCCAGCCGTAAAAGCACAGACCGAGAAGCCAATATTGGCCACCACATCCGTAATCCCCAGCACTGGCAGCAGAACCGCACAGACAGCCGCCGCGATAGCAGGGACACTGGCGTTGCGCCACAGCGCCTGCGCGGAAGTACGCCGCCAGCCAAGCAGAGGACCAATACCCATCGCCAGGATCAGCACTACCGCCAACGGACCCACCACCTGATCATAAAAGGGAGGACCCATCGTCATTGTCTGTCCCTGGAAAGCCTCCGAAATCAATGGGAACAGCGTTCCCCACAGAACGGCAAAGGTGATACCGACCAGCAAAAAGTTATTCAGTAAGAAGACACCCTCACGCGATACCACCGAATCAAATGTCTGCTCAGGACGTAAGTGCGGCAGACGGAATAGAAACAGGGCACTGGAAAAGACCACCACAATGATCAAAAAGACCAGGAAATAGCTACCGATAGCAGAATAGGCAAACGAGTGGACCGAACTAATCAGTCCGCTACGCACCTCAAAGGTGCCAAAAATGGAGAGGGCAAAGGAGGTAATCACCAGAAAGAGGTTCCAGACCTTCAACATGCCTCGACGCTCCTGCACCATCGTGGAATGCAAGAACGCGCCCGCCGTCAGCCAGGGTAAAAGCGCCGCATTCTCCACGGGGTCCCAGCTCCAATAGCCGCCCCAGCCCAATACATGATAGGCCCACCAGGCACCCAGCAAGAGGCCAGCCGTCTGTAACATCCATGAAGCCAGCATCCAGCGGCGTATCGAGCGCAACCACTCGGCATTCAACTGACCCGTAATCAGAGCGGCCACGGCGAATGCAAAGGGCACCGAAAAACTCATGTAGCCCATCAGCAAGGTAGGAGGATGCACTAGCATGCCGGGGTCCATCAACAATGGATTCAGGCCCGCGCCATCGTGGGGCGCAACTGTTGAACGCGTAAAAGGATTTGAGATGACCGTCAGCACGATCAGGAAGAAGATTTCAATTGCCATCAAGGTCGCCATCACATAGGGCACCAGCGCGGCTGGCGCACGTTTGGAGGTAAACACAAAGATGGCCGAGAAGATCGAAAGCATCAGGGCCCAGTAGAGCAGAGATCCTTCTTGACCGCCATAAAAAGCCGCAGTCACAAAATACCAGGGCATCGAGAGATCGGAATGCTGAGCCACATAGTTGACGCCAAAATCATGCGTCAGGAAAGACACGATTAATGCTATGGCTGCCAGCACAAAGAAAAAGGTGACTGCCAGCAGGCCGCGCTTCGCGCTCACCACCAGTTGAGGCACGGAACGCACCGCTCCCACGACCGAGGCGATAACAGTATAAATGGCAAACCCTAAAGCTAACACAAGCGCAATAATGCCGAGATCTGAGAAGTACACAGTCAATCCTTAATTTGCGGTAGGAGTCGCAGACTGAAATTTCGATGGACACTTCGCTAACAATGTTTGAGCATGGAACGCACCACTGCCAGTATAGTGACCCTCCACGACGACCTGAACGCCAGCACGAAAAATGTCTGGCACAACTCCACTGTAAGTGACCGGCAAGGTCTGATTGCTATCCGTAATCGTAAACGAGATGCTCTGATCCTGACTGGTATGCTTCACCGAGTTGTTCTGTACCACACCCGCCACACGCACCGAGCGCGCAACACAATCGGTACAATGCTTCAGCTCTGGCACCGTCAAATAATAGACCGCGCTGGCCTGGGTATTGGCATAGACAAGATAGATAATGGCACCCAGGATAGCGATTCCGGCCAGGATAAAGCTGAACGGGACACGCTTGCGCGGCGGTGCTGTTCTCTTCAACCCCTCTCTGGAAGCATCCAAAACGTCTAAAGCAGGCTGCACAATACGACCTCCATCAATGTGGCGCAAGGGTGTTCTCAAACAAAGCGTTGAGCAATGCACCAAATATAAATACCAGAATGCCCAGGGCTAACATCAGTTGGGGAGAGGCCTGCGAGAGACGCGTCTTGCGCTTCGCCAAACGCCGAATATTACTCTGACTGAGATAGACGGCCAGGACAAATAAGCCGAGAGCACCAATTATTTTCAGCACAAGGACGACGATATAGCTCAAACCCAATTGCGTCTGTGTCAGACGATCCACCGTCAGGTAAGCACCACTGAATAATAACAGCCCGACGCATATATTGACCATCTTCTTAAAGAGTTCAGCCACTTTCGCCGCCACGGCTGGCGCGGGTCCACCCAGGCGCAGAGCTGGCATCACCACCGCCAGATACATAAAACTGCCACCCACCCAGACACTCGCGGCCAGAATATGGATAAGACGAACGATCCAGCGAATTTCCCACATAGCGATGCTCGCCTCAATTCATATGCAGTTTGGCTAATTCTTTTTGCAGATTTGTATCATCCAGTGGCCCGGCCCAGCGCGCCACAACCTTGCCATCCGCATTAATAAAAAACGTCTCCGGCATCTGGGAAACACCATAGGCCAGACTTGTATTGCCCCCGATAGTATCAGCGACATTGGTATAGCTAATGTTATACTTTTTCAAAAATGCCTGACCGGCACTGGCCATCTCACCGCCATCAATACCCAGCATCACAATGCCTTTGGACTGCAATCCCGGCCACTTGTTCTGCAAAAAAGGAGCCTCAAGATTACAGGGATCGCACCACGACGCCCAGAAATTAATGAGCACCGGCTTGCCTTTAAAATCAGAGAGACTCACTTTCTGACCATTCCCCTGCAACAAAGGCAAAGCAAAGCCAGGGGCGGGCTTGCCCAGAAGTGGGCTGGGCAGATCTCCGACTGTCACCAGACTTTCATCCGGTGAATGGGTCAGACCCACTTTAGGAGTCATAAGTTGAGTCCATAATAGCACCAGCAGGCCAACGATCAACACATTCGTCACAATAAAGACGATAATATTACGCTTGCGGGATCTTCTGGTCAGCGAATCATTTATTTCCATAACAGCACAATTCTCACAAACTAAAGAACATCACCACGATTATGGTGCTTGAGCCTGATAGCCAACTTGCAGGCTTTCCCTCTCACCTTACAATGTCCTGAACATTTTTTACGCACAAAAAAGAACCTCCACGCTGCACTACAACGTGCTAAGGTTCTTTTTTCATCTGCGGTATCATCCAGCAGAGCCAACATAGAGAGCCGTGAGGCAAGGTGTGCGTACGACTAAGGTTCTCTGCTATCGCTCGCGCATGTGAGGCTAGGCAGAGATCACATCCTGGGGGCTCTGGTTACTGCCACGTGGCAGGAGAGGGCCCTTGTCCTTATATTCAGCAATCAATGAAACTATCGCTGAATTAAACGCTGGCAAATCCTGAGGGCTACGACTGGTCACCAGATTATGGTCACGCACAACTTGCTGATCAACCCAGTTACCACCTGCATTGCGAATATCGTCCTGAATGGTAAAGTAGCTCGTTAATGTCCGTCCCTTGACGAGTCCAGAAGAAACCAACAGCCATGGAGCATGACAGATCACAGCCATGGGTCGTCCACTCTGGTTCACCTGCTGCACAAAAGTACGAGCCTTCTGCTCCATGCGTAAAGCATCCGCATTCACAGCGCCACCCGGTAGCAGCACAGCATCAAAATCATTCACATTAGCCTGATCAAGCGTCAAATCAACGGGGAATGCATCCGCCTTCTCATCGTGATTGAGTCCCTGTACCTGACCAGCTTTAGGAGCGATAATTTTAGTGGTTGCTCCACAGCGTTCAAGTGCCTTTTTCGGTTCCGCCAGCTCAGCCTGCTCGAAATCATCCGTAACCAGGATTGCGACACGTACACCATCTAATATTTTACTATTGGTTTGCATAACTCCACCTTCCTGCTTCTACAAAACGATTTTTAGAACCAGAGACATGTAGTATACGGAACAAAGACGGGAATAGTGTCTCAACAATATGTAGAAAAAAAGGATCAGATGTTAGGATGATCAGGCCAGAAATTTCACCATATGCAACAATGAGATACCATAGAGCATGGTCTTTTTATCTTCTTTATAGCCCAGGTGCTGATATAAGCGATGAGCGCGCGTGTTCTCTTCTTCTACAAGCAGCGCTAGCTTGCGATCCTGTCTCTGGCGCACCTGTTCCTCAGCCGCCTTCATCAAGGCAGTGCCAATACCCTGCCCGGCATAGTCAGGAGAGACAGAAAGCGTATCGATATACCATTCATCTTCATCCGCCTCTTTGTCCAATCTGAAGGTAGGATTGTTTTTAACCCGACGGGCGTGCTCTAATATAGGACGATCTAATACCTCGGCATCGCGACCATGATACAGCAGTAACAGGCCAGCGACACGCTGCCCAACTTCCGCCACGAGATAATTTTGATAACTGAAGCGGTTATTTTCGGCCTGAAAAAAATCTGCGATGACCTCATGAAATTCCTGCTCAGTCCTGGAGCCCAGCAAGGTACCACTAAATCCACTGATCACCTGATAGATCAAGGGTAATGCATCCTGAGCATCTGTTTTTCTGGCTGGTCGAATATACATAAATCTCTCTTTCCTTTGTGCTTTCCAATGCCGCAATAAACATTCTCAGAGGAAAGGATAGCGCATAAAGGAAAGAACTGGCAACCACTTTTGATCATACTCAGCTTACAAGCGATGAAAGAGTATTTCAATCAAAAAGAGGAAATCGCAGTCATTTACCCACAGTGAGAGACAATTCAGGCTTCTCAACTGATGTATGGGAGCCAATAGTCCATAACAGCAATCCACAGACAATCACGAGCAGGCCAATAATGGTGATCGCAAATTGTAACAATAAACCAATCACAACCAGTAGCACACCCGCAGCAGTGATGGCAGGCCAGATGCTGGGAGCAGTATGTTTAGCATAGGACGCCAGAAGGAGAGCCTCGGCCTGTTGTAGTTGCTGGATCTGTGCGGCACTACGCGCCAGCAGCAATTGGTCAATCCCGGCGTGCAAAGCGCGTGCGTCAAAGGGCTTGGTCACAGCCACCTGCTGATCCTTCTGTTCTATCAGAGGCTCCCAGGACAGCACGACCGTAGGTAAGGCTGACAATTGCGGATGTGCCTGAGCGGCTTCAAGCATAGCCCGGTCACAACGAATTCCATCATCAACATCTACAATCAGTAAATCCAATTTTTGCACATCACGAGCAGAAAGAGTTGACAATGAAATGGACTCGATCACATGGAGTCCACGATGGCGTAGACCAAGCGTAATCATACGCCGAATGGAAGGATCAGTCTCCAATAACAGGACCGTCGAAACTGATGGCTGTAGCCCTTGCGACATATATGCACCTCTATCGCTACCAGTAAAAATAGCTAAATAGTATCGTATTCATAGTAAGCATACGAGGCCCACATTACAGAATCTTTGACAGCTAGCGAAATCCCCTTACAGTGACCTGAACATTTATGAGTTTAATCTCATTCCCCCCACAATTATAACGTATTGAAAACAAAAACCCGCCCCCATATTATATGGAGACGGGTTCAAAAATAGTATGTTTTCCTGGCTATGACTTATGCATGCCTGGCTAATTTATAGCCTACATCCGGTACGGTAAGGATATATTCAGGATGGCGCGAGTTCGCCTCGATTTTACGGCGCAGGCGACTGATATAGACCCAGATAAAGTCAATATCGCGATTGTATTCCGGCCCCCAGACCTTTTCCAGCAATAACTCATGCGTCACGACCAGGCCAACATTCTGCGCCAGAGTGCTGAGCAGTTTATACTCGGTACGGCTCAACTGAACAGCCTGTCCACGCACCGTCACCTGATGCTGCGCATAGTCGATGGTCAGCTCGCCAGTTGTGAAAATTGACGGTTGTTGCTTCTGCTCGGCTGGTGGTCCCTGACGACGCAAGAGGGCACGTACGCGTGCCAACAACTCACGCATCCCAAAAGGTTTGACAACCAGATCATCGCTACCCAGTTCAAACATCTGCACCCGCTCATCCTCATCACAGGCATCACAGAGCATGATTACTGGCGCATGGGAGAATTCACGCAAGCGCTTGAGCAACTCTGCACCACTCATATCCGCAAGCTGGGTAGAGAGCAAAATCACATCCGTCTCTTCCAAATCCAACTGACGTAAGAATTGAATACCATGGGTGACGACCCGTACCCGATATTGCTGCTCTTCTAAATTGGCACGAATATAGCGTGCCAGGCGAGCATCATTCTCCGCCAGCAGGACACGCACATGGCGGCCCTGATCCAGAGACGACGTGCGCGTTTTGCGCAACGGTCCGGTCACTCCACTACTCGTTTCCGGCTCCTCAAGCGCAGTCAAAGTCTCTATAGGAGCGTAACGGCTGGCGTTTAATGGTAAGGTGAAGAAAAAGGTAGCGCCCTTGCCCGGTCCTGCCGACTCAGCCCAGATGCGCCCTCGATGTGCTTCAATAGTCGCGCGTGCCGCTGAGAGTCCCAACCCACTTCCCCCCGGCTCATCCGACAGAGCGGCATCCTCGTGTTCATTGTGGGCTTTACTGGCCTGCTCAATGCGATAAAAGCGATCAAAGATACGCTCCAGATGTTCTGACGCGATGCCGATACCCTCATCGCTCACGCTCACCCGCAACTCGCCAGCCGTAAAATCAAGCATTGTCCGCACAATTTGTCCGGCATGCGAATTTTTCACCGCGTTATTCAGCAAGTGATTCAGGGTTTGCTCGATACGCAACGCATCACAGGTTACCGTAGGCACATCATCGGGCAGATCCAGGACAAAGCGATGCTCAGGAGACTGCTTCTGCCAGCGTGTAATCAATTGTAAGATAAGTTCGGAGAGCTGGACCTGAGCAAGATGCAGCGGTTGAGTGCCCGCATCAAAGCGCCAGACATCTAGCAGCGTATTTAAGACATCATACAAGCGATCAGACTGTGCATCGATCATCTGTAACATCTCGCGCTGCATGGAGGGGTCCCAGCGCGCGGAGCCACCCAGCAGGGTGGTCGCACAACCCTTAATAATAGCCAGTGGCGTTTTAAACTCATGCGCCGCCATCATCAACGTCTCGGTCCGGGATGCGGCCGCGGAACGTTCCAGAGTAATATCATCAAGCAACACACCACGACCCAGGCTGCGACCCTGCTCATCATGGACAGGAAAACTGCGTACACGTAACCAGTTGGCGGCAGCATCAATCAATGAGAGATCAGTTGACCGCTCCTGATCCTGATGCTGCCAGAGTTGTTCCAGATCTGCTCTGGCATGTTGTGGATCGGTTGACAGAGCCAGCAAATGCTCCTGGACATCAAATTCCTGAAACGCGGAACGATCCCGTACATCAACACGCAACAGGCGCAAAGCACTTTCATTCGAATAGGTTACGCGGCCATGCTGATTAAGGAGCATAAAGCCACTACTCATGCTGGCGCACATTTCTGCGAGAACCTGATACTCACGCGTAAAACCTGCGGGGATAGGTTCTGTAGGTCTACCTGGATGTGGGGTTACTGGCGCAGCATTCTCCGCAATCCACAATCCACCGGTGGTTTTGCTGTGTTTTTTTTCAATGGAGGAGGACATACAAAAACAACCCTTTCCCGCCCGATAATGATCTGTACCTGGCTACTCATATTTTAGCAAAAAGAGTCAACCACACCCAGCTCAACAAGAAAAGCGGAAAAAGAGCTTGCCAACCTGTTTCATGGCCCAGCACAAGACCGTCTACCTACTTCTTAAAGAGTCCTGAAGAGGGTGAACAATTATTTGATGCCCGCGATCATCACGATAAGCATCAGGTGAACGAGCATTGCAATAATAAAAGCCGCAGCCATAAAAATGATCCAGCGTCGATCACTTACATATTCGCGCACACGGGTAGAATACGCATGCGGCCAGCGCTCCGCCGCCACTAATCCCATCGCGATACGTAGCCGCAGGGGAGATTGTAGTGGTGAGCGACTCATCTCAACCACCAGGGCCTGATAACAGGCTTTACATAATGTCCATGAAAGGCGTGGTTCTGGCACGCCATCTGGCTCTACAATATTCATTGGCTCGGACCAGATACGATTTGTACAAATAGAACAATATACGGGCAAACGGCTCTGTCGCTTACGCGTATCATGGGGTGGAACAGCAACGCCAGGCGCGCCACTGCGCATCGCATCTTTCATGCTACTACCCTTTCTTCTCTACCCCTGGTATCATCAGCTTTTACTTTCAATTGTAACATATTTTTACCCGTATCGATGGTAAATAAGAAGCAAACCACATACACTGTGAGTAAAATGAAAATAAGCCTTTCAATAGAACCAAACGTCGAGTGCTGGTGAGATAACTCTTTATATCTTATCCACGTACAACAACTGATTGAAGATTTGCGCTCGTGACTACCTGAAAAACCACCTGTCCTTTAAAATAATAAAGTGACCTGACATCTCATATAAAATATCAGGTCACCAGAAAATTGCGTCAGACTACTTAGCGGAACAGCGGTACAAAGTAGACCAATGTTACGACGAACAGCCAGACCACGTCCACAAAGTGCCAGTACATTTCAGCCGCCTGGACAGCGAAATGCTGCTGCTTGCTAAAATGGCCCTTCGTGGCACGCACCAGACAGACGGCCAGGAAGATCGCACCGATGGTGACGTGCAGACCGTGAAAGCCTGTCAGCGTGAAAAAGGCTGAACCAAAAATGCTGCTGGAGATACTGAAATGCTCGTCAGCAATCAATGAGGTCCATTCATAGGCCAGACCAACCAAGAAACAGGCACCCAGGAAAATGGTGACACTTAAACCAATGATTAGCTGCCTTACATTGCCTTTGCGAATACCAGTGCCTGCAAAATGCACTGAAACGCTACTACCAAGCAGGATAGCGGTATTGAGCAGAGGCAAAAACAGATTGCTATGCGGCAATTGCCAGATATCGTTGTTGTTACGAATCTCTAGATAGAGGTAAGCAGCAATCAGGTTGGCGAAGATCAGAGCCTCAGAGGCGATGAAAAAGACCATGCCCCACCAGTTGAGGCTCCGTTCACCTACCTGGCCGTGCTCTTCTTCCAACACTCGTACTTGCTCGCCATGAGCAACACTCATACAAGTCACTCCCTTAACTACGCGAGAATAATCACCTGTGTCCGCTACCAAAGTAGCAAACACAGGCTCTCTCTTATCGACGCTCCAGTATCCAACCCACAATCGATGCAACAAGGAGTATGACACCGATCACAAGGACAACAAGACCGGCAATCACACCAAACAGCACGAACGCGATAGAGAAAGCCACGGCCAGCGGCCAGAGGCTTGGCTTTGGCATCACCTCTTCGGCATTGACCAGACGTCCTCTGGCTCGTCCCCGACGCTTGCCTGTACGGACTGCTTGTTGCTGCCCCCCCGTTGTCGCGGCCTCCGGCTGTGACTCCTGCTTATCATCAGATAATGCAGAGTCGGGGGTCGGGGTGGTGTCAGGAGAAGAGACGCCTGCGTCCTCCTCCTGCTCATCTACTACTTGTTGCTCTACATGATCTTTTTGTTCTTGAGACACCATATAACCTCTACTTGTCTTGTTCCAACGCTGTGGAGTATGGGTATACGATTAGTGCTTAATGACGTTTTTCCAGTCAGCAATATCAGGATACTTCTTGTCATAGAAGGGACGGCGGCTACGCACCACCGGAATCTCCAGGAAGTTATATTTTTTCGGAGGAGATGTGGTATCCCATTCCAGCGTATAGGCATCCCAGGGATCATCGCCAGCGGCCTGCCCGGCCTTCAGGCTCTTGATAATGTTGATCATGAACAGGATTACGCCTACACCAATGATGAAGGCACCAACCGAAGCCATGGCATTCAAATCATTCCAACCCAGATTGGCTGGATAGGTATAGACGCGCCGAGGCATGCCCAGAATACCCATGAGGTGCATTGGGAAGAAGGTCAGGTTCAGACCAATAAAGGTGACCCAGAAGTGCCACTTTGCCAGACGGTCATCCATCAACTTGCCGGTGAATTTCGGGAACCAGTAGTAGATGCCCGCGAACACGGCCAGCGCAGTACCACCGAAGAGCACATAGTGGATATGCGCCACGACGAAGTAGCTGTCTGTGATCTGGTAGTCAAAAGGCACGACCGCCAGGGCAGCGCCGTTCAGACCACCAATCAGGAACATCGCGATAAAGCCCAATGCGAAGAGCATCGGCGCGTTAAAGCGAATCTTACCACCCCAGATCGTCGCCAGCCAGTTGAAGATTTTGACAGCCGTTGGAATGGCGATCAGGGTCGTGCTGGTCGCAAAGAAGGCTTGCGCAATCGATGGCAGACCAACTGCGAACATATGGTGGGCCCAGACGGTAAAGCTCAAGAAGCCAATCGCAACACCGGACCAGGCGATAAAGGTATAGCCAAAGATCGGTTTACGCGAGAAGACCGGCAGAATCTCAGAGACAATACCAAAGGCCGGGAGAATCAGGATGTATACTTCGGGATGTCCGAAGGACCAGAACAGGTGTTGCCAGAGAAGTGGATCACCACCACTGCCATACTGATAGAAATGCGCACCCATGTGACGGTCCAGCAGCAACAAGACGCTGGCAACGGTCAGGCTTGGCAACGCGAACAGCAACAGGAAGGACATCACCAGGATCATCCATGTGAACAGCGGCATGCGGTTAATGCTCATGCCAGGAGCGCGCAATTTGAAGACCGTGACAACAAAGTTCAAAGAACCGGTGATCGACGAGATACCCAGTAAGGTGGTACCCAGCAGCCAGAAGTCCGCATTCATGTGCGGAGTCGCCTGGAAGGCATGTCCAGCCGCCAGCTCACTCAATGGCGCATACATAAACCAGCCGCCGTTTGGTGCCTGACCAAACAGGAAGCTGGACTGCATGAAGATACCACCAAAGAGTAGGAGCCAGAAGCCAAAGGCATTCATACGGGGATAGGCCATATCGCGTGCACCAATCATCAGCGGCACGATATAGTTACCAAAACCCGAGAGCACTGGTATCACGAACAAGAAGATCATGGTCGTGCCATGCATGGTAAAGATCTGATTATAGGTATCAGGATCTAATACTTTACCATTTGGCAAGGCCAGCTGGGTGCGGATCAGGAGAGCCTCCATGCCACCCACAACAAAGAAAAAGAAACCTGTGATCAGATACATCAGACCGAGTTGCTTATGATCGGTCGTTGTAATCCACTCACCGATATAGGTTTCACTAAAACGCTTTCGGCGAACATCTATGGTTGTAGCGCGCTCACCGATCGTGCTAGTTGCCATGCGTAAATCCTCCAGAGTCTAGCCCTAAACAAAGGGTCACAGGGCAAGGCAGATTATTTCAACCCTTCAAGGTATGCAATCAATTGCTGAATCTCGGCATTACTGAGTGCGCCAATAGCCATATCGTTCCCAGGTTTGACCGCCTGAGGATCTTTCAGCCATTTCGCGAGATTACAGGATTGCATCAGGTTCGGATTATTTGGATCGCAATTATTATCTTTGGTATTGTTATCCAATACACCACCAGCAATCAGAGAGCGGCTACCGAAGTGCGTCAGATTTGGTCCAATCAAACACTGTGGCGTGCCGTTGGCTTTACCACCTGGCAGATCGGTACATTCCTGGGCTGTATTGTAGAACTGCGTCACATTTACGCCGACAATACCATGACAGGAGGCACACTGATTTTTGAATAATGCTTCACCCTTTTGTGCCAGTGCGTCTGTTGGAGCAGCGGCAGCCTGTTGCTGACCCGAAATCCAGGTCATGAAGCTGCTGTTGTCCACTACGTTGACATTGAAACGCATGTTGGCGTGCTGTGTACCACAATACTCGGCGCAGATACCTGTGAATAACCCGGTCTTTTGTGCCACAAACCATTTGGTATTGTCGTGGCCCGGCACAACGTCGGTCTTACCTGTTAAGGAAGGGACCCAGAAGCTGTGGATGACATTATTTGAGAATAGTTTGACGTGCACAGTCGTACCCACCGGCACTTCCAGAGTATCGGCAGTGGTCACATTGTACTTTGGATAATAGAATTCCCAGTACCACTGGTGACCAACAGCAGTCACTTCGATTTTCGGCTGTGATGCTGAGGCGGCTGGTTCAGCCTCCGGCGCGACTTGCAATAGGCCGCGAATAGTGAAGAATAAGATCACAAATAGGACCACCGTTGGAATAACGGTCCAGACAAGCTCCAATAACATGTTACCGTGGTTCTGGTATGGGTTTGGAGTTCCAGGACGTTCACGATACTTGAAAATGGAGTAGATCAATACACCTTCTACCAGGATGAAAATGGCTAGAGCAAGATAAAGAATCAACCAGAACAGGCTACTCTCGCTCTCTGCCACTGGTCCCGCGACGTTCAAGATAGAAGGTGAGTTTTCGCCGCATGCGGCTAATAGAATAGAGGATAAAAGCACTCCGGTCAGCGCAGCTAACCAGTGCTTTTTCCTACGAAATACCGGCATCCTCACGTCTAAATCTCTCCTAAAAAACAATTCTTTGATGATGGACGATGATGTCTCTCATTTTGGCGACATTGTTCCACTATACGCTGTAATGTAGCTATAGAGCCTGACATGGAACTTGCAATTTAAAAAAGGAACCTTACAAGAGCCTGAACGAAGAAGCGCCTTCTCCTCAGTATTCGGGAGTAGCAGGCTGATCAATTGGTTGTGCCAGGCAAAAGCATACCAGCAAAAAAGAGCATGTGAACAGTATCTCTAGAATTTTGGCAGATAATTCTAACAGACAACAAGAATTGCAGTTCCCGGAATAAGGATTGGTTCCTACTGTTATGGGATCATCCAAAAGTTGAGTTCGACATCAGTTCACATCATTGCTGACCGCTCCACAAATCCTTTTACATACTATAGCAAGGGAAGGAAAGAGCGACAAGGGAAATTTCTCTACCAGGAGCTTTTTCTTTCGATCCAATCAATTACAAACGTTCAGGCAATTGTAAGGTAAGAGAAAGCTACTGCAAGGGCAGTATCAGGAACGACGCCGAAAATAGGAGACGTCAAACTCTATAGACGAAAAGGGAGCCTGTACATGAAGGTGTTAAGCCATACCGAGATTGAAGAACCAAAGCAAGAGAGTGCCTGGCGTCAGACACTTTCCGCCTATATCAATCTGATGAAACCACACGTAACTGTGTTGTTACTGGGGACAACTCTCGCAACCATGGCCATCGCAGATCGGGGTCTACCCAATCTAGGATTGGTGCTGGCAACGCTGCTCGGTGGAACGTTGGCGGCAGGAAGCGCGAATTCGATTAATTGCTATATTGACCGCGACATCGACCAGATTATGGGACGTACGCAGCGCCGCTCTTTACCTGCTGGTAAAGTGCAGCCCCGTCAGGCCCTGATCTTTGGCCTCGTCATGGGTGTCTTATCCTGCCTCGTCTTCGGATTCTTTGTCAATCTGTTGAGTGCGGCCCTGGGATTGGGCGCGATCCTGTTTTATGTTGTGATCTATACGATGGGGCTCAAACGCACAACCGCTCAGAATATTGTGATCGGTGGCCTGCCGGGCGCACTTCCGGTTCTGATCGGCTGGACTGCCGCGACCAATTATATTTCACTGGATGCGATCTGGCTGACCGCGATCGTCTTTTATTGGACCCCGCCACACTTCTGGGCACTCGCATTACTCATTCAAAAAGACTATGCCAAGGTAAATGTGCCGATGATGCCGGTGATGTTTGGCGAGGCCGAAACACGACGCCAGATCTTCTTCTATTCGCTCTTGCTGGGAGCCGTGACACTGATGCCTTTCCTTATGCATACCATGAGCTATCTGTATCTGGTCAGTGTCGTCATTATGGACAGCATTCTGATTTATATGTCGGTTCGCCTGTTGATAGACAAACAGCACAAATGGGCACGCACTATTTTCTGGTACTCCAACTGCTATCTGGCTGCGATCTTCGCGATAATGGTGGTAGACCGAGTGCTTTTCTAGCTAGCGAGATCTAAAACTATGAGTATACGTATGAACTGGCGGCTTGCTTCGCGCCTATCAGTAATAACACTCGCCATCGTTGTCGTGATCGTGGTAGCACTGATTCAACACCAGCGCACAAACGTACCGGCTCAAAGTGGTGGTGCAACGACCAGCACAACGTCCACATTGCAATTGCAGGGGACGGATCTCGGTGGCACACCGGCACCTGGCTTCCAGCTCACCGATCAATACGGCAAAACGGTTTCGCTCGCGCAATTCCACGGCAAACCGCTGGTGGTGACCTTTCTCTACACGCACTGTCCTGATGTCTGCCCACTAACGGCGGAGCATCTGCACACGGCCCTGTTACAAATGGGCTCCGATGCCAGCAAAGTAGGTATCCTGGCGGTCAGTACTGATCCTAAAGGAGATACCACGCAGGCGGCACTGCAATTTTCAACCGAACATAATATGCAGAATTCCTGGCACTTCTTGACAGGAACCCAGCAAGAACTTTCACCAATCTGGAGCAAATATAGCATCAACGCCCAATCGTTCAAGCAGAGTATTAACCATACGACCGCACTCTATCTGATCGATAAACAGGGACGCGAACGCGTCTATATGGGCGACGACTTTCAACCAGCACAGATGGCCGCTAACCTGAAACAATTACTACAAGAAAAATAAAAGCCAGCTAGCTTATTACCCTGATACCATGTCAGATACCATACAATAAAAAGGGTGCAGGCGCGTCAACGCCTACCTACAGGTGAACACCAGGGCCCCGATGGAGATGAGAGTCTGACACATTCTGGCAGTTTGACATCCAAAAGGATAAGGTTTTTTGGTAAACCTTATCCTTTTTTGCTGATTATTAAAATCTTATAAAAAAGCTTACAATCTCTGCTTACGCGATTGACTGAACTTATCTGATAGGTTATTCTATACTAGAGTTATCTTTCATTTAAGGCATTTAAAGCAAAGAGCCTCAAAATAAATCATATTATACTAATCTATCTATGTATGAATAATAAATGGTGACTGTTACAATGAATGAAGATTTAACATGGCGTGTATTCCTGGGCACTCTTATCGTCGATCCACACGAACGCCAACGCATTGCTGATGCAATCGGCATCAATCCTGTGACACTGATCCGCTGGACAACGAACAAGTCAAATCCACGTCCCGATAGCCTCAGACGGCTGGTAGAGGTGCTACCACTCCAACGCGAAGCCCTCAAAGCGCTGATTATAAAAGAATATCCCAATGCCTTTCATACCTTACAGCAGAAAGAGGAGCTTATCGATGTCTCAGCCACCTTCTACGCTCATGTGCTCAACTCCTATACATCTAATCCTAGCCATGTACGCACACGCAACATCTGTGCGCTCATCCTACAGCAGATCCTGAAACATCTCGATCCACACGAGAAAGGAATGATCACTCTGGTTGCCCAATGCATGCCACCCCGAGAAGGGAGATATGTGCGCAGCCTGCGCCAGACCATCGGGCGTGGGACACATGTACTGGGAGGAAATCTGATAGAGAATCATACCCAGTTTTTTGGCGCGGAATCGCAGGCTGGACACGCATTAAACACGCTTCATCCTATTGTCATACAGAGCAGAGCTGAGAAAGAGCGCCTCTTTCCATTGCACGCCTGGGAGGTAGAGGAAAGTTCGGTTGCTTATCCTATTTTACTGGCCGACCAGACAGTCGGAGTATTTTGCCTGGCCAGCACGCAGGCACGCCTTTTTACACAGGCGCATCTCGATATTTTGCAGAAATACGTATATTTGCTGACTCTGGCTTTCGATGCCGCCCAATTTTTCGCACTCTCCGATCTCGCACTAGGCGTAATGCCTCCACGTCCCCAACAATTGTCTTTCATAACACAATTTAAGCAACGCATGATTCACATGCAATTGATGCATGAGCATTCCCCTTTGCCCCATGCGCAAGCCGAATTACTGATCTGGCAGGATCTCGAAGAAGAGTTGTTATGTTTGCCACCCTCTTAAATAGAGTGTGGCAAACACCCATGCTCTCCATAATCTCTGTGCATGAGTTTTCGCACCTGCGGTGCTCAAACATCTTTTTAGTATGTGGTGGAGAAAAAGTTCTAAGAACTTTTTCTCCACCACATACTAAAAAGGTAGCAGGCGCGCAAGCGCCTGCTAGCAAGTGAGCAGCAAGATCCCGATGGTACTGGGAGGCTGACACATTCATAGAGTGTGTCAGCCTCCCGTGGTCTCCACGGTCTCTGTGCATGAGTTTTCGCGCCTGCCAGCAGGTGAGCAGCAAGATCCCGCTGGTATTGGGGGGCTGACACTCTCATAGAGAAATATGGGATGGCAAGCCCTTCAAGGCAGCGAAGGGGTAGCTTCCGTCAGGTTGCACGAAGCATATATATTTGCTATGCTTAGACGTACAGGACTACTATTACGAAAAATATATCAGTCCGCGCTGATTGTATACCATTCGCGGAGGAGAGCGAGAGCGTATGGAATCATCTCTTCAAAGAGTAAATCTCGCAGTGGATGATGTTGATTCGTCCCTTGAGACATATCAGGACGCAGAAGAGGCGGAACACCATATCCATATGCCCGGACCCAGTGCGTGGCCGTTTCTGTTAAGCGCCTTCATTCTGGTCGCCGTGGTTGGACTATTGTTTGTTCCTGATGCCCCCTGGCTGACGCTAGTGGCAGCCGTCTTTGTCTTTATCGGTATCCTTGGTTGGGCACTGGAAGATCCTATGGGTGCTCATGCAGGGGTAGCGACAGCCAGGCCGGTTGTGATATTGCCTGGTAGTGAAGTACTGGACAATGCACGCGCAGCTGTTGAGCGGGTGGTTACCTTTGGCAGCACAGCCTATAGTATCCATCCAATTAAAGCGGAACTTGAGAGCGAGACGCCAGAAGGTGCCGTCATCACCCTGTATGGGAAAGTTGAGCTCATGGTTCAGCGTGAACGTCTGGAAGCCGAAGTCAGTCAAGTACCGGGCGTAGCCAGCGTACGTAACTTCGTTGTTGCCGAAGATAGCATCCTGGAGGGTGCTTACAGTCGCATCGAAAAGCTGAAGACGCAGGGCAAGCTCGAAGGTGCAAAAAATATCTCTGTTCTGGTCGAGAATTATATTTTACATCTGTATGGAGATGTCCCCAATTCAAGTATGAAATATGCGTTGGAGCGCGAGGTCGTCGGTATCCCCGGTGTACGCGTCGTCGTCAACCATATTGGCCTGAATAAAGACATTCCTGGCAACCTGGGCAAGACCAGAAACGCCTGATCCGATCTACCAAAAAGGAGCTCTCTGCAGCGACTGCATTAGCAGCCCGCTGCAGAGAGCTCCTTTTTGTTCAGGCAAACGCTGACGCGCCTTTTTTTCTGCAATATACAATAAAATTTTTGAGTATCTCTACATATTTTTATTGCCAATCGGCTTAGCGTTTACGCAGGAAGGCAGGAATGTCGATGTCTTCACCCGATGGCGTGTTGCGATTACCTCGTGACAATTCAGAGGCCACTCCTCGATCTATACGGCGTACATGTCGATGTTGCTGATTCGCCTGACCTGGTCGCTGACGCAACGCCTGATCCTCTAAATCAGGCATCGGTAATTTGTTATCCATGCCGGGTGTCGGGATATCCTGCTCTAGATCCAGATCATCCTCTTCATCGCTATCCAGATTATTGCTCATGATGGGTATCGATGCTGGTGGGGGGGTATAGCCCCGCTGACGACCACCGTCCGCGCCATAGGGTAGCAAGGATGGACTGGATGGCGACACAGAGGCCGCTGGCTGGCTACGCGGCGTGCCCTGCAATGGATCGGTCGGATGATTGGCCTGGGATGGTGTGACGGGGGGCGTATAGCCCTGTGAGCTTCCCGCACGCACTGGCACATTACCACCACTGGCCGCTCCTCCCTGCACTGGATTGGAGATCGTATATAAACGGCTGCGATCATATTCTGGCCGTGGCGAAGGAAAACTGGTCGAGCGCGCATTCGGCACCTGATCAAATCCAGTCGCGATCACCGTAATTTTGACCTTGCCCTCATAGTTAGGATCCTGTACTGCACCAAAGATAATATTCGCCTCTGGATGGGCCGCCTGACTGATAATATCAGCAGCCTCATTAACCTCAAATAAGGTCATATCCATGCCGCCAGTAATATTAAAGAGCACGCCTCGTGCGCCGCTAATATCAATATCCAACAAAGGACTGGAAATAGCAATCTGGGCTGCATCCATGGCGCGATTCTCGCCATTCGCCTCACCAATCGCCATCAATGCCGAACCCGCAGCCGACATAATTGTCTTCACATCGGCGAAGTCCAGATTGATCAATCCAGGGACGGTAATTAAATCGCTAATACCCTGAATACCCTGACGCAACACATCATCAGCCAGACGGAACGCTTCGGCGAGTGGAGTCCGCTTATCCGCCACTTGCAACAGTCGATCATTGGGCACAGTAATCAGAGTATCCACATGCTGCTTCAGATTATTGATGCCTTCCTCGGCGGAAAGCAAACGTTTTTTTCCTTCGAAGGTAAAGGGGCGCGTGACGACACCTACCGTCAACGCTCCTACCTCACGAGCAATCTGCGCCACCACCGGGCTCGCACCGGTGCCAGTGCCACCACCCATCCCTGCTGTAATAAAGACCATATCCGAGCCCTTGAGGGCCTCGTAGATGTCCTCAGCATTTTCTTCTGCGGCCTTCATGCCAACACTAGGATTGCCTCCTGCGCCAAGGCCACGCGTCAGCTTATCGCCAATACGGAGACGATGTGGTGCATCTGTTAGCAGCAAGGCCTGGGCATCGGTATTAATGGCGATGAATTCAATGCCTGTCATGTTGGCCTGGATCATGCGGTTCACCGCATTACTGCCACCTCCCCCGACACCGATGACACGGATCTGGGCGAAGCCTTCAAGTTGATGATTTCCCATTGGTAACATTTTCTTCGTGGCCCCCTTTCAAGTTTCTCATTTATAAGATGACACCTTTGATGTGTACAACGAATGAGTAACGCTTTGTTTCAATTTTCTCTCTTTCGACTCGCTTGTCCGCCTATAAATGAGCACCTGTGCTTAAGGAATAAATGCTTTCAGCCAGCGCCCAAACCGAGAAACAAGATTATTTTCATTTTCTATATCGACTGGTTCGTCTTCTTCCATCAAGAGCGAGGTGTTACTCAGGCCCCAGAGCAATAAACCAACGGCAGTTGAATAGGCTGGTCGATTAATTGAATCCGCCAGACCATGCAGGCCCAGTGGAGAACCAATACGCGCAGGCAAATCTAGAATCTGGCCAGACAACTCTAAGATACCCGGCAATTCGGCGGTCCCACCCGTGATCACGATCCCGGCGGGTAACAGGCCATCATAGCCAGACTTCTTAATCTCTTCATGCACAATACTCAGAATCTCTTCCACACGCGCCTGAATAATTTCAGCCAGCAGTTTCCGTGGCACGAGATCATCGCAATCGGGCATAAACTGTGACAAATCGATCATATCGTCTTCATCTATTGTTGACGGATCGCAGTGTCCATACGTAATTTTGAGTTCTTCAGCGACTCCGACCGGCAAACGTAAACCAATAGCAATATCACTGGTAATCAGATTGCCACCAACCGGCAAGACAACAGTATGCCAGATAGCTCCATCGGTATACACGGCGACATCGGTGGTGCCTCCACCAATATCCACCAGAACCACACCCAGGTCGGTCTCGCCCTCTTCCAGGACAGCATCGCCTGAAGCCAGCGGTTCCAGGACGAGGTCTTCAATCTCTACATGTGTCTTGTGAACACATTTAATTAAATTGTGCATCGAAGAAACTGATCCAGTGATGATATGTGCCTCCACTTCAAGGCGGAAGCCAGACATACCAATCGGATTCTTGATGCCTTCCTGTCCATCCACGACATACCCACGCGGAATCACATGAATAAGTTCACGGTTCGCGGGAATAGCGATTGCACGGGCGACCTCGAACGCACGACTAATATCGTTCTGTTCAATATCCCGATTTTTAGGAGAAATAGCCACAAAACCCTTGCTATTCTCCGATGAAATATGGCTGCCCGCAATTCCTACATACGCGGAGGTAATTTTCTTCCCTGATAAGCGTTCAGCACGATCTAGCGCCGCTGCTATTGAAGTGACGGTCTCTTCAATGTTTACCACCACCCCACGGCGCAACCCCTGTGAAGGGCAGGTGCCAACGCCAACAATATTCAGCTTCCCGTCGCGATCAAGTTCGCCGACCAGGACGCAGATCTTTGTTGTTCCCACGTCGATACCAACGATCACCCGCTCTTGCACTATCTACGCTCCTATTGGGCGGTACACTCTTGAGACGCACTACAAAGACACTTTTTGACAACTGACATAAGTAATTTCACGTTCTTTACTATTTTAATGTAAACACTGGCCGCAAGCCATAACGTAAGTCAATAGTAGCTATATTCATTTGCTTTTGGTGTGCGAGCTTTACAATCTCATGTAATTCCTTGAGACGATTCGCCAGCGGATTGGCATCCTGCGACCCACCCAAATACGCTTTCCAGCCTTCTGGGCTTTCAATAATATATGATCCCCTACTATCCGCCACACTACCGGTTTGTCTGGTAGTACTAGCATTCATTGTACCATTGTAATACAGTTTGAAAGCACCGATACCTGCGAGTTTAGGAACGTTCTGCCAAACCTGGCTTGCAAATACGCTATCTATATTCTTTAAATACGTTCCGGGCCGCAATAACAGCTCTGTTTTTGCGTCCCCATTTGCTTGTTGGCCTCTCGGAGTGAGATCAACAACGGTTGCGAGCTGCGCTCCATCCATTGTCGAGCCACTATCAATCCTGGCGATGACCTTACCCTGAGCATCGACGCTATAGGTTCCTTGCGCGGTTTGCCAGAGCACAACCGGCTGGCGCTCCGTGATGGTGACGGTCAGCTGGTCAGGATATTGCTTGCTCATGACCGCTGACGCCACCAGGGGCGAGGACTCTATCCGCGTTTTAAGATCGTCCACGTTGACAAGAAAGATGTTCTGTCCTTTGAGATGCATCTGCTGAATGCTTTGAAGCAAAGTCGTATCGGTCGTACCAACCACATCAACGCTTTTAAGACGAAACATCTTCCCCGTTAACAGAAAATCTGCCAGCAGCACCAGACAAATCAGGGCAAATAACACGGCCAATACTTTCCAGAAAAAGCCACGCCGTAGACCTTTCCGCCGTCTTCGCAAAGGTATCGACGACTTATGATACGGAAGTGGACGCCGTACCGCAGGAATACGTCCAATCGGAGCACGCAACCCTGTTTGTACAAACGTACGAGACACCATTTTTACGGGTGGTCGCGTCCGTGAACGCACTTTCCGCAACTGCATCTGTCGCTGCTCAAAGGTCTGCCATGCCGATGAAGGATCTTCTTTCGGGATCGTGACAACACGTTGCGACGCCCGAGGGGATCTCGCAGCGCTACGTGATGCTGCACTCCCTGCCGCGTCCCGACGGGGATCATACACTTTTCTGAGCTTATTATAGCTGTGACTCTGGCTCGCCTGTTGTCCCGGTAGCTTTTTCCTCTCTGTCATGTCATGATACCTTCCACTCCCCGCGCAGCTCGACCTCCAACTCTAGATCGATGCCAAAACGGTCATAGACACGCTGATGCGCTTCTCTCATCAGAGCTGCGACATCGTCTGCACGTGCTCCACCTACATTGACGATAAAGTTGGCATGACGCTCCGAAATTTGTGCCCCCCCCTGGATCTGTCCCTTTAATCCTACCGCCTCGATGAGCCGCCCGGCATAATCACCTGCCGGATTTTTGAAAATGGAACCCGCGCTCTGCTGCGGTGGTTGTGTACGTTTCCGATATTGCTTGTGCTCATCGATCTCGGCACGTAACTGCTGTGGATCGCCTTGTGTCAGACGAATACCCAGTTGCATGACGATCTCCGCTGGCTCGATCAGTTGCCGTGGAGCGGCAACAGGATTGCCCTCCTCATCAAACTGGACGCGCCGTTGCGAACGGAAACGGCTATGGCGATAGCTCAGGTCTAGCTCGCTATGTTGATAGCGCACCACCGTGGGTGCTACAGGGCGCTCCTCAGACTGACGGGCATCGACAATCTCAACCCATTCCAGTACCTGTCCCAGATCATGTCCATGCACACCAGCGTTGCTCACCACACCACCACCCAACGTCCCTGGAATACCAGGGCCAAACTCCAATCCTCCCCATCCTTTGGGAGCGATTTCGTTGATAATGCGCGGCCAACTGATACCAGCGCCAACTGTCAGGAAGGCGGTGCCATCTCCTCTATCCTCAATCGTAAAAGCGTTCAGCGCGACACGTGCAACCACGCCACGCACCCCTGCATCCGCATAGAGGACATTGGTTCCATTGCCTGTAATCAGCAATGGCCAGCGTTGTTCCGCGCAAATTGTCACCAGGCCAACGAGGTCCTCTGGCGTATCAACTGAGACCCATACATCAGCGGGGCCACCAACCCCGAAGGTGCAATGACGGGCTAATGGCTCATCGCGGCGTACGTGACGACCAAAATGAGCAAGCAGTTCGTTATAAGCAATCTCAGCATCAAATGTCATGATTGTTCCCCTGGGCCTGTTGTGCATTATTCAGTAATGTTTCTGTAACAACATAGATATCGCCAGCCCCCATGACAATGGCGATATCGCCAGAACGCAAGGTTCTGGCTACCAATCCGGTTGTCTCACTTACACTGCCACCGTGTAACACCTGTCCTGTCCCCGCAGCAAAATGGGGTTGCAGAGCCAGTCCATCCACCACCGCCTGCGCATGAATCAAACCGGTATCCCGTTCACGCGCTGGATAGATATCCGCAATGATTGCCACATCCGCGGCATCAAATGAGCGGAGGAATTGTGCTAAGAATGTTTTGGTGCGACTGTACATATGTGGCTGATAGACCGCCACAATGCGCTGGCCGGGATAGCGACGGCGTGTGGCCTCCAGAGTGGCCGCAATCGCGGTTGGATGATGGGCATAGTCATCAACCAGAGTCACATCCACTACCTGCTCAGGTAGACGCAAGGGTCCTTGATGGCGAATCTCAAAACGCCGTCTGGTACCGGTAAAGCTGGCGAGCGCGTTGGCTATCGTCGTCGCATCCACGCCCAATAAATGAGCGGCGGATAGCGCGGCCAGCGCGTTCTCAATGTTATAGCCACCCGGCAAGGACAAACGCACAACCAGGTCTTCCGGGAAGACACTTCCAGCACGCGTGCGTACGCGGAAACTCGTCTGGCCATCCAATACGACATCAAAAGCCTCAAAGGTGGCTGGCTCATGCTGCTGCGCCATCTCACCGCCCAGCGAGTAGGTAACAATACGTCCCGGCCAATCGTGCAGGCGGGCACGCAAGTCCCAACAGCCAGGGCTGTCAGCATTCAGGATGACCGTGGCAGGCAACGGCCAGTCGCCATCCAGATCCATGCCGCGAATGAAATGCTCGAAGGCATACAGGAACGCTTCGTAATCCGCAAAGAACTCTGGATGCTCAAACTCAATTGAGGTGACAATGACTAAACGTGGATGATAGTGCCAGAAATTATGATTGAATTCATCGGCCTCGTTGACAAAGTAGGCACTCTGGCCCACGCGATAGTTCGCGCCAAAACGAGGAACAACCGCACCAATCTCACAGGTCGGGTCCAGACCGGCATCCACCAGCATCAGCGAGAGCATCGCGGTCGTCGTCCCTTTGCCATGTACCCCACTCACGGAAAGGACGCATTTATCCTGCATCAATCCGCCCAGTATTTCCTGCCAGGTGACAACGCGCAAGCCACGCTCCTGAGCAGCCAGCAGTTCGGGATTATGAGGGTCCAGAGCAGGTACAGCAGGACTGATAACCAGCGTGTCTATGTCTTTGAGATGCTCGCTACTATGGCCGATCTCAATCGCAATCCCTGCTTCGCGTAAAGCGCGTACCGTAGCCGATGCGCGCTGATCACATCCCGTCACAATAGCGCCTGAGGCATGTGCCATCTGCGCCACGGAAGAAATGCCCTGGCCTCCAATGCCCATAAAATGCAAGCGTGACTTCATCAAACGTTTATCCCCTTGTGTGTGGATGCTGTTGCCGCAGCATCATTTGCCATCCGTACCACCGCCTCAGCAATATCGTGCGTTGCCGTTGGTCTGGCAAAACCTTGCAACGCGTTCGTCATTTCAAGCAAGCTAGCTGAGTTTATAATGTGTTGTACACGCTCGCTTAACACCTCTGGACTCAAAGTGTCGTTGAGCACCACCTGAGCCGCTTGAGCCTGACGAAAGGTTTCAGCATTGCGCTCCTGTGGTGAGCTACCAAGTGCAGGTGGCAAAGGTACTAACAGACTGGGTTTTCCTAATACAGCCAGTTCGCTCAGCGTCGCAGCTCCGGCGCGACAGACCACCAGCTCAGCCGCCTGTAACGCCAGCGGCATCTCATCTGAAAGATAAGGAACCAGGCGATAGCGCTGCTTTGCCGTCTCATCCAAAGCTTGCGTCGTACTCTCCGCCAGCTGGCGTGTCTCTTCAAACAGCTTCTGTCCACTAATCTGAAACACCTGACACGTCTTCAGGAGTTCAGGTAATGCATGCGCCACGACCTGGTTTAAATGTCGCGCTCCCTGACTGCCACCAGTGACCAGGATCAATGGCAGATCAGGCGCAAAACCCAGACGGGTGCGAGCCTCGGCCACGCTGGTCGAGCGAATATCCAGAATCTCCTGCCGAATGGGATTTCCCAGTAACAGGGTTTTCTGAGCCGGGAAGTAGTGCTGCGAAGCGGCAAAGGCAATCGAAATGCGGGTTGCCAGCGGCGCAATCAATTTATTCGACAGATTGGGCGGGACATCCTGCTGGTGCAGTAGCAGTGGTACGCCATTTAAGCGAGCTGCCAGACCAGCTGGTACCGCGACATATCCCCCACTGGTAAATGAGACCGCAGGATGAAAATCGCGTACGATACCAATGGCTTGCGCCATACCCACGGGCACGCGGGCAATCCCCTTTAAGGTCTTCACAGAGACATAGCGCTGGAGCTTACCTGCTTTAATAGTTGCCATCCGGAAGCCCGCTGCGGGCACCAGTTGCTGCTCCAGGCCATCATCACTGCCAAGATAGAGAATATCAGCATTATATGTATTTCGTAAATGTGTAGCGACCGCGAGAGCCGGATAGATATGGCCTCCCGTACCACCACCAGAAATAAGAATTCGCATAGCTATTGTTCCGTGAAGAGCAACGACTGCACATCTGTGTACCCCGTTACTCCGCAACTTTCCTTTTTAACCTTTTTGCGATAGTACGCCGCGAGAATACAGGTTCCTCGGGCTCTTGAATATAGCGAGAGATATTTAACAATACACCAATCCCTGCCAACGTAATCACCAACGAGGTGCCGCCAAAACTAATAAATGGTAATGGCACACCGGTATATGGAATCGTACCAGTTGTCGCCCCGATATTGATCATGGCCTGTACCACAATCCAGGTTGTAATACCTGTCGCCAGCAGGGCTCCGTAGACATCCTGCGTGCGTCGGGCCAGACGAAAGCCACGAAACGCCAGTAGCATAAACAATAACACGACCACCATACACCCGACATAGCCCAATTCCTCACCGATAATAGCAAAAATCGAGTCAATATAGGGAAGAGGCAGATAGCCCGTCTTCTGTCGACTCGCTCCCAGCGCTACCCCAAACCAGCCACCCGAGCCCAGGGCCAATAATGACTGATAGAGTTGTAGATTAATATCGGTCGTATACTTAAACGGATCAAGGAAGCCAATCAAACGGTAATAGCGATATCCTCTAAATGCCTGGGACAAAAAGATTAAAAAACCAGCTCCCAGGGCAGGTAAGAGTTGCAAGATATTGGCTCCAGCCGTAAAAAACATTGTCGTCGTCAAAATAGCAATCACACTGGCGGTTCCCATATCTTTTTGCAGGAGCACCAGGCCAAGCACCAGACCAACCAGCAGAACAAAGGGAGCCAGGCCATAGAGAAAGGTTCCCACTTGATTGCCCTTACGTGCTAACCAGTCCGCAATATACAGGGCAAGCACCAGTTTAATCAACTCGCTGGGCTGAAATGAGAAAAAGGACCCAAGGACCAGCCAGCGCGATGCTCCATAGGCACTACTGCCAATAAAGAGGACAGCCGCCAGCAAAGGTAATCCAATCGCCAATCCCAACAAAGAGAAACGCCGCCAGATGCGGTAATCTACCCGCATCGTCACCAGCATGACAGCCACACCCAGGACGGCTCCCAGCAGTTGCTTCTGAAAGAAATACGAAGCATCCCCATAGTACTGGGCCGCGACAAACGAGCTGGCACTATAGACCATCACCAGTCCAATACAGAGCAGGCTAAGCACAACCATCAACAGGATAGGATCAGGCTTATGAGCGATACGTGGCAAGAACATCTCTAACTCGCTCAGCTTTTCCTGTTCCTCCTTACTCATCACTTCCAGAGGCACGCTCGGTCGTTTAGGTGCTTGCCGCAAATCTGCCGTGCGCCTTGGGATCACGGTACGTCCAGACGGTCCCTGCACGCTGGCAGTGACATCTACTGGCTCTCTCAAGACAATTGGCTCCATAGGTACTGTCAGTGGCGTCTCAAGCGCCTCTGCGGCCGTCTGACGCTCAGGGTCTAGCCGCGAAGCTTGCTGCGGCGTCACCAGCAGCGGCTTGCTCGGCCTGCCAACCAATGGCTTACGCGGCATCAGGGGCAAGCGCTTATGGTGCTTACGCTCATCCAGCTTCTCCTCTGCTGCATAGCTGATCTGCCTCAATCGCTGACCTGCGGCATTGTCGCGTCGAACAGCCAGTGTATGTTGGCTCACCTGTTTGGGCCGTCCACGCTTCTCATCCACCTTCGCATCAAGCACAGGAGAACGGAAGGTGCGTGGCGCATAATCTCTGCGCTGCCCACCTTCTCGCTGTTTCTCGTTCGCTTTCTTTCTTCGATTGAGCTTGTTTTGTGGCATGAAGCTTTTTCTCTATTTCTCATCCATGATGGCGCCAGCCTTGACATAGAACGAATTTTCTAGTACACTACACTTCAGTAAGGTTCCTAGATTGATTAGCACTACTATGACGATAAACCCTCGTCACCTTGCTGGGTAGATTGCTCTTGCATTAAACGGAGCATCTGCTCTACTTCTTGCGCGCTAAGATGCAAGTGTGTTTTGTCTAGATCAACAATCTCAACGCCCTTCGCTTGTATTAACGTACTCCAGGGGTCACTTTCGAGCGTTGGAATACCCATATCTTCGCTATTGGTACCTTCTGGCATGACCTTAGAGGCACGCCAACCTAATAATTCCTGCCAGGCGGCACTCAATTCATCCGTATGAAAGGATGGTACATTTGGGTTTTGCTGTGGACTCTTCTCGTTTTCGTTCATTTCACACCTTCTCAACACAACATCGTCTGTTCACAGCGATACGTATACTTTTACTACTGTTATACAACTCATCAAATATTTTTCAGCCTGACAATCCTTACGGCCGCAATGAAGCCGGATCATCCGGAGGGATACTATAGTGCCACATCAGTTGTTGCGCAATATTTGCCCATAATGGGCCCGCCGCGCTTCCTCCATAAATGCTGGCTGTGGGATGATCCAATTCCACCAGTATGACAAATTGTGGATTTGAAGCGGGCAAGTAACCAGCAACAGAGGCGTCGGTATTAGTATCTGGCAATCCCTGTATCGTGGATGTCCCTGTTTTGATGGCGACATGATAGCCGGGTACGCTGATATGTTCAGACTGCGCGACACTGACTAACATTTGCGTCAGCGTTTTGGAGGTGGCAGCATGGATGATCTGACGCTTGACCCGCGGCTGCGTCGTCGTGGCATGCCCATTGCTGTTAATCGACGAGACAAGATAGGGTTGCATCATCGTTCCGCCATTAGCGATGGCCTGATAGGCGACCGCCATCTGTAAAGGTGTCACCAGAATGCTCTGACCAAAGGATTGCCGCGCCAGATCACTGGGTGACCAGCCAGGATCAGTATTGGACCGATAAAGGCCCGCACTTTCAGGCTCTAAAACACCCGTCGCCTGACCAAAGCCAAAGTTCGCAAGATAGGGATAAAAACGTTGCGCCCCTAATTTTTGTGTTGCCACCCAGGCCGCTCCCACATTGGCCGAATGCTGTAGTACCTGCGTCATCGTCTCGATACCGTATCCTTTGCCCTCCCAGTTGCTTACCGCTGGCGTGCCATCGGCAAAGGATAGCGTACCGGTATCGTCAATCGTATCGGTTGGCTTGATGAGATGCAGATCGAGGGCTGCCGCCATGGTGACTACTTTCATGGTCGAACCTGGCTCATACGCGCAGTATAAGACCGGATTGCTATAAACTTGCAGTTGATTTCGACAACCATTGTTCGCCGCATAAACACCGTAATTGTTGGGATCAAACGAGGGAGCACCAGCCATAGCGACAATCGCTCCGGTTTTCACATTCAGGACGATAGCTGAACCGCTTTCGGCATTCATCTCTTTGACACGTTGCGTCAGCGCCTGCTGCATTTCATATTGAATGGTGCTATCAATGGTCAATGTAATATTCGCACTATTCACTACTCCCTGCTCAGAACTGGAACCAACCGTTAATGGATTCCCATTAAGATCCGTCTCGGCGGTGAAGCTGCCGCTTTTGCCAGCCAGCAAAGTATTGTATTTTTTCTCGATCCCATAAATACCCTGTGGCACTACGTTGCTGGCTCCATCCTGTTCCTGCACATAGCCTAGAATCTGGGAAGCCAGATCGCCACCAGGATAGGTACGCCAGGTGCGCGGTTCAAGAAAAGTATAGGGCAAATGGAGATTCTGCAATTTCTGACTCTGCTCAGGAGTAATAGAAGTGGCAATACGCACGGTAGGTGAAGCCGAGTTCAGGGCGTTTTTCAAGGTGCCTAAGGAAGTATCTGTCAGCACGCTATGCAGTTTTTGTACCAGGGTGTCTCGCTCGCTTTGATACGCATCAGGATAATCGGTAACAAGTTGTGATGGTTCAATATAGACGTCATCACGCACCACATTCGTTGCCAGTAACGCTCCGTTGGCATCATAGATCAAGCCGCGCGGCGCACTGACCGTTTGATTCTGGATATGCTCCGCATTGGCGGCCGCGGCCAGTCTGGGACCGTTAGTAATCTGCCAGTAATAGAGCCTGCTGGACAGAACGACCATGCCTGTACAAACCAACAGAAAAATCACCATCTGTCGGTTGCGTGCACGGCGTAATTCTGTACTCATTTGACAAGCTCCTCATTCAAGGCGTCTCAGCATCTTCATGACTGCATCGGGCTGGCTACTTCTCGGGATTCTGTACTGGCTGCAAGCCAGGGACCTGGATCGTTCTGACGTTCCTGAGATTGACTGGTACCAGACCCGCCCTGATAGCTTGTTTGGTAATATAAGCAGGGGAGCGCTCAATCGCAATCGTCTGACTTAGATCCTGGTTTTCACGTTGCAAGGTCGCCTGCTGGCTGCGGATATCTTGAAGTTGCTGATTGGCAACCGCTGCCTGCCCAACCTGTCCCAGATACAGCACTGCCATCAGGCCAATCAACAGAACGCTGGTGATCGATAAAGCCACTGGTCCCATATGAAAGAAAAATGGGCGCAGTTGCCGACCTCGTCTAACGGCGAGCATCGGCCTCAGCGGCGACTTCTGGCCTGGCTGGTTGTCTCCAATTTGCTTCATCTGGTCATCCATAGGTTGCGTTCCTTCACGATAATGAAACATCACGGGTGGCTCTGTATGGCGGGCAGGCAAACCTGCGGCACTCCATCCCCTACGTGTGACACGCTACGAATTTATAGCTATTTCAGCGGCTCGCAATTTGGCGCTACGAGCGCGAGGATTTTGCTCAATTTCCAATTCACCCGGGACGACAGGCTTATTGGTCAGAATATGTAAACGCGCTTTATGACCACACATACAGACTGGAAGTCGAGGTGGGCAGATACAATCTTTGGCCTCGCGCCGCGTAAATTCTTTGACAATACGATCTTCGAGAGAATGAAATGAGATGATGACCATTCTGCCAGCTCTTGACGTTTCTGTGGCACTCTGGTTCTCAATCTCACCTTGTAGCGGCTTTTTGTCTCCCTCGAGTATATCAACAATCTGCGGCATTACCTTCTCCAGGCTCTCTAATTCATGGTTAACCGCGATGCGTAGCGCTTGAAAGGCGCGGGTCGCGGGATGGATTGCGCCCGGCTTACGGGGCACTCCGGCAGCCATCAGTGCGGCCAGTTGGGCTGTATGGGTAAACTCGCTTTGTGTGCGCATGTGTACGATACGTCGTGCTAGCTGACGCGAACGCGACTCATCCCCATAACGCCAGAAGATGTCTGCCAACTCTTGCTCGCTGGCACCATTGACAATGTCAGCGGCAGTCAGCGGCAGCGACTGATCAAGGCGCATATCCAGTGGGCCATCGGCCCCAAAGGAGAAACCACGCTCAGGTGTATCCATCTGATCCGATGAAAATCCTAGATCCAGCAAAACTCCCTGCAGCGGATGACCTGCACCAAATCCCGTCTGTTTGACAATCTGCGCCAGATCAGAAAAATTGCCATGTGCCAGAATCAGGCGACCACTCTCCACAAACTCAACCAGCCGTGCACCGACGCGGTCCAGGGCTAGCTGATCAGTATCAATGCCCAAAACCTTCCCATCGGGGGCCGAACGTTCTAAAATCGCCGCAGTATGACCCCCGCCACCTAACGTCCCATCGATGTAGAGTCCTCCAGGTACAGGCTGAAGATACTCCAGCACCTCATCCATCATTACTGACACATGTTGTGTATGTTCCATTATCACCAAAAAGTTATTCTAGAGATTTAACAAGCTACAGGCTTTAAAACGGGATATTGCTACCTTCAGTGTCTAATTTTTCCTGATAAGACTGCCATGTCGCACGATCCCAGATCTCGACATGATCGCGGACACCAGCAACAGTGACTTCACTTGTCAAATTCGCATACGCACGTAATTTCGCGGGGATAATCATGCGTCCTTGAGCATCTAACTCAATTTCGCTGGCGCTGGGATAAATGCGGCGTTCAAAATCACGCAGGTCATCACTTGACATACCAGCCACCAGTTCATTGGAGCGCTGCTCCCAATGTTCTAACGTGTAGACAGAGAGACAGGTACCCATACCTTTACTGACGACTGCGCCTTTAAGCATCTGCGCGCGGAACTTTGCCGGGACCGCCAGGCGTCCTTTGGCATCAATGGTATGCTCATATTCCCCAAGAAACATTGATCGCATCCATACTTTCTCAACCTGCGTTGCGTAAGAGACCGTCGCAATACCTGTACACACACCAAAACTTCTGCGCTATTCAGGTATACTTCCTTATCTTCATCCCTATCATACAATCTCACCAAAATTCCCCACTTTTCCCCACTTCATTGTAACACTTCTTAGGCATGTGCGAAAAGAGGCTTTCCCACCAATTTTTCCTTTCAACGTGGATAACTTGTGGATAACTTTTTTTGGCCACCAATCATTCCGGATTGGAGAGTTTTAGAGATTTTAGCTGCATTTACTGTACATATTTTCGCATATGGTTTCAGGTAAATCCCCATGTCTACAAAAAAGTTATTTGACACAGCTTCTCTAGAAACTAAAAAATAACCGGAAAAATGCTAGAGCAAATGTGCTATCCCCTAACCACTGAGTACCAAAGTAGTACCAGGCGAGAAAATTTTATCCACTCTCAATGAACTTGCATTCTAATCAAAACAAATCTCCGCACATACAGATATCTGACCCTCTAGTGTACTAGACATTCAGCACAGAAACATGCACAATTAGAAATGTTATATGTATAAAGTCACATAAAGGTGATATATAATAGATAAGAGACACGAGACCTCGACATCTACCTACGAAATTCCTCTTGCTGGTTCGATTTTTATGAACTTTCACCACAAGCAATTGAATTTCTTGACCGCTCTGGCTGGCAGGCGCGTGCGCGCCTGCGCCCTTTTTAGTGTGTAGTGCAGGAAAGGTGCTGTGCACCTTTCCTGCACTACACACTAAAAAGATGTTTGAGCACCGCAGGTGCGAAAACTCATGCACAGAGACCGTGGAGAGCATGGAAGTCCGACACACTCTTAAAAACCAAGCACAAATAGTGACTATAAAGGATTGGTTAACCATCACTTAATTTAGATATGCATGAAGCTAGCTTTTCAGCAGATGCATACTGTACAATAATAAGATGATAGAAAATAGTATTGGAAATATCGTCAGAATCTGTCTACCCATCCCTTTTCCATTGAAAACCGTCAATGTATATGCACTGGTAGGAACTCATGGTTGGGTACTGATTGATACAGGAATGGGAACGGTAGAGGGCCGTGCAGCGTTGCATGAGGGACTTTCCCAGCGTGGATTAACGCTGGACAATCTGCAATCTATCGTGCTCACCCACTATCATCCTGATCATGTGGGACTATCAGGAGAACTCCAGGAATTACACCATATTCCAGTCTATATGCATCCACTTGATATAGATAATCTACAAAAAACCTGGGGCAATCCTCAAATCAGTCGAGCGCGCTTTCAGCAGCACAGTCAATTTCTGGTACAGCATGGCTTACCGAAACAATCTATTGAAGAATCTCCTCTCACGCCGGAGCAACAGCGGATGATTCTTCGTGTGCCACCACCTGAAGCGTTCCATCCTGTCAACGATGGTGAACGGCTTGAACTGGCGGGCGAACACTATCTGGTCCTCTGGCTCCCCGGGCACGCGGATGGACAGATTGGACTCCTACGCGAACGCGATGACGTCTTTCTGGCTGCTGATCATGTGCTTCCTCGCATTACACCAAATATCAGCCTCGATTCGCCTGAAAATCGTCCTGATCCTTTGCAAGATTACCTGCAATCACTGGCGAAAGTTTCGCCTCTACCTGCATCGATAGTCTTACCTGGACATGGCGAACCTTTTAGCAATCTTGCGACCAGAACTGCAGAGATTGTCGAACATCATCAACGACGTTTAACAAAAATTATAGATTTACTCACACAACAACCACAGGATGCCAATTCCATTACAATCCAACTTTTTGGTGAGCGCATCAAGAACTCTCAAGCCCATCGTATGGCACTGTCAGAGATCATTGCCCACCTGGAGTATCTACGTGGTCAGGGAAGAGTAACACAAACTATAAATCAAGCAGGCATTCTATATTACATCGTTTCAGCTGCGGCTTCTAAGGAGCAGGCACTATAATGCAAATACTTTTTACAATGGAATAACTTAGAGGGTCCGGCTAACAAATAGAATCGAGAAAAGAACAATCTTATATAGAGCCCGCTTCTCAGGCCATTTTTCCGCCATCAGGTAGGGTACAAAGCCGCTCTGGAGGCTGGTTCGCGCTAAATCCTCACATTTGATTGCGAGTGCGACGCTTGTATTTCTCAAAATCGCGTGCTATACTCCTAATCGGCAGTGAGGTTGTGACGCCGCTCTACAAGCCCGGCAAAGTGCTATTGGGCAGACAAGCGACGTGTGTTGATAGTTGCAAGGAGGAAATCGAACCTATGGCCGATAATAAGACCGCACAGGCAGCTACGCAAACCGTTGGTCGGCAAGAGCTTTCCAAGCGTATTGCCAAGCAGGCAAAGCTTTCACAAAAACAAGCATCTGAAGTCCTTGAGGCTACCCTCACGGCAATCCGTGAAGCCCTTCAAGATGGCGATGAGGTCCGTTTAGTAGGTTTTGGCTCTTTCAAAGTCCGCCAGAGTGCCGCACGCAAGGGGGTAAATCCACGCGACCGCCAACCAATCGAAGTGCCAGCCAAAGAACGAGTTCGCTTTTTCCCAGGCAAGGAACTCTCGGAAGCTGTGCTCAAAAAATAGTAAGTCGTGTCAAATTTGCTCACTGCCACAATCGCATAGCCTATCATGCATTGTTTTGATCGAAAAAGTTAGACGCCCAGATATGGATTCCAGAGCACTATTTTCTTCGATTCAATACCGATGCCAAGAGGCACGTCGGGACGCGATGCGTATAAGGCTATGCCAAAACTTTCTTGCATGCCTCTTTCTCTTGTACTCGGGCACTAGCCAGGTTCCGCCCATATTGTTCTTATGCCCTGAAGGACAATAACTCCTAACAAAAGCTGAAAGTAACTTATGGCAACGCATACAATCAATGGCGTCACACTTACCTTGCTGCAAGGAAATATTGTCACGGTTGCCGCCGATGCAATTGTCAATGCCGCGAATGCCGCACTGGCAGGTGGCGGAGGCGTAGACGGCGCGATTCACCACGCCGCTGGACCTACGCTGATCGAGGAATGCCGCAAAATTGGTGGTTGCCCTACAGGTAAGGCGGTCGCGACGTCAGCTGGCAAATTACCCGCTCGCTATATCTTCCACGCAGTCGGCCCTATCTATCAAAGTCGTCCAGAGGATGCACGCTTACTCAAAAGCGCCTATCAGAGCTGTCTGGAACTAGCGGAACACTATCAAATTCAGAGCATCGCCTTCCCATCACTCAGTACCGGAGCCTATGGCTATCCTGTTAATCTGGCAGCTCCCCTGGCTCTTACGACGATACTGGATCATCTGCAAACGCCAACCAGCCTACAGCGGATTTTATTGGTACTCTTTGACCAGCGTACATATACAACTTATCAACAGGCGTTGGAAAAACTTCTACCGGCCCGCTAAAACATCACACATAGACACTTCAGTCTATAGCATGGACAAAGCTTTGCGGTCAACAAGTGTTAGCAGTATTAACCATGGCGGACATGTACGCTGCAACTTCAGGGATAGAATGTATGTCATACAATCATCAGAATTTAAAGTCAGAGGCAGAGATCGCCAGTATGCGTGAGGCTGGTCTGCTCACCTGGCAGGCTCATCAGGTGGCGGCGGCACTGGTCAAACCAGGCATCACCACTGCGGAAATCGACCATGCTGTGGCTCAGTTTATCCAGGAACAGCAAGCCGAGTCCCTCTTTAAAGATGTACCCAGCGCGACGGGCAATGTTCCCTTTCCCGCTGTGACCTGTATTTCTATCAATGAACAATTGGTCCATGGTTTACCTGGCACACGACAATTGCAAACAGGTGATATCGTAAGTATCGATATCGGTCTGCGCTATCATGGTTGGTGTGGAGATGCCGCTGTGACCCATCCAGTTGGACCCATCGCAGAGAGCACACAACGCATCCTCGATATCACCGAGGGAGCGCTACAACTGGCGATTGAGTTACTCCCTCAAAAACAACGTTGGAGTCAGGTAGCGCGTGCGTTAGAGGCTTATGTGAAACAGGCTGGCTTCGCAGTAGTGGAAGGTTTAGTGGGCCATAGTATCGGCCACGAGATGTGGGAAACACCACAGGTGCCTAATTATTATAGCTTGCAATATGAGGCGCTGGGGGATTTTGAGTTGCAAGCCGGGGTGGTCATCGCCGTTGAACCAATGGTCACGATGATCTCACAGCGCGTTCAAACACTACCAGATCATTGGACCATTGTGGCTCAAGATGGTCTACCAGCCGCTCATTTCGAGCATACTCTGGCACTTACCGCCTCAGGGGTCCAGGTGCTTACCGCCGGGCCGGATGGTAAGGCCTGGGCCGTACCAGCTTAACTTTAAACCGCCACAGGGAGCTTATTTCCTGCAATAACTTCGCGGTATCCATCCACGAGGCACTCCATCGCATCAAACCAGGTACGTGTCATAGCAGCCGCTATGGCTTGCCGGCTCATCACAGCACACTCGTCTGGTCGCTGCATCAGTCGCTCTAAATACATACGATAACCAGCTACCTGCTCTTCTATAGATAGTTCTTCAGCAGCCAGTAACAATCCTGTCTGACCATGCGTCACCAGATCACTGACGCCTTCAGAACTCACTCCGACTACCGGTAATCCAGAAGACATGGCCTCCAGCACAACTTGTCCAAAGGTTTCGGTATAGGAAGGAAAAGCGAAGATATCCGCCGACGCATAGGCAGTGGCAAGTTCGGTGCCGCTGAGATAGCCGGTAAAGGTGACCGGCACCTGGCTGAGCTCTTGCTCAACCTCCACATAGGCTGGTCCCTGTCCTACAATCACAAGATGACAACGCGAGTGATCTATCTGACGATAGGCCTGGATCAACAAACGCAAATTCTTTTCCCACGAGACGCGTCCGACATATAACAGTATAGTCTTATCTTGAGGTGCAGGCCGATCCTGTAACCAGGAGGCACGCAGAGCCTCACTCCTGCGCTGGGGATGAAAAAGCGTGCGATCCACGCCACGCGGCCAGATACGCACCTGCCCAAATCCCTGGCGGTTTAACATTGTGGCCGTGGAGTTCGAAGGACAAAAGGTCAGGGCACACTGATTATGGATAAAGCGGTTATAGAGCCACATCGGACGGGTTAATAACGGGAAACCGAAATAGCCACAATAGGCCGCCAGGTTCGTGTGATATGATGAGACGATGGGAATATTCAGGACACGTGCGGCAGCCAGGCCGGTCGCTCCCAGAATCACAGGATCGACGACATGGACAATATCCGGTCGGAACTCGATTAAGCGGCGCATAAATAAAGGTCGAAAAAAATTAAATTTCAATTCTGGATAAAACGGTAATGGGAGACCGGCTGTTCCGATAATCTCAGCACCGGCATACTCAATCATGCCGCTTTCAGGACCCATCAGTAGCGCATGATGTCCATGGAGCTGTAAATGTTCGAGTAATCGTGAGACTGTCCGTGTAACACCATCTAATTTCGGCAAAAAATTTTCTGTAATAATGGCAACGCGCATTGGTTCACCACCTACCAGGAATATGCCGCCAGCAACGTTACGAACCACGGGAATCGATACAAATCTCTCTGTCGCATTGCGTTGGCTGACGACCAGTTAGCACTTAGACAAAAGGGTGATCAATGTACCCTGCTTCAAACGTAACACGTTCTATTTAGAGGACAATTAAGCCTTGTTTAGCGGTGTGTAAAAGCCAGGATAAAGGGTCATTAAATAGGCACATACTGATGCATAAACAGCAATCTCCATTGGTAGATGAGAAAACAGTTATGATCGTGATGATTTACTCTGCCATACGTTATACTGATAGTAAATGCATCTTTTTATATCATTTTGTAGCATTATAAATGAATACTAGCGGCTTAGTCGATCTGGAAAAGGAGTAGAGGAAACATAAAAAGGAGGCGAGGGGCATTCCTGGAAAGAAACTTATATATGTAGCAAAGAAAGAGGCAGGTAGTATAGGTGAAAAATCAATTTATGAATAAACCCTCGCCAGACGGTGATACAGGCCAAGCAGGCAATCAAGCCCAGTCCCAAAACAATCCCGGGAAGATGACTCCCCCATCCCAGGATGGGCTCCTCAAACACTGGAAAACGGGACAGTTACAACATCCGGAACAACAAGTCGGGGACCTCATTGGTGAACCTATAACTGATCCACTGGAGCGACGCAAAATGCCACGTCCACCTTACCAGACGGGCACACCTCGACAACCTGTCAATCCTGCCGCTAATCCTTTTGCCATGCGCCCCTCCAACACACATCCACCCATTGTCTCCCAATCAGGCATGCCCAATGCCCCGGCACCATCCGAGCCGGGAAAATATCAACCACCATCTCAGCAGCAAGCACAAACCTATCCCGGGGGACAACCTCGCGCTCCACAGAATAATCAGGGCTTTCCTGGCTTGATTCCCCCTTCCAGCCAACCACCTCTCAATCAACCAAGCACCCATGGAGATGTACACCAGTATCCAAATAGCGGACGGGACAACTACAACGGACAGGCAGGTCCTGTTAACGGATATAGCTTTCCTCTCGGTCCGGGGCAGCCTGGCAATCCCAACCTTACAGGCAATCCTGGCTTTAGCGGCCCTCCTCCAGAATTTCAGCCAGCACCTGCTGTTGCAGCAAAGAAACGACGTATTCCTATCTGGGCACGCATAGCTATTGGCGTGCTTGTCTTCTTCCTTGTCGTTGGTGGCAGCGCCTATGCCTACTATCAATTCACCTTCTCAAAATCGGTGAGCGATATTACTGGACAAGGCGCACTACATATGGTAAATGGGACCACACAGGCTGTGCAGGAAACCAATGTAGATCCTTTAACCACGCGTACCAATATCCTGCTTCTGGGCAGCGACACCGACGGGAAAGGCAATGATCCTACCACAGGCACCCCGCTGGCACAGACAGTGATTATTATTACTATCGATCCCCAGACCAAATATGTAGGAATGCTCTCCATTCCACGTGACATGCAGGTCTCCGATGCGCAGTATGGCACAGCGAAAATTGATGAAGCCTTTGAGCATGCATGGCGAGGCAAGAATTCCAAAGAGAGCGCTCAGTTAGCGGCTGGACATATGGAAGAGGTCATCAAAGAAAATTATGGTATCACCATTGATCATTATGCCTGGGTGGGTCTGCAAGGCTTCATCAAAGTCATTGATTCAATTGGTGGGATAGATATTGACGTGCAACATCCCATATTTGATGATGTCTATCCTGATGATACCGGCAATGGGAATAAATATGGATACACGCGTTTAAATATTGCACCCGGTCCTCAACATTTGGATGGACATGCGGCACTTACGTATGTGCGTACACGCCACGCCGACCTCGGCGGTGACTTTGGGCGTACAGATCGTCAACAACAAGTCCTGGGTCAGATTAAGCTCAAATTAACGAACACTGACGCGATTACGCAGGCTCCGCAAATCTTGAATGCGCTGGACGGATATCTGATGACAGATCTCCAGGTATCCCAACTGGCAACTTTTGCCCAGGTGGCCAAAGACGTCGATATCAATAAAATTGATCGTGTCTCCTTTACCAACGACTATTCCTATTCCCTGGGAGCAAACACCACCAATGTCGCTCCCTATTGTAATAAGATTGTTCCTAAAATCCAAAAGATGTTTGGTGTGCAGGGAAATTGTAATCCACAAAGCTCCATTCAACCGGCTGGCACAGGAATTGCAATGGCACCACCCTCAACAATCCCGACACAAACAGCGGCAGTGGCTTCCACAACAAGCTCGGCATCTATAGGCAGCACTGGTGTAGCCAGTCCCTCTATCCAAACAGCCAGCATGTCTCAAAGCGCTGGAAACACAACTGCCTACAATAATCTGGTAAACTTGATGCTCCTGGCAGTATCAGGATCCTTCAATGCGATGCAATAAGACTGTTGCGTATTCTAACCATTAGATCTAACCGCATGCCAGGGTGATGGCAATAAGCAGCATCACCTTTATTTTCAGAATAGTAAGAACAGCATGAAACGATACAAGCAATGGGAATTTATAGCTATTCTGGCACTGCTCTCGCTTGCTTTGCAGAGCTGTCTGGGTAGTACTGATAGTAGCTATAAAAGCGTAGTAAAAAGTAAAAATGGCAACGATGTCAAGATCAATGTTGATCAAGCGCTATTCAAGGGTAAAATCTACTTCACTCTCGACCATAATCTCTATGTGCTCAATGGGAATGACAAAGAAAATCCCAAACAGTTAACATCTGGACTGACCGTGAGTGATCCAGCCATCTCGCCCAATGGCAAATGGATCGCCTTCATTATTCGCCACACCAATTACTCGGATCTCGCCTATATGCCTGCCAATGGTGGAAAATACACAATCCTGGCTGATGGCAACGGCACTTTTACAACGACACAAACCGGGGGTGAGACCAGTACAGCCCATTGGTTTGGACAACCAACCTGGGAAGCAGATAACCAGCATATTGTCTTTTTAGGAGATAATCAGAAAGCCTATTGGAGTAAAGATCAGACTGGTGGCTATGATTCCTTCTTGCTGGATATGCAACTCTTCAGGATGTCTATGAATGATCGGCTCAATACACAGGATAAAATAGCAAATGCTCAGCCTGTAGCTTATACCGCGATTGGAGCCGGTGGATTACGCGATCCTGCTATTCGCCCTGGTCATGCAGATGAAATTCTCTATACCAGTTATAAATACACACAGGCCAGTAACTGGTCACAATTATCAACACAGCTTAACCTGATCAATAGTAATGCGATTGGGAACGAAATGCAGATAAACCAGTATAAATACCATCCAGGAGAATTTGGAGCAGAGAGCAATCCAGGAGTGACATTGACGCCAGAAAAAAGTGGTTTATCAAATCTGGAACCGAGTTTCTCGCCGGATGGGAATAGCATTGTCTATGTGCGACGCGAGGATACCACGCATATGAGCTTGAATGTCATGCCCGTGGTCAACGGCGTCACCAACGATACGAACAATCCCAATGTGGATGTTACCAGCACCGCCAATCAACAGCGGGGATTAGCTGGCTATGGGAAATCCGTCAAACTAAAAACCAGCCAGTATATCAGCCAGCCCGTCTGGTCGCCCGACGGCACCCAGCTCGCCTACTACGAATACAATAACACCACCTTTGATCTCTGGCTGGCAACGATCATAAAAAATCCCAAAACTGGTGCCTACTCTATCAAGCAAGATAGTGAGGTTCAACTGACCCAGGCCAACGGCAGCCTGGATTCAGACTCCCGCCCCGCCTGGACTCCGTAACCCATGATTTTCCGCACCCAGGGTGCTCAAATAAGTTTTTAGTAGAGGGTGTATTGAAAAGTCCGACGTATTTTTCAATACACCCTCTACTAAAAACTTATTTTATAATACCATATCTTATTTTCATCATTAAAATACGCATTACGGATTGGTCAATTTGGGATTGTTTGATTGCGCCCTGATTGATCGCCGCCTCCAGGGTCGTAATATCATCAGTGACCTGTGCTGGTGTTGTCGCGCCTTCAAGCATATCGTTCCCTGCTTCAACAGACTGCACGCATGCCGCGGCCTTTTGGTCATCGGTAGGTCCTGCTCCATATGCCAGACCAGGATACAATCCAGCCATGTTCAAGGCATCCGTAATAATGACACCATTGAATTTGAGGGTCTGACGCAGATACGTAATCACCTTTGACGAAAGTTCAGCAGGTATACCCGGTGTATTATCCAATGCCGGAGTATTTACATCAGTAGTCATGATCATAGCAGGATTATCTTGCTGAATGATCTTTTGATAGGGGAGAAAATCGATTTTCTGCAAATCACTCAAACTTCTTGAGACTACTGGCAATCCATTGTGAGGGTCAAGTGAATTATTATTAGGGACTAATCCAAGACCAGGGAAATGTTTGAGGGTTCCCAGTACTCCATTATCCTGTAAACCTTTGACAAATGTTCCAGCATACGTTGCCACCGTGCCAGGATCAGAGCTAAACATGCGTGTGGTCATAAGATTAGTGTCAGGACCAACATCGACAACTGGAGCGAAATCAACATTAATACCTAATTGTTTAAGCTCTGAAGCATCCAGTGCAGCCTGTCGATAGGCAACATTTGGTTGTCCAGACTGAGCTAACTGTTCAGCAGCAGGAGATGGCGGAAACAACGGGGTTATTTTATCAACCGACCCTCCCTCCTCATCATTCGCTATCAAAGGTGCGACCTTCGCGTCAGCGTTGATTTGAACAGAGTAAGCTGAAATATTCGCAATTGTATTATTGGGATAATCAAAGTTATGATTAGAAGGCTGATACAAAACACCACCAACCTGTTGTTGGGCAACCATTTGCTGAAGTCCAGAAGCTACATAATCAGTGCCCCAATAATCAACCATGATCATCTGGGCTAATTTTTCATCCAGGGTCATCTTATTGAGGATAGATTGTGCCTTCACTTGAACTGGATCTACTGACAATTGGGCGCTTATAATTTTGCCTTCGGGAGCACTGGTGGATGTCGCATCGAACGAAAATAAAGAACATCCACTTAACAGGCAGAGACAACTAAATAGCAAGAGCGAGTAGAAGACAGATTGCTTTCTGTGTACAGCATTATCCTTTTGCATTGTACAACTCCGTAACGCGATAGATAGAAAAAAACACGATATATTCCTATGAAATTGCTCCCAATTTCATAGACATTCAATTCCTCACATTGAAATTAATAAATATAGAGATGCTAAAAATGTTCATATGGCATTTACAGGATTTATTTATAATTGATACATTCTTATAGAGCGTATAAGAGCCTGTGATAGTATCACCTTTAGTATTTATGACTCATTCGGAACAAAAAGATTTGGGGAGAGAAAAGTTCTCGAGTCACTCTGAACCACGACAATGGGACTGTGGTTCCCTTGCAACCTTTCCAGGTGCGTAAAAATTGGGAAGCGCTGACACGGGTCATGTGGTACTCGACGGCATAACTCATTAATGGTATACTACCCTCTGATACGGAAATTTCTTATAAAGTATTCGCCCAGGTCGCTTGAGGTGAGACGTTGAACCAATTTGAAGGTACACTGATCGCTGGACGGTACGAGATTCGTGAGCATATCGCCACTGGCGGTATGGCGAGCGTCTTCAAAACCTGGGATCACCGCGTAGAGCGCATCGTGGCGATCAAAATCCTGCGATCCCTGGATAAAAATGACCTTCGCGCAGTTGAGCGTTTCCGCCGAGAAGCGCGTGCTGCCGCAGCGCTCGCACATCCGAATGCCGTCACTATTTATGATTTTCTAGAAGAACAGGGCCAGTATTTTCTTGTAATGGAGTATATCCATGGCCCGACATTGAAGCAGCTTATCGGACAACGCCGCCAGTTACAGCCTCGCGAGGCTATTGAGATTGCAGCCCAGGTCTGTGCAGTGCTTCAGGTTGCTCATGCACGTGGTTTTGTCCACCGCGATATTAAGCCGCAAAATATCATGCTGGCCTGGAGCGGTGGTACAGGGGGCCTCAGCGATGGGGGCGCCTGGGTGAAGCTGACCGACTTTGGTATTGTACGCGTAGCCGAAGATGCGGGTCTGACAAATAGTGGTATCGTTCTGGGTACCGCCGACTACTTATCGCCGGAACAAGCGCGTGGAGAGACGCTTACGGCGTCCTCCGATCTGTATTCTCTGGGTGTGGTGATGTTTGAAATGCTGGCCGGACGACCACCTTTTGTTGGTCCCACAGCGGTTTCAATCGCGATGCAACATGCGTCCACAAATCCACCACTACTGCGCCAGTTTAACCCGCTCGTTCCTCCGATCCTTGAGCAGCTCGTAACTCGGACTCTCCAAAAAGAGCCAGAGGAACGCTTCGATTCGGCCGCAGAGATGCAAGCAATATTGCGTGCCTGTGCGAAGGAATTAGAGCGCGGCCAGCAATCACTCATACCATCAGGTCAACCCTATACCGCACAGTATGCGCATGGGCAAGGCCAATTTCCCCCTTCAGAGCAGGGGCAATTCTGATCTTTACTCTGTAGGATTTATGATACCAGCCAGGGACACGCATGCACTCATCAGCGTGTCCTTCCCTGTCTATCAATACTTTTTTCGAACATATTCAGTATAAATTAAGCGCAAGATAGCATCTGCTTCTCCTTGCCCAACGATGGGATAAACACATGCCAAATACGACAAAAAAAAGCAAAATCAGTACCTCTAACGCACCGGCCGCGATTGGCCCTTATAGCCAGGCCATCCGTAGCGGACAGTTCATTTATACGTCCGGTCAGATTCCACTTGATCCCGCTACAGGCAAGATGGTAGGCGATGATATTCAGACGCAAACACAGCAGGTGTTCCAGAATCTCCAGGCCTTGCTTGAGGCTGCTGGCACCTCACTTGATCAGGTTATCAAAACAACGGTTTTCCTCACGACAATGGACAATTTCCAAGCCATGAACGAGGTCTATGCGACGTACTTCAACACCGACGCTCCTGCACGCTCGACGGTCGCAGTGCTCGAATTACCACGTAACGCGCTGGTCGAAATTGAGTGTGTCGCGCTCGTTCAAGATTAGATCACGGGGGAACAACGGTGAATACCGCGACTATCTGGCGTTCGGCCCTTGCACAACTGGATATTACTCCCATCGATGATTTAACCAAAACATGGCTGCAAGATGCCCATCTGACAGCTATTCCTCAAGATGAGATTGAATCAGATGATCCCGATGATCCTAAGCAAGGGCTGGCTTTTATTCTTCAAGTTCCAAATGATCTGGCCAGCGATGTGATTACCACACGCTGGCAGTATTTGCTGGAAGATGTGCTGAAAGAGGTAATTGGTCTTCCTGTTGCCTTGATGGTACAACCGGCTGAGTATCCCGAGGAGGATGAACTTCAGCATACTCAACCGTATGCTGAGCGTGAGCCTCAAGCTTCACCCAACGGCATACCGCTGCATCCACGCCAGCAAGCGCAGTCTCAGGCTCCACTCGCACATCAGTATTATGAGCCAGAGCCAGAGCCAGAAGCTCCATCTCAGACTGAGTTTGCGTATGCTTCGCCGAATACCCTGGATTGGGAGAGCGAGCAGCGCGCGAATATGCTGGCCCATAATAAACTGAATCCGCGCTATACCTTCGATGCTTTTATCGTGGGCAATAGCAATCGGCTGGCACATGCGGCTTCCCTGGCGGTCGCCGAGGCTCCTGGTGAGTCCTATAATCCTCTCTTCCTGTATGGAGGTGTAGGACTGGGCAAGACCCACCTTTTGCACGCAATTGGACATCAAGGGGTGCAGACGGGCCTGGCGGTCCTCTATGTCTCGTCCGAACAGTTTACCAATGAGATTGTCAATGCTATTCGTTATCGCACACAGGAAGAATTCCGGGCCAAGTATCGCTCGGTGGATATCCTGCTGGTGGACGATATCCAGTTTATTGCTGGCAAAGAGTCAACGGAAGAAGAGTTTTTCCATACCTTCAATAGTCTGTATGAGATGAGCAAGCAGATTGTGATCTGTTCCGATCGTCCACCCAAAGCGATTCTTAGTCTGGAGGAACGCTTACGCTCGCGTTTCGAGTGGGGCTTGATCGCGGATATCCAGCCACCTGATCTGGAGACGAGAATGGCGATCCTGCGTGTCAAGGCAGATCTGCTGCACTATCAGGTGCCAGATGAAATTATTGCCTATATCGCTGGACGCGTACAGACCAATATCCGTGAATTAGAAGGCTGTTTGAATCGTTTGATGGCGTTCCAAAAACTGCATCGCTCCGAACTGACGATGGATGTGGCCCGCGCCGCTATCTCATCCCTGGGTACAGATACGCGTGAACCTACCCTGAATAGTCGGCAGATCGCTCAGGTCGTGGCGGATTATTATCATATCTCTCTGGAAGCGATGTGCGGCAAGCAGCGCGATAAATATATTGTGACCCCACGCCAGATTGCGATGTACCTGATCCGGCAGGAGACTTCAACTTCGCTGCTGGAGATTGGACAGTTATTTGGCGGGCGGGATCATAGTACCGTGCTCCACTCTTGCGAGAAGATTGATCGGACTATCAATGTCAATCAATCCCTGCGCCGTGAGATCACGGCGATCCGCGAGCAACTTATGCGTGAATAGTTCTTTCACACCGAGGTTGTCAGCTACCTATCAACCCATCAAGCAGGGCAATTGACCTGTGATATACTGGATGCGCAGATTAGATATACCAATACCATCAGCATATTCAGCTATTTTCATAGAGACGATTGCCCTGCTTGCTTGTATGGTTAGATATAAAGGGAGATTACACGACAACTATGTCACAAATACCACCTATACAGCCATCTCTACAGGATGTCACGACCTATCTGATCGATCTCGATGGTGTGGTCTATCGAGGAGAAAGTGTCATTAATGGTGCCAGAGAGTTTATTGATTGGCTCGATGCACAGCATAAAAAATATCTTTACCTTACTAATAATTCTTTTGCAAGCGAGCTTCAGGTTGTTGAGAAACTGGCCCGCGTGGGCATCAGCACGGATCTATCCCATGTGATGGGTGCGGCACAGGCGGCAGTACAGAGTATCGCCCAGCGCTTCCCCGGCGGCTCGGTCTATGTGATTGGCGAAGCTCCCCTCTTCGATATTGTACGTTCCCATGGTCTCAAAATCTCTAATGAGGATTGGCAGGGCACTGATGTAGTCTTTGTGGGATTGGACCGCTCATTCAACTACAAAAAATTGACCGAGGCCGTACTGGCTATTCGCAAAGGGGCGGACTTTATCGCCATCAACCGCGATCCATTGTTACCGATTGCCGGTGGCGCATTAACGGCTGGCTGTGGCACGATGGTAGCGGCGATTGAGGCCGGAAGCGAGACCAGTCCCAAAGTGATCGGCAAACCAGAACCAGCCCTCCTCCAGGAAGCCATGCGTAAGCTGAACAGCCAGCCATCCGAAACCGTGATGGTTGGCGACAATATCGGGATTGATATTAAGGCTGGCGCGGCCGCTGGCACCCAGACCTTGCTCGTCTTTTCCGGCAAAGACACGCCCGCCAGCCTCGCTGCCTCCACACTCAAACCAGATTATGTCTATGAAGACCTCGCCGCCGTACTCCACGCCCTCAAATCCTGACCTCCCTATCCAACCAGACACATCTACTGATCACGCGCTCGGCGGATCAGAATGTGTCTGGCTCTCTGTCTCATCGGGATCCTGCTACTCCACAGCAGACAGGTGCTCTTTTTTAAGCACCTCGGGGCGAAAACTCATGCGCGAAGATCGCAAAAACCAGAGAAGTCAGACTCACCCTCAATAATTAGTGGCACGCACTTAGCGGGGATCAGGCAGTAAAGGATTGCTACCATCTGGTGGTTGATCAACGACGGCAACGGTGCAACGCGAAATACAGATTAGCTTGTCGCGCTCATCCGTGATGCGTACATCCCAGACATGAGTGGTTTTGCCAAGATGGATCGGTGTGGCAGTTCCCAGCACAATGCCATCCCGTTTGGGGCGCAGATGGTTGGCATTGATCTCCAAACCAAAGGCCATCTGACGTTCAGCATCGATATGCAAAACACTGGCAATGGAGGCGACCGTTTCCGCCAGGACAACTGAGACGCCACCATGCAAATATCCCACTATTTGTAGATGTTGAGGACCAATTGGCATCGAGGCCACTACCTTCTCCAGAGTGGCCTCTACCACAGTAATATCTAACGCTTCCATGACGGTACCCTGACGCCTCGCATTTAAACGTGCCAGCAACTCCTTTTGTGCATCATCCACGGCTCTCTACTCACCTTTCTAGTAAGATACATGATCCTGTCTCACGACATACTCGATCAAGATTATACTACCTGGATACATGAGGCCGGGCGTCCTGTGCCTGCTCCACTTCCTCTGCGTCAACTGGATGCGCAACAAAGGGCATATGCCGGGCAGTGCGCCAGAACAATAGATAACCCAGGAAAAAGGCGACCAGCCACAGCACAACCGTCGCTACCACCGCCAGAGGGACATTAGTCCAGACCTGATATGAGGTATTTTCGAGTCCACCGGAAATGTCGCGGTAAATGCTGAATAGTGGCACACCTGCCAGCAATACATAGGAGAACCAGCGTCCTTTACCGGACCAGAAACGCCAGATGAGGAGATACGCCAGGCTCCCATAAATGAGGATGGGGGTCAAATAAAATGGCAGGGGGGCATGCAGTACATTAATGACATGCACAAACTCTTTCGCCAGATAGGATTGGGCTGCGTTTGGATTGTTCAATCCCGATTGCAGCAAAGAGTAATGCCACCACTGGCTATAATAAGCTACAATATCCACAAGCACATTCATGATACCCATCACCAATCCACCAAGCAGTGAAGCTACCCAGATTGCCTTTGGTGGGCGTATGATAAAGAACAGGAAGGCAAAATAAAACGCGAGTAGAAATGGAACAACGTACAGCAAAAAGATCAAGGCTTCCATGTGAGAGAAACTCCTTAGGCGTGTTTTAACAATAGTACTCTGCCCTGGTTAGAGGGTCCATACCACGTTTTGTCTCTGCCCTCAATAGCATCATGCAGTGTGCAGATTTCAGCAAGAACAGAAAGGATCTATAGTGAATATCATACCGCTAAGAATCGCACTTGCCCAGACCAATATGACGGTCGGTGATTTAGATGGCAATACCCAAAAGATATTATCCTATATGCAGCAAGCTCATGCAGCGGGAGCACATCTGGTTTGTTTTCCAGAGCTTGCCCTGACCGGTTATCCGCCAGAGGATCTTTTATTGAAGCCGGGCTTTATTACCGCGAACCTGCGCAAACTAGATGAAATTGTACAGGCCAGCCAGGATATGCCAGGCACAACAGCAATTGTGGGCTTCGTGGATCGCGATCATGATATCTATAATGCCGCGGCGGTGATCTATGAGGGGAAACTGGTGGGTGTCTATCATAAACACTACCTGCCCAATTATGGCGTCTTCGATGAGTATCGCTACTTCAGCGCGGGCACGACCGCGCCAATCTTCTTGCTACATGATATTCATATTGGCATCAATATTTGCGAAGATATCTGGTATCCCACCGGTCCGTTGACTCAACAGGCGCAGGCGGGTGCGGAAGTGATTATCAATATCAATGGCTCGCCCTTCTATCAGGGCAGAGGCGTCGTACGCGAAGAGATGATCTCGACCCGTGCCGCCGACAATGGCGTAATTATCGCCTACTTGAATCTGGTCGGTGGTCAGGATGAATTGGTCTTTGACGGTGGGAGTACGGTCTTTAATGAGCAGGGACTCTTGATTGCGCGCGGCAAACAGTTTAGCGAGGATCTTCTGATGGTGGATGTGGATACGGCCTCGGTGTTCCGTTCACGCCTGCATGATCCACGCCGTCGCCAGGAACGCTGGCGCACGACCAATCAGAATGTACCCGAGATCATTATCGATCCCCGACCCTTAAAGATACCAGATGAGCATCCTGCCCTGCTGGCAGCCCCACAACGAATTGAAGCCAAAATGCCACCCTTGCAAGAGATTTACTCCGCCCTGGTACTCGGCACGCGCGACTATGTACATAAAACCGGCTTTAAACAGGTGATCATTGGTCTCTCAGGAGGTATCGACTCGACGCTGGTGGCAGTGATCGCCGCCGATGCCCTGGGCGCAGAGAATGTGTTTGGGATCTCAATGCCATCAGGCTATTCGTCAGACCACAGTAAGAGCGACGCGCAACTACTGGCGGACAATCTCGGCATACGTTACCAGACCATTGCGATTGAGGAGACCTTCCGCACCTCCCTGCATATGATGGAGCCGATACTGGGCGCGGAAGATCCAGGACTGGCCGCTGAAAACCTTCAGGCCCGCATTCGCGGCAATATCCTGATGACCGTCTCCAACCGCTTCGGTCCCCTCGTCCTGACCACCGGCAACAAATCAGAGATGGCAGTAGGCTATAGCACGCTCTATGGTGATATGGCTGGCGGTTATGCTGTGCTGAAGGATGTGCTGAAAACACTGGTCTTTGCCCTCTGCCGCTATCGCAATACCCTGGGTGACAAGCCTGTCATTCCCCAAACGGTTATCGACAAGCCACCATCTGCTGAGCTCAGACCAGACCAGAAAGACGTAGATAGCCTGCCACCCTATGAGGAACTCGATCCTATTCTGGAGGCCTATGTAGAGGATGATCGTAGCTTTGAAGAAATGCTGGCAATGGGCTATCAGAAAGCCACGATTGAACGCGTACTTCGTCTGGTAGATCAAAGCGAATACAAACGTCGCCAGGCCCCTCCGGGTATCAAGATCACGCCACGTGCCTTCGGTCGCGACCGCCGCTTGCCAATCACCAACCGCTATCGCGAAGGCAAATAAGGAATATAGGAGAAAACCACAAATGATGGAGAACGTAGGTGCGTGCCAAGGCCGCAGCCGAGGTGCGCTTTCCCCCTCATCGTACGATTCACGGGAAAGCGGGCCTCACTGGCGTTCGGGCCGCACCTACGTTTTTCGTCAAAATTTCTCTTGTTTAAGCGGTATTGCCCTTCACGGGTGGATCAGGCATGATCGGAGAGGCAGATGTGCTGAAGCAATCCTGCCACGAGCGCACCACGGATGGGCATCGAATCGACCAGCATATGCTCACGCTCCAGATTGTGCATCCCGCCTCCAACAGGACCCAGGGTATCCAATGTCGGCACGCCAGCGTCAATCAAGATGTTGGCGTCCGACACACCACCTTTTGGCTCCGCCTTGAGTTGTACCCCCAGGGTCAGCGCCTCCATCTCTGCCAGTTCCACCAGACGCAATACTTCGGGAGTAGGCTGATAGGGTGGACGGCCTGTGGTACGTAGTAGCGTGCTACGTGTATCAGGTACGCTACTACTGCCAGCAATCTTCTCCAGAGCAGCCGCAGCAACGTCCAGACCATGCGCATAGAATGAGCGCACAGAAATCGAACAGCGAGCCATATCCGGTACCACATTCAAGGGCTCATTACTACTTAAATTGGTCACATTGAAAGTGACGCCGGGGAACATGGCATGCAGGTTCTGGATCGCAAGTATCTTATGCGCCAGCTCAACCACGGCTGACCGCCCCTTAAACGGTTCAGCACCTGAATGCGCCGCAATGCCATGCACTTCCAACACATATTTATCCGTGCCCTTGCGCGAATGGGTTAACGAACCAGGTTTCCCGGCTGGTTCTAATACCAATGCATAATCAATATCGCGCGCAATCTCACGCAACAATGGAATACTGCCCCGCGAACCCACCTCTTCATCATTATTAAAGACCAGCACCAGCTCTTTATACTGCTCAAATCCCGCCGCCAGCAATGCACGCACCACATACACCGCCAGCAACACCCCCGATTTCATATCCAGCACTCCGGGACCGGAAACCACCCCATCCTTGATCGCGAACGGTTGAGCCTGGACCGCACCAGCAGGATAGACAGTATCCACATGGCCCACCAGGAGCATACGGACCGTCCCTTTCCCCTGCCGGCGCGCCACCAGATTATTGCCAAAACCCGCACTAGGATGCAATTCAACCACGAAACCGGCTTCAACCAACCACTGCAGAAGATAATCCATAACGCGATTAATCCCCTCAACCTGACCGGTCCCTGAATCAATATTGACCAGTGACTCCAGGCGTTGGAAATACTCATCTTGATAGCGATGAAAATAGGGAAGATAATCCTGGGCGTATGTAGACATTTGTGACATAGAGTAACTATCCTTTGTAGTGGATCTATATTCGGGCATAGGCACGGTGAGGAAGGCTTCCGCCATTGTATCATGCTTATCTCATGTTAGTAAATAGCACTTTGTTTATTCTCAAAGAACAAAACAAATAGAAATCGTAATAGAAGCATACAGCTACCTGAAGATCAGAATTCATGCATGCTTCTATTGCAACAGACAACAGTATACATGTATACTACCAGGTCAGATCATCATCCTTGACTTGAAATGTTTGACGCAAACGCTTATAGGCCATACTTAAGGAAGCTGCATGGCGGCTTCTTTCAAGAGGATCATTCGAAAGCGAGCGAAGATATTCCCGCAAATCAATACCAACAGCGGCAAAGGCCGTTTGCAAAGGGCCGCTCTCACCAGAAAGATCACTATGATTAGCTAGATCAATTAACAATGCAGTCCGTTGTTTGGCTGGAAAATCGATAATAATTCGAGCCAGAGTCATAAGTACAGAGATGCGCATCAGGCTATCCAGAGCCACCTCCGAAGGATCAACGTCATCACCATTGGCCAGCAAATAGGAGAACTCTCCATCCTGTGAAGAAGGGCGAATCAGGCGTAATTCACGCCGACGCAGATCACGAAAATGATTATGCGCCACGGTCCGCCCAAAACAGGTCATTGAATGAATAGGTAATCCCCCCCCACTTTCTGCCAGTCGCGTATACTTCATTGTGCGAATCACAGCTTCTTGCAATATATCATCAGCGATATCAAGCTCCTGGCCATGCCAGGAAGTAACACCAGAGGAATATACCCATCCAAGAATATAGGGGCGCAAGGTCTTATATAATTCGCCCCATACACGATCGCTCACCGTCTGGCGATCATTCGTCTGTACCACCGGTCGATAGACAGCCATGAGTCGTAACCTCCAGGAAAGTCAGGCTTCCGCAGAACAACTTATCTGCTAAATAACCTGCTCAAATGCTTTGCTCGCTCTTCTCTACCAGATAAGATATTCTCTCTCACGTCTATATTTAGCACACTAGCAAATTTTCTCATAGAACACTTCACACCGTTCTTGGACTTTCACTTATCCTAATAGATTTTATAGCATACTAGAGTTAGTAATTCAATGTTTTCTTAGGGTTGGCTGATGTTTTTAAGGCAATTCACCAAAAATCTTAATAACTATAAGTATACAAGCATACGAAAAATCACATTCGCTCATGAATCCTTACCGTGCTATCAACATTCCTCACCATCGTACCGGTACAAAACAGACACATAGTTAAAAAATCTGAGCAAGAACGTCCTATCTATAGGAAAGAAGATCACACCCACTATTAGCTTTTCCATGCAGAGCAAGAGTTTTTTTAATCTACCAATTGCCAAAACGTCATATACAGGTGTACAAGCTATTAAAGCGTGTGTTATTATAGGCGGGTATTCGGAAATACGCGGGTTTTTAGAACCCCTGTATTTTTTTTGAGGAAATATGGCGATGGATGAGCGCAACCTACAACGGATTGCCAGGCACCTCAAAGATGAGGTCGCGCAACGACGTGTTTACCATAACATCCAGAGAGGCCGCAACGAGGTCACTGTTACAATAGGACGGGCATCGCGCTTGTTTGGCTTTAGCGAAAGCCAGCTACGTGATTGGGAGAAGATGGGGTTGATTAAGCCGATACGCCCAAGGGAAGGCACTGACGCAAGGCAAGTTACGGGCCAGCGCCAGTATTCATTTACAGAACTGGATAAACTCGCGATTATTCGCGAGCTGCTTGATGAGGCTCATCTGACACCAGGGGCTATCCCTCCCAATATTGATGAAATCTGGTCGGCACTGGCATCACCGTTGAATACCTCACAACAGATTTTCGAAGAGGAAACGGATTATACGCTTCCATCGGATATTCCTGGCGATCTAGCAACACAAACCGAGCATATCAATAAGCGTGTTACTATCGCCTACCGCGAGTCGTTACCCTGGCGCGTCTATGCCTCGCGTGTGCTCTGGCTGGCGCTGTTGCTGATCTATGAAGATATCCCAGGCTTTTATGCAGGCCTGATTCTGCCCGCGCACGATTATCGTCCCGATGAGCCGTCGCTGGACCCTGCCAACTTACGCACGCTTGGAGAATCATTAATCGGCTGGCTCGGTCAGACACGGGCGTTTTTTACGTTTCTGACCCCCGAACCATTGTTTGAATATCCCAGCGATTATATTGTACTACCCTTATGCCCTCCTGAGCTACGTATGCAACTACCAGCTTCACTGGCAACGCGGACGTTGATTGTAGTACAACGTGATGAGATTCAACATGTTCGCCACAATGAAAAAGCAGTGCGCACTGTGTTGCGACTGCTAGAACCACTCTATGAAGAGCAAATGCACTGGCATCACTATATAGGCGAAGGTATGCAGGATATTATCGCTCCTGGCATGGATTTCACACCCAAACTGACCGATGCCGTTCTGACCGGTCTGACAAACATGACGATTCGCCTGGGTGGTAAGAACGCCGATGGGCAGACGCGCTGGCAAGATTGCTGCATCTTCTTACCTACTAACACAAATGTGCCTTTACAACAACGCAGCCTGGTCGTCCGGGCGAAAAGCCAGCATGCGCGCCATACTATCGGGGTTACCTCTGTATCACCCGAGCGCCATGTGACCAGCCTGAGCCTGCGTGCCTATCAGAGCAGCCACATCATTTATCGGCCAGAGCTGGCCCGTGAAGATATCCTGGCCCTCCATCGTGAGATCGAGGGGCCGATTCATTCGAACATAGCAGTTCCTATTGGAGGTGAGACCGGACTTCCTCTGGGGGTCATGTATGTTACCTCGTATGAGCGTGACGCCTTCAGCGAAGAAGATCAACGCATCCTGCGCATGATTGGCAAGATCTGCGAAGAGCTCTTACATACTTACAGTATCCGACAACATATCTCGGATACCATTGCTGATCTACTAGAAGATCCTGGTACGGTTGATCCTCTTTTTAAAGATTTTGCTTCCGAGCATGATTTTCTGCAGGATCTGGCGGAAATCTTACACACGATTAAAGGACAGGTGACCCATAAACAGGTGTGGACCATCCCTACGGAAATGGATGGGCCGGTGAAGGAAATATCCTTTATCGCTATAGATATTGATAGTATGGTACAGGAATTGATCGCGAATAGCTATGGAGATCAAACGCTCCATCATTTACATAAAGCCATTGGATTACGTATCCATGATCTTTTGCCTGCGCTCTTCTCAAATCATTTAAACTGCCAGTTATATCATATTTATGGCGGTATTTACTGCCTCTTGCTACGCGGCTTTACTCTTGAACGGACGAAAAACAATGCTGAACGCCTGCGCAAAGCCCTGGAAGGCAGTATCGCGGTAAAACAATCAGATCTGCCAGGTGCGGCACTGACCCTGCCCGATATATCGGTGCATCTGGGCGTGACCTGGTATCCCTATGACAAACTCGCCGAGTTTTTAGCCCCTCACCACATGCGGTCGGTGACCGATGTGCGCTCGACGCTCTACCATTCATTAGAGTTTGCGCTCAAATTAGGTACGGACACCGGAGGAAATATCATTTATGCCTGGGACCCAATTACCCAGACCTATACGCCGCATCAGTCAGGGGAGGAACAACAAAAAAATAGATAGATCCTAAAACACAGATGGTAGATGGAGGAATGTGACTGATGTTAGTGAAGGTATTCGTTTTAGGGCGGCCCGGAAGTGGCAAGACAACTGCAATTCATCATCTTCTCAAGTTAGCACGCCAGAGTAATTTTACAGCTCTCCATATGGATGACTATAGAATTCTACACCGTATGTCTCAGGAAGATACCAGACATATCCGCTTTCGCACGACGGCCTATGGAGGCTTTGATGTGTTAGATTTATCAGTCTTTGACACGGCCCTTCACATACTGGAACAACAGGTGCAGGCGCTGGCAAATCTGGAACAAGATGGGATTGTCACAATTGAGTTTGCTCGCAATGACTACTGGCAGGCGCTACAACAATTTAGCGCAGGTTTTTTACAGGATGCTTATGTCTTCTTTGTCGATGCCGATCTAGATACATGCATTGATCGTATCTATCAGCGCATAGAGTCATCAGAGGTAACCAATAACCACTTCGTGTCGGACTATATCATGCGAACCTACTATGATCACGACAACTGGCTATATATGTGCTCACATATGAACGCCCACCTGCGATCCGAGCAACAAATCTATAAAGAGGTGCGAGCCTTCCGCAACGCGGGGAACTTACAAGCTCTCTTAGACATTATTGAGGACTTTGCCAAGCAACTCTTTCAAAGGGAATTTCAACAAACGATAATCCCCCAGAAAGTGCTCACTCATGCATAAGCAAGCAAATTAATTCAACGAGGAAACGAAACGCCCGCGTAACAAAAGACTGTATAGTCTCTTGTTCGCAGGGCGTCGGAAAATTCTACTGGCAAGCTTGCCTGATACAACAGGCTTACAAAATAACCTCATGCCTCAAACGCTTATAAGCAATACTGCGCAGGGCAGCATCGCGACCACGAATCGTCGGATCCTCTGAGCGAGGACGCCTGTAATCTCTCAAATGTACACCCACATCCGACAAGGCTTGCTCGAGCAGTGTAGGCTCCCCATCCAGATCAGACATATTAGCCAGATCCGTCAGCAGAGCGGCCTTTTGTCCCCGGGGAAACCTGGCAACGACCCGGGCAACCATGACAATAATTGCATCGAGCATCAAATGGTCCAGCGCAATTTGAGCCGCATCCACCACATCCAAACTTAATACGCTGCCATCAATGCAATGCTGCTCATTGTCATCTTGCGTCGAGCGCACCAGACACCAATCTTTTTTACGCCAATCGCGAAAATAATTCCGTGCAATCACACGGCTCAACGCCTTCAGTGAACCGATGGGAGGCAGCTCGCCGCAACAGGCGCGTTGATGATAACGAAAGGTACGCAATACCGCCTCATGAGCGATATCCTCAGCAATCTCTTTCTGCTGTCCATACCAGGATGAGACATGTGCGTCACGTACCCAGATTTCTGTCAGTGGTAATAACCAGATGTACAGATCGAACCAGCTTTGCCCATGCACCATATCGCACTCATCAAAATGAGTAGATGTCGCATCTGCTAACATGAGAGATCCTCCTGGGAATACTATTAGCTCTTGCGTAAAAAAATCAGGCGACCTTTTGCTAAACTACTCTCTTTTCCGATGTACGAAATTAATAGCCTCTTGCAACGTCCAGTACCGGGACAAATTTCCTCCCTCTAGAAGGCGTGCCCACAAGAATGTTCACAATCCATAAGAAAATTACTCTATTTTATGTAAATGGTACCTTAGGATAGATTTTTTGTCAATACCATGCAAGAAAGTTATCTATACAGAAGAGCAAGAGATAACTTTCCACAAGTTTCCTCACGCCACCTGTATATTCACTCATACCACACAGAACTTTCCTCACACAAAGCATTTATCATAAATTAATCTGATATTACAAATTATTTTTATGTTTCTTTAATAAAAAACCTGACTCTTTGTCTTAAAATCACCTATACAAACTCATACAATTATGATACCATTGAACTTGTATTACATCGGCCCCAAGTTTTCTCCACTCTTTTAGAGAGGTGCAGATGGATGTGCGAAGCAAGCAATTAATACAGGAACATTTGCAAAAAGAAGATGTCCAGGAACGTATTTTGCAGAATATCCATAGAGGGCGTGATGAAGCTACGGTTACCATCAGTCGCGCGGCCGAGCTATTTGGTATTACCGAAAATAAGTTACGCGATTGGGAAGAATATGGCATTCTTCATCCTTTGCGCCCCGGCGGTCCCAAAGGGCGCCGACTCTATACTCCTACCGAACTCGATAAACTGGCGATTATCCGCGAACTGATCAATGCAGGCTATGCAGCCAACGATATTCCCACCGACATCTATAAGCTCTGGCATGCGATCCGAACCCCTAGAGATGCCGTGCAGACAAACGAACATGCAGAACAAATATTAAATCACTATCTCCATACTCCGACTACCGAACCTTCGATCAATCAACGGATTGCCCAGGCACGGACCACCGTTTTCTGGAACTATTTTGTGTCGCATGTGTTGCATATGGCTTTAAAGCTGATATGCGAGGATTTTTTGAATACGACGGCTGGCTTGATTTTACCCCTCTCACCGACCACCACCAGCGATAGGATTCAACGCGTTGAGGATGTGGAAACGCTGGGCGAATCGTTAGTCGGCTGGTTGAGCCAGCATGGAACCTCACATGCACTCCTGACGACCCGGCCCTGGTTCCAATATAGCTCGGACTTCCGGGTGGAAGCCCTGCAAGCTATGCGGAGTGCTTCCACCCGGGCCAATCAGGCAGCCAATAAGACAATGATCATCTTACAGCGCGAGATGAGTCCTCTTACCCTGAGCAGCGAGGTGGTAGAGACCGTATGCAATCTCCTCAATCCCCTCTATGAAGAGGTAACTCTGACACGCGCCTGCCTGGGAACTGGTATGCGCGATACTAGCGATTCCGCAACGGATTTCTATACCAGTATGAATCATGATGATGCGATTTTAAATGGGCTGGCCGATATGATAGTCCATCTGGGGGGACATAACGCATCAGGAGAGGCTCGCTGGCGCTTTTGCTGGATCTTGCTCCCACGTACGGCATCGCAACCCGCTACGATGAGCAATCTCACGCTGAGAGCACATAATCAAGCTGCCAGTTCACCCACGAAATCAGCCTTCACCGCCCTGGACAAACATGCTAACTATCTCTACATCCGGGCCTTACAGAGCCGCCATATCCTTTATGAGCCAAATATCCCAACAACTGATGCTCAATCCATGGTACGTGATCTCGACATACCGTTGCGTTCAGCCCTGGCAATGCCGCTCTCGGGCGAGGATGGTGTACCGCTGGGCGTGCTCTATGTTGCCTCCCACTTCCAGGATGCCTTTACACAACACGATCAACGGCTGTTACGGATTCTAGCTCGTATGATCGAAGAACTGCTTAAAACCTACACTATTCGTAAACAATCTACTCGACACCTCACAGAAATACTTAAAAACCCAGAAGTAGTGGATGCTCTATTTGAAAACTTTGGCTCAGAAAATGACTTTAACAGGGATGTAGAAGCCATCCTGCAGCAGATTCAAACTCTTGCCACAAGACAATCCCCGGACGAGCCACAGGGAGATAAGGTGCTCTCGTTTATCGCGCTGGACATTGACAAATATAATAGCCTGGCTCACAAATACGGGGATCGCCTGGCCCGCAATCTGACGCGTGAGGTAGGCTTGCGCGTACAGGAACAGATTCGGACCTTTTTCAGAGAATATCCCGATTGTCAACTCTACCATATCTATGCTGATCGCTTCTTTATTCTCTTGAAAAATACTTCACTCGAGCAGGCACGCGAACATGCTGAACGCCTGCGTATGGGTGCCATGGGTCCCTATAAATTAGATGCCCTGCGCGTCTATGCAGAACAACAGATCCGTACTGAGAGCGTGGTGGAAATGACTGATGTCAGCATTCGTCTGGGCATCACTGCCTATGAATATCCCAAGCTAGCTGAGATTCTCCGTGAGCATATCCCCGAATATGCATTACCCGAAGTGCGTTCGATTATTACTTCAGCTCTGGATGTCGCACTGGTTAAAGGCCAGATCGAGGGTGGCAATGTTGTGGTCACCTGGGATTATGACCAGCGCAATTTTATTCGCTGGTCACCATTAAAACACAAATAACCTCTATGGCGATTCTATCCAACATCCTTACTACTGCTTCAAGTATTTTTTGATAGAAAGTCAGAAACCTGCACAAAGTTCTATTCTGTTACTACACTTGCCATGCGCACGTTACGTGTATATTAATATCAATTACCGATAGCAGCACCTCCTCCTTCCCTGGCTCACGCCAACATAGATAAACTTATTCATTACATTATTTATAGTTATGTTAGAGGATTAGAGTAAGAGGTGATCGCAGATGGGAGAGTATCGTCCATGGCAATGACTCTGTTCTTATTAGGCCGTCCCGGTTCAGGGAAATCAACGGCTGCCCATTATCTTCATCTCCTGAGCCAGCAGCAGGGCTGGTCTACGATCCATATTAATGACTATCCTTTTTTACGGTCTCAATTTGAGGCTGATACACAACAGATAAAATTCAAACCTACTGGCTATGGTGGTTTTGACGTGCTGGATTTTTCAGTATTAGATACAGCACTACATGCAATTGAATATGAAGCGCGTATTTATAGTGCACATCCTCGCAAATTAGTATTATTGGAGTTTGCGCGCGACGATTATATTCAAGCCCTGCAACAATTCCAGTGCTCATTTTTACGCAATGCCTATTTTCTCTTCCTCAACGCTGATCTGGACACCTGCGTCAGGCGAGTTCACAACCGCGCCTATCATCCCACGACCAGAAACGATCATTTTATCTCTGAAGCCATGCTACGTAGCTACTACCAGCAAGAGTACGATCCCTTGCTGCTCTATCGCCTGCTAAGCAGTTATGGCATTCAAGAGCAACATGTGCGTATTATTAATAATACAGAAACACACTACAAATTCCAGGAACAACTCGAAAACTTTCTGCAAGAGATTCTTGCCAGAGATCAACACAGTGCGGGCCAGTCTCTAAGCAGTTACACAGCCCATCCAGTGTCCGCGATTCCATATCAACAACACGCCACATCCTGTCCGATCCATGAGGGACAAATACTTTTGAGCGAGGTAGAAGCTCCCACAAGTTTGACGGATGTGGTACAGTATGAGTAATATATCCCCTAGTAGTTGATAGGAGATCCATGACGAGTGGCATCTACACATACTCCATTTGAGAAGCTCACTCCGATCCACCCAAATCGTCGTATTACATTAGAAACCGGGAAGCAACCAATCGCATCACGCATCGTTGATCTTCTGGTTCCCCTCGGCTTCGGGCAGCGCGCGCTGATTGTTGCTCCTCCCCAGGCTGGAAAAACGACGATTTTGCGCCAGATCGCAGGAGCCATACAGCAAAACTTTCCTGAGGTACGCCTGTACCTTTGCCTGGTCGATGAACGGCCAGAAGAGGTTACAGACTGGCGAACAGAGGTACGTGGTCCTCAAGTACGACTTTACGCTTCAAGCTTTGATCAGCAATCCTCAAAACACGGCATCATCGTTGAACAGGCCCTCCATGATGCAAAGCGTGAGGTTGAACAAGGACGCGACGTTGTGATATTGCTCGACTCTTTGACACGTCTGGCCCGTGCCCACAATCTGAATAGCGATATGTGGTCACGCAATCAGCGTGGTGGTCATAGCAGCCGTACACTCTCAGGCGGCATCGACGCACATGCGCTGGAAATTGGCCGCCGCGTCTTTGGATCGGCCCGTACCCTTGAAGAAGGAGGCAGCCTGACTATTGTAGCCAGTTGCCTGGTCGAAACAGGCAGCCGTCTTGATGAGGTTGTCTATGAAGAATTTAAAGGAACCGGCAACCTTGAAGTGCGTCTCTCACGCGAGATGGCTGATCGCCGTATCTTTCCAGCGATTGATGTGACGGTATCGAGCACTCGCCAGGAAGAACGCTTATTGACGCCCACCGAGTTACAAGCTATGTCCATTGTACGCCGTCGTATGGCCGATATTCCCCGCCGTGATGCCTCAGAACAAGTTATCCAACTCTTTGAAAAAACACCATCCAACGCCCAACTGGTGGAGGCCATCGTTAAGCAGGGCTGATCGCTCTATTATTTCCCTTACTAGTGCATATCATGTACCTATATATAAATACATGATATGCAATCTTTCCCATTTTCACGTACTATTACTGTGAGGAAAACGACTGCCAGGATAGATCTAAGAGAGTGTCAACCCCCAACTCCCAGCGGGATCTTGCTGCTCACCTGCTGGCAGGCGCGTGCGCCTAAGTTTGGTCCAAAATAGAGAGGGCTTGTAACAACAGATGCGCTTGCAAAATGATCGATGCTGCTCCATATTTGAGAGAACAAGATGTTTTCTGATTGGACTCTCGAGGAGGAACAGCA